>DASUVX010000090.1:0-6955 GCA_036378735.1 Pseudonocardiaceae bacterium | reverse complement strand
TCGATGGTGATGTGCTCCCGGCTGTCCAGCTCCCGGGCATCGGAGTCATTGCGCGTCAGATGCCCCCCGCGCTGCGCGCGGGGCCCCCGGTCGTTGGCCATCACCACGGCGATCCAGGGCAGTGCGCCCGTCGCGGCCAGCACCGCCACACCCAGCCACCACCAGGTCAGGTAGTACAGCGCTCCAGCCAACGCGAAACCAGCTATGTGGATTGCCATCAAGATCGCGTAACGGCGCTCGCGACTCCTCAGTTCCTCAGCTGATGACCGGCTAGCGTCTGTGATCACCACGGGGTCACGATCACGCTGTCGGTGGATCACGATAACCCCCTTTCGCTGGCCATGAGCCCGGGCCGCAGTGATGCCCTCGTCCGCCGCGACAGATGACACCATGGGAGTTGACGAGGCACCGCAAACCCAAACAACCCGCCGTAAAATGCACTGCCTCCCGAAACGCAGACGGCAGTGCGCTAGCGCAGCTGTCCGTCCGAGGTCAGCGTTCACCGGGTAACGCGAAGCGGCCGTCGGAGGTCTGCTCGACCAGGCCGTCGACGAGCAAGGAGCCCAGGCACCGATCCCGTTGCGGCGCGTCCTGCCACACCAGGTCCAGCCGGGCCCGGGACACCGGATCGGCCGCTGCGCGCAGCACGTCGAGCAGCAACCCGCGCACCTGACGGTCGGTACCCGCGTAGCGCTGCCCGGGTCGGGCGGCGGAGGTGCCGGTGGGCCGGCCGGCGCGTACCCAGGCGCACTCGGCGGTCACTGGGCAGTCCGGGCAGCGCGGGCGGCGAGCCGTGCACACCACGGCCCCGAGCTCCATCAACGCGGCGCTGAAGCGGGCGGCCTGGGTGCGTGGCAGCACGCCATCCACATCCGCCAGATCACGGAAGGTCGATGGTGGCCCGGCGTCCGCCATGCCGTGCATGGCGCGGGCCATCACCCGGCGCACGTTGGTGTCTACCACCGGCACGCGGTGGCCGTACCCGAAGGCCGCCACGGCGCGGGCGGTGTAAGCGCCGATCCCGGGCAGCGCGAGCAGCGCGTCCACCTCGGCGGGAACCACGTCGTCATGCTGGGAGGCGATAGCGGTGGCGGCGGCATGCAGCCGCAGCGCCCGCCGTGGATAGCCCAGCCTTCCCCAGGCCCGCACGGCGGTGCCGGGTGTTTCCGCGGCCAGACTCGATGGACTGGGCCAGCGGGTCAGCCACTCGGTCCACACCGGAGCGACGCGATGCACCGGGGTCTGTTGCAGCATCACCTCGCTGACCAGTACGCCCCACGGGGTGGTGCCAGGCGCACGCCACGGCAGCTCCCGCGCCTCGGCGTCGAACCAGGCGATCAGCTGTGCGGCGTTCACGGTTGCGGTGCGGAGACCTCGGTAAGATCACCGGTGTCGATATCGACGACGAAACCGCGCACCGCCGTGGTATTCGCCAGGAACGGGCTGCGCCGTACCCGTTCCACGGACTGGCGAACGTCGGCTTCGACGTCGCTAAACGTCTCTACCGCCCAGGTCGGCCGCAGGCCGGTAGCCTCGTGAAGTTCGGCCCAGAAGTCGGAGTCGGTGAACGTCGCCATGCCACACTTGGTGTGGTGCACCAGCATCACCTCTGTGGTGCCCAGCTTGCGCTGGCTGACCGCCAGCGAGCGCACGACGTCGTCGGTGACGACGCCGCCGGCGTTGCGGATCACGTGCGCCTCACCCGGGCGCAGCCCCAGCAGCTGCACCGGATCCAGCCGAGCGTCCATGCAGGCCACCACTGCAATGTGCAGGCTGGGAGGAGACGCCATCTGCCCCGGCCCGGTACCCGCGCGAAACGAGTTGCGCTCCACCAGATCCTGTATCGCCGTCACGCCGGCATCTTAGGGTTCCGCCGTTGAGCGGGCCCAACGTGGCTATCGGGTGCCGATTACCCCGCTGCGGCCGCTGAATGCGGTCAATAGGTAGATTTCGGGGATGGACGAGAACAGGGCCCGCCGGGTGGTTGACGCGCTGCGCGAGCGGGGTGTGGACGCGCATCTGGTCAGGCCGGGCGCGTACGAGAGTGGGGTGCGGGTGTCGCTTCCCGACGGACGCGAGGCGCTGTGGGACACCGACGGGACGGCGAGCCTCGAAGCGCAAGTGATGCGCGACGGCGTCCTCGTCGGCTTCGTTCCGGTGATCGAGGGCTCTGAAGGCTTTGATGAGTCCCAGGTAGTCGACGCCATTGCCAGGACTGACTACGACCAGCCGATCGCGCGCCAGTTGCGCACCGCACCGCCGCCCGGCCCGGCGTTGGCGCCCGAGGGTGGCTTGTTCCGCCGCTTCCTCGACGGTTTCCGGTACCGGTAATTACCGCTTCGCAAATGGACCCGGCCGTTCCCGTCCGATTGCCACGGGAGCCTTCCCCTTCTAGAATATACTTTCGTTGACTAAATAGTTACGGAAGTTCCCCATCGCAGAGATCTCCGCAGCCACCATGCTCGACGGGTGGGAGGTGGTACGGCGTGGGGAGGTGCTAATTGCTGATCCTCGTTCGGCATGGTCAGACGGCTGCTAACGCCCACGGGTTGCTGCTCGGCCGGGATGACCCCTCGTTGACCGAGACCGGCCGCCGGCAGGCGTGCGCGCTCGCCGAGGCTCTTCCGCGTCCAGCCCGGCTCGTGTCCAGCCCGCTATCGCGGGCCCGGCAGACCGCCGCCGTGCTCGCCGATGCCTGGTCGGACAGCCAGGAGGTGGTGATCGACCCGCGCTGGATCGAGATGGACTACGGCGACCTGGATGGGCAGCCGGCTACCGCGCTGCCCGAAGATGCCTGGCGAACGTGGTGGCAGGACCCGCACTTCGTGCCCGCCGGGGGCGAGTCGGTCGCTGAGGTCGGGGCGCGGGTGCGGCAGGCCTGCGTGGAGCTTGCTGACGACGCTGCCCGCGCCGACGTGGTTGTCGTCAGCCATGTCTCCCCGATCAAGGCTGCACTCGCCTGGGCGCTGGGGGTCGGCGACGAGGTGGCCTGGCGGATGTACCTTCTCGACGCAGCGGTGTGCCGGATCGACACCAGCGGCCCGTTCCCGCTGTTGCTCGCCTTCAACGAGGTGCACGACGTCTCCGAAGTGGTGCCAGGCCCCTCTTAGGTACCAGAGGCTCCTAGTCACCAAAGGCGACCGCGCGCAGCGTGGCGAACAGCCGGCCGGCCGATTCCTCCCACGTCGGCAGGGCCGCCGCGCGCTGCCGGGCCGCCTCGCCCAGACGTCGCCGGTAGGGCTCATCGTCGATCAGCCGCCGCAGCGCGGCGGTCAGCCCGCCGACGTCTCCCGGCGGTAACACCAGCCCCTCCCGTCCGTGGGTGGCCAGGTGCGGCAGGTTCCCGGCCCGCCAGCCGACGACTGGCAGCCCTGCCGCCATCGCCTCGCCGTAAGCCGTGCCGTACGGCTCCCGGACGCTGGGCAGCACGAACAGGTCGGCACCGTGGTAGAGCGCGCCGACCTGCGCGCGGTCGAGTGGGCCGTGCACGACGACGCGCCCAGCCAGATCGGGTTGAGCCAGCCGGGCGTGGACGCGGGCTGCGTAGCGCCGGTCGACGTCGTCGCGACCGGCCAGGTGCAACGTGGCGGCGTTTGGGGGAAGGGCTGCGACAGCGGTGAGCAGCTCGAGCAGGCCCTTGCGCGGCACCCAGTTGCCCACGCACAGTACCGCCGCTCGCCGCCCGCGACGCAGGTCGCAGCTCACCCGTGGCGGTGGTCCAGCATCCCGACCGGGCGGCACCACCACCGCGCGGGCCCGCAGGTCGGCCGGCAACTGGCCGGCGAGTGCGGCGCTGGCCAGCACCAGCGCAGCTACTCGGCGGTAGGCGATCCGGTCCAGGCCGGCCTGTAGCCGGGCACGTGGTGAGCTGTGGTCGATCCCGCCAGGAGGCTGGTGGAGGATCGCGACTAGGGGGACCGCCGGTCGGCGCAGCGCCAGAAGGGGCGCGAGAAAGGCTGCCGCGATGCTGTCCAGGACAACGACGTCCGTGCGGGCCGAACAGGCTTGTCCCAGAACCACGCCGGCGCGGGCGGCCGGTAAGGGGAACGGCAGCGTGGGGAAGGACACGAACCGCAGCCGGGCGTCGTGTGCCGAAGCCGCTTCCGCCATCCGGAGGTGGTAAAGGTAGCCGCCGGTCACCTGCTCGGGGTCACCGAGTGTGATCAAGGAGACGGACAGCATGCGAGTCGTCCACGTCGCTCCGACACAGTTCGGGAGGGAAGGGCTGTTCGGTGGCGGTGAACGCTACCCACTCGAGCTTACCCGCGCACTCGCCACCGACGTCGACTGCGAGTTGGTGACCTTCGGCCGGTGCCCGCGCGTGGTCGTGGAGCCGGGCGGGCTTCGGGTGCGTGTGCTACGTGCGCTGACCCACCTGCGCCACCATCCCGCTCACCCGCTGGCGCCGGGCCTGCCGGTAGCGCTGCACGGCGCCGACGTGGTGCACGCACACCACCTGCGAAGCGCGCCGAGCCGCCTGGCCGCGGTTGTCACCCGGGTGTCCGGGCAGCCGCTGGCGGTGACCGATCACGGGTTGGGCGGCGGCGGTTGGGGCGGGCTGTTGCCCCGCTTGGTCGATCGGTTCCTGACCGTGTCGCGGTACTCGGCGCAGACGCTGCGCGCGCCGCCCGCCAAGACAACGGTGATCTATGGAGGCGCCGACCCGCACCGCTTTCATCCCGACGGCACCGACCGGCGGGCGGGGGTGCTGTTCGTCGGCCGGCTGACCCCGCACAAGGGCGTCGACCGGCTGATCCGAGCGCTGCCGGCGGGCGCCGAACTGACGTGCGTGGGCACTGGCGGCCATGACCCGCAACCCCCGGAGAGCGGCTACGGGCGACTGCTGCGCCGGCTCGCCTCCGGACGGCCGGTCACGTTCGCCGGTGAGGTCCCGGAGCGACATCTGCCGGTGCTGTACCGCCGCGCCCAGGTGGTCGTGCTGCCCTCGGTGCAGCTGACCTGCTACGGGCGCCAGGTGGCGATCTCGGAGCTGCTGGGTCTGTCGGTGCTGGAAGCCATGGCCAGCGGTACGCCGGTGGTGTGCAGCCGGCTCGGTGGGCTGCCCGAGGTGGTCTCCGACGGTACGACCGGGTTCCTCGTCACCCCAGGCGATGTCGATGAGCTGCAGGACCGGATCGCGACGCTGCTGGCCGACTTCCGGCTCGCCGCCCGGATGGGCGGTCACGCCCGCGAGCAGGTGATGGACCGCTTCACCTGGCAAGCGTGCGCGGCCCGCTGCCTAGCGGCCTATGAGGCGCTCCTTCATCGGTAGTCGAAGGCGGCGTGCAGCAGCCCCGGTTCGCCACGGTCGACCGCGGCATAGCCCGCCGCGGCGTCCTCGAAAGGGAACACATGGGTGGCGAGGCCCTGGACCGGCAGCTCGTCGAGCAGGCGGCGGGCGGTGGCTCGGCGCCGGTCGCGGGTCCAGCTTCCGGCGAGCCGCGCGGGAATGGTGCTCACCTGCGTGCTGCGGATCGTCAGGCGCCGCCGGTGGAATTCACCGCCCAGCGGCAACATGACGGGTCGTAACCCGTACCAGGAGGCGACCAGTGCAGTGCCCTCGTGGGCCAGCAGCGGCAGGGCGGCGGCGAGCGCGGCCGGATTGCCACTGACCTCGATCACCAGCGGCACGCCGGCGCCGTCGGTCTCCGTGGTCACCAGCCGCTCGAGTTCATCGGGTGCCACCGCGCGGATCCCGAGTGCCGCGGCCGCCTCCCGCCGCCATGGCTTGGGCTCGGCGCCAACCACCTGGGCTCCCGCCCGCTGCAGCAACGTCGCGGTGAGGATGCCCACCGCGCCGAGGCCGGCGACGGCGACCAGCTGCTCCAGCACCTGTCCGGCATCGAGCGTGACCTGTAGCGCGGTCTCCACCAGGGGGAACAGCGTGCCCAGCCGGGGGTCGACGGCGCCGAGCGGCACGGTGTCCGCGGCGTCGACCACGAACAGGTCCTGGTGCGGGTGAAACGCGAAGACGACCTGCCCCTCTTTGCTGCTCGCCCGGGACTGCTCGACGCGGCCGACGCAGCTGTAGCCGTAGCGAAACGGGTAGCTGAACCGGTCTGCGAGCGCGGAGATCGATGAGTCGAGCGGCAGCTGCGGGTCGATCTCGCCGCGGTAGGCCAGCAACTCGGTGCCGGCGCTGACACCGGAGTACAGCGTGCGCACCAGCAACTGCCCGTCGGCTGGTTCGGGCACCTCCAACTCGCGCACCTCGACCGCGCGCGGAGCGACAAACGTCACAGCCCGTGCCCACACCTTGCCGCCTCCGATCCCGCAACTGGAGCCTAATATCCGACCAGGTCAAGTTCGGCGACGGTGAGCGGCAGGCCGGGGTCGGCGGACAGCACCAGATCCTGGACGCCGTACTCGTCGAGCAACGCGACCTGCGCGAGCCGGCCGGGCTCCAGCCGCACCAACCGGCCCGGCTGCGGGACATAGCAGCGGTAGCCGAGCTCGGCGCACAGCCGCGCGAGCAGCCCGCGCAGCTGCGCCGTATCCGGCAGGACCTCGATGACAACGGCTGGCCGGTGGGCCCGCAGATGATCCTCGGCGGCCGCCAGCAGTGCGTGCTCCTGGCCCTCGACGTCGAGCTTGAGCAGGTCCACCCCGGTGAGCAGGATCCGCACGTCGACCGCCGGCACCTCGATCGCCGCTGTGACCGGTCCGGCCATGCGTGCCGGCAGCTCGCTGTCACCGTCGACGAACGCCACGGTGGGTGCAGGTAGCTGGTCATGCGGGATGAGCAGCCGGGCGTGGGCAGCCGCCGGGTCGGCCACAGTGGCGACCGTGGCGACTGCGGCGCCTGAGACGAGCGTGACCGAGGTGATCCCGTTGAGGCCAAGGTTGGCACGGCACAGCGCTAACGAGGTCGGGTGTGGCTCAACCGCCGTGTACCGGACGCCGGGCGCGGCCCGCATTCCCTGCACGATCCAGTACCCGACGTTGGTTCCCAGCT
>DASUVX010000089.1:0-15959 GCA_036378735.1 Pseudonocardiaceae bacterium | reverse complement strand
GACCAGAGATACAAGCAGCGCTAAAACAGTTCGTCAATAAATGGTGTAACTATAGCGGCGTAAGTATTCGGTGATCCCGTGGGAGGGCATGCAAGGGACCCGACCGGAACTGGTCGGGTGTTGTGATCGGCTAATGGCCAGTTTCCGGTCGTGGTTAGGGTGAGGGCCCGGTTGGTGTTTTGAGGTTGGTCTGGGTGTTGGCGTGGGTGGGGTTGGTGATCCAGGGCAGGAATGGGTCCAGCGCCCGGCCTTGGGGGGTTTTGCTTGGTGCCGTCGCGCAGGCGGTGAGGTAGGCGGTGAGGTATTTCAGTGGTTCGCGGTGGTTGCGTTCGGCGGTAGCGGTGATGGTCCAGACCCGGGCGGCGAGGTGGGCGGCCCACTCGGCGTGGCTGCCGTAGTAGTTCTTGCGGCCAACTACCGGGGTGCGCAGGGCCCGCTCGGCGGGGTTGTTGTCCAGAGCGATGTCGGGGAAATCGCGGTGGCGGACCAGGCCGTCCCATTCCCGGTCGAGGGTGGCCAGGACCTTTTTGGCCGCCGGATGCAGGCTGTAGATGGCGGCCTGGTCACGGCGGGCGGTGTCCATCGTGGTCAGGGCCTGGTCGAAGGCTTGGCGCGCCTGGGTGTGTTCGGCGCTGCCGGCCGTGGTCGCCGCGATGGCCCGGTGGGCCACGTACAGGTCCGCGATCCGCGTCACCCACTGATCCCGCCAGGTCCTCAGCTGCCCGTGTGCGTCGCCGGCCCGGATGAAGTATCGGCGGATGTGCGCCCCGCACCACAGCGGATCGACTCCGGCGACCCTGGCCAGGGACTGATAGGCGGTGTAGAAGTCCGTCGAGAGCATCAGTTGCCGTCCCGGCCCCAGCGCCGCCTCGGCACGGTCGATCCCGAAGTGCCGGTCCAGGACAGCGGCCGAGCGGGTCGGGTCCATCGTGAACACCACTGTGTCCTGGGCCAAAAACACCCACAGCCACCAGCGGTGGCCGTGTTTGCCCTCGGTCTGCTCGAACACCCGCCACGTGGTCTCGTCGGCGTGGACGTGCACCGCCTGGGCGTTGCGGGCCACGATCGCCTGTTCCAGCGGGAGCAGCAGATCGGCGACCGCTTTCAGGGCCCCACACAAGGTGGCTTCGGGCACCCGCAGGCCCTCGGCGGCCAGCGACCGCACGATCCGATGCACCGGCAGGCCCAGCACGTATTTCTCATACAGCAGTCTGGCCAAAAACTCCGCGGTGAACCGGCCCTTGGGGATCGGATTCGCCGCCGGTGGCGCGGTCACCGTCCGGGCCCCAGGACAGTCACACCGACGCCGGTACCGTAACCGCCGGTGCACGATCCGGGTGAGCATCACCCGCCAGTCGATCTGCTCACTGGTCTGCGCACCCAACGGCTCGAACGCGATCCCACAGCATGCGCAGACCCGCTGGCCAGCGGGCACATCATGGATCTCCTCCCGGGTCTCAAGGTGCGAGTAGTCCCGGCGACCATGCCCCGGACCACCTGCCCGCTGCCCCCGTTGCGACCGACCGGGATCACCAGGCTCCCGCGCGCCATCACCCATCGGACCCCTGGCCCTCATCCGCACCCTCAGGGACAGGGCAAGTCTTTTCCGACGACCGGCCGAACAGCATCCGGCTCAACACCGCGACCTGTTCCGACAGCTCCGCGACCCGGACATTCAGCTCCGCAAGCCGGCCTTCAGCACGCTCGGAACGCTCACGCCAATAGGCCACCACATCGCTGGCATCATCAACCACACGCGCAGGACCCATGTCACCCAGAACATCACAGTGGCCTCACCGACCCCATGCGTTACACCCAACCACGGCGTGTCGCAGACGATCAAGAAAGCCCGATACCGCCCCACGGAATCGCGCACCAGCCGATCCCAACGACCCACGGGATCACCGAATACTTACGGTCCAACAATCCGGAACGACTCAACAAAGAAATCCGCCGCCGCACCGACATCGTCGGCATCTTCCCCGACCGGACCTCCCTCATCCGCCTCGTCGGCGCCGTCCTGGCCGAACAACACGACGAATGGACCGAAGGCCGCCGCTACATGTGCCTAGAACTGCTCGCCAAAGCAGAATCCGCATCATCCCGGCCGAACCCAACCCAGCCCCCACCACACCAGTGGTGACAGCCGAAACACTAACCGCCTAGTAACTAGTCAGGTCTTCGCCGCGCGCGTGATTACGTATGTGCGGGCAGCCAGGGTCGGCCTTCGGCGAGCATGACGAGGGTGTCGAAGAAGTTCCGGCCGTGTTTGGCGGCGGTGGACAGGTAGCTGCGGATGGCGCAGAACTGTTTGGCCCCGGCGAGCGTGCGCAGACAGCCGGAGATCTTCTGCCGCAACTTGATCATCCTGATGTCGCGCTCCGAGCCATTGTTGTCAGGGGGTATTCGCCAATCGTGGGTGAAGCGGAGGTAGTCATCGTGCCGGTCGGCCAGCCTGCGGGCGAGCGCGTTGTGCTTCTTCATCAGCTTCGTGGCGCGGACGGCGGTGGATGTGACACCGATCTGAGCGGCGGAGCGGTAGAGCCGCACCTGGTCCGCCAGTTCCTCGGGGTCGAGCGTGTCGGCACTGGCGGCGATCGCCTCGGTCACGAGCTTCTGCATGGCCACCAGCGCGTCGGCAGCTTGGGTGGCCCAGCACCAGTCGACATCCGGGCCAGCGGTGTCGGCGACGGCCTGGAGTTCGCGCAGGGCGTGGGCGCAGCAGAGTTGATGTTCGACGTCGGCGTAGGTGTCGTAGGGGGCCCACGCGTCGTGCACCGCCACTCCGCGAAACCTCGTCAGGACACCGGCGTCGTCGATGCCCTCGCTGCCGCGCTTGGGGTGGCAGGTGATCAGGGTGTACTTGCCGGTTCGGGCACAGTGGACCCAGTGCAGCTTGCCCGCCACGCGCAATCCGGTCTCGTCGAAACCCGCCACCTTCGAAGCGGTGATCCGCTCCTTGACCAGCCCGAGGAACCCGTCGAGGCCGTCGGCGGCGCGCTTGGTCATACTCGCCACGGTGCCTTCGGAGACCGGGGTGCCGAACAACTCGGCCAGCGCGTGCGCGGTGCGCTTTTTGGACAAGAACTGCCCGACGTAGAGGTAGAGGATGATCGCGGTGATCCGTGGCCCGTATTGCACCGGCGCGCTCACCCCCTCCGGCGCGGTGCCGCAGGTGGTGACCCCACACGCGCAGCGACGGCTGATGAGCTGGTGTTCGGTGACCCGCAACCGCATCGGCGGCAGATCGAACACCTGCCGCCGATCCACACCCACCTCCGGCGCATCCCTCAGGTCCGCCCCACATCCCGTGCAGGGACCGGGCTCGTGCCGCTTCCGCTCGTCCGGCTTCTCGACCAGCGCCAACGTCGACCCCGGATGCCCGGCCTGCCCACCCGGCTTGCGGCCGCTCCTGCGCCGCAGCGACTTCGGCGCGGGCTTGGTGAACGGCGAATCCGACGCCGGCGGCTTCTGAGGAGTTCCGCGAGTTCTGACCCAACCGCCGCTTCAGCTCCGCCATCTCCGCCTGCAGCGCCTCGACCAGCGCCCGCAGCTGCGCGTTCTCCGCGGCAAGCTCCTCATAAGACGGACGTCGATCGGCAGACACACCACCATGATCGACAAGGTGCCCCGGAAATCAACTCGCCGCGCCGGAGACCTGACCAGTCACACCGCCTAAAGTACAGAAAAGATCACACGGAGCCCTCTCATACACCAGCTCCGCGGACGTGACCAAAGCTCGGCACGTGCTGCGAACAGGCGTCTGACCAGCGTGATCGTTGTCGGATCGTGGCGTTCGTGCGGTTGGTTCGGTCCTTGGAGGCCTTGTCTTTCACGCTTTGACGTGCCGAGACGTGACTCGTTCTCATCCGATGAACGATTCGTTCGTCCTTGTAACATCAACCGGTGAATGATAGCTGTGTGATTTATACTATAGTGTATGACAACAAGGTGATTCCAATTACAGAGTGTATCTATCCTACACTTTCCGTGAACATCAAGCCCGGTCTCCCAATGCTCGAGCCGCCGAGACTTCGTCCAAGTTGGACGAGGTTTTCCCGCGCCCGCCTTTGGGTTGCGTCGGTTCTAGCACCTTCGCGCGCCATTCCCGAGCCCGGCTGGCCTCATAGGGCGTGAGTGATTTACGGCAGGTGTTCTCGTCAAGTTCGGCCCGCAAAACATCACCTGCGGTGGCAAGATCCACTGCGGTGATGGCCACCGGGAGCCGGCCCTTGGGACGGACAGCGGGACACCGCCGTTGCCGGCGATGTCCCGCCGCGGTACAGCGCGCTTGCCGTGCCATGGTGATCCGGGCGCGATGACCTTCTGGCGTTGTTTGACACCGTCGAGGATGCCCTGCTCGCGCCGTCCTGATCGCCGCCGCGGGGCGCCGGTCGTGGCCGCCGTGGTCGGGTGTGGAACGGTGAGGACCGACGAGTGGCTTGATCCACGTTGCGAGATACCCACCAACGGAACGATAGCGCGCGCGATGCCACCGACTGGTAGCCCCGAAGACATCATCCCTGCGGTGCAGTTGCCCCCACCCTCGGAAACGCGCCGCTCGGGGGGTGACGTCGCAACCCCGGCGCAGTCGCGTCGGCTACTGCAGCTAGCGCTACCCGCGGACTTGATCGCGATCTCGGTGGCCCGGCATCAGGTGCGCCGCTGGCTTGCCGGGTTGTCCTGGCCATCGGGTCAGCTCGAGACATCGTGTTGGCCGTCAGCGAGGCGGTCAGCAACGCCATCGAGCACGCGTATCTCGATCAACCAGCCGGGGTGATGGAGGTCCGCGGTGGGATCGAGGCCACACCGGGCGGCCAGCGCCGGGTCACGATCATCGTGCGCGACCACGGCAGCTGGCGCCCACCAACCAGCGGCAACGAAAACCGGCGCCGCGGCATCCGCTTATGCAGGCGTGCATGGACACTGTGACCATCGGGCAGCCTGACGACGGCCGGGTGGGCATCTGGGTCGTGCTACGCAGCAGAGCCTCCCCCGCCAGCGCTCCGCGCGCCGGACAACTAGGTCGACGGGCAACTGTGCTAAGCCGCTAGGCGTCCGGTCCGCGAGCATCGGTCATGGCCGGCTGTCAACCGGCGGTGGACGCGGCGCTGATCGGCCGTTACCACGAGCGCTTCGCCTACCACGTGCTAGTAAGTGCGCGCAGGTCAGCTACTTGGTCGCCGGCCTGGCACCGAATGGCGATGCGGTGGCAGCAATTGCACACCGCCGTTGTGGCGAGACGAGCGTCGCCGGGGTGCAGCTTGATCTTCAAGACGGTTGTCCTCAATTCGTTCTGGTTCCCCTCAGCTCAGCCGGAATTGATCGTTTGGGGCGCTCGTGTTCTAGTCGCGTGCGGAATGCCCTTGGGCAGGGTTGGGGTGCACAGCGGCGATCCGCTCGCCGGTGCCGGCAAGGTGTTGGCCGTGGTGTCCTTGTGCCCGGGTGCAGCGCCAGAAGAGAACGAAGCCTGTTGAGATCTCGTCCGCCCATTCGAACCCGCAGGCCTGGTAACCGCGGACTGGGCCGGGATCCGGGTCACCAACAGCGATGTGCTTGAGCTTGTCCTTGCCCGGGTCATACCGGGTGAGGACGCGTTGGCACCGCAGTGTCACCTCGTGGCAGGTTCGATGCACAGCGGCCCAAGCGGCGAAGGAGCCCCACGGGGCCACCACGCGGGGCGCCTGCGGGCGTCGCATGCCCCCCTTCAGGTCGCCGGTAGGCCAGAACGGGTGGTCCTTCATAAGCCGCTCCCGACAGCTGCTTATAGCCCCATCCTCAAAATAGTCATTCTTATGCGGCGGAGCGTGTGTTTTGTGTGAGATGGCAGAAACAGGAGACCGAGGTGAAAGGGCCGCATAACTCCACGCATAACTCCACAAGTGAGCCAGCTGGGCAGATTTAAGCACCGCGCAATGCGCGGTTTAGGTCTCGAACATGCCAGGAAGCTCGAATTGCACTCGCAGTGGCGTTACGGTGACAGGGCGTGCAATTAACAAAATGTTAACCGGCCGCTTAACGTCATCCTGGGATGACTCGTTGTGGCGAACGCAAGGGGAGTCTTACCCTAGTGGATGAAGCATCGCGCGGCGTCGCTGTGGCAAGACACCACCAGGCCGTGCACAACGAAGCCTGATTTGGCGCGTCTCAACGCTGGCCAGCGCCCACACGGACATTGACGTCGGCGCGCGCAGATCAGTTATTGGGCTTCAACCGTTCGCCGCGAAATCCGAAGCGCAGTGCCCGAGCATAACCAGCCGCTGCAATCAGTGGCGATCGACGGTAACAACAACTGACACGTGGAATACGAGCCAGCTTATTGATCAACTATTCGCACCGACCCAGTGGTACGCGAGATACAGGGACTGATAACTACGGTACCGTTTATTGCTGGATGCCCCCATCCGGACCCCCCTGGTTGAGGCCGCTGCCATGAGGGCCGCTGTGGGAATGCGGCTGGGCGCGAACGTCCGCGACTACTGCTTCCGCCGTTGGCTCCAGGGTGAATAGCTGGTCTAGACCCGTGATGCGCAGGGCGCAGCGCATCACGGGTCTAGGGCTCTGGCGATGTGGATCTGTGTCCCGTGGGCGGTGGCTTGGTGGTGCAGCTTGAGCAGTCCGGTCACTCCGCGGGGGTCCACGGCGGTGACCTCGCCCAGATCGATCACGACGTGCGGGGCTCGGGTGAGCTGGTGGGCAACGCGCTGGGCCAGTACCGGGGAGGTGAACCTGTCCACGGTGCCGGCCACTCGCACGATCACCACCTCGGGGATCGGGGTATGGAGCCGCAGATCCAGATTGCGCAAGACCGGTGACGTCGGGGCTGCGGCAGAGCTGGGTGTCGGTGGTCCCGACCGGCCGGGCGGCTCGGGTTCGTAACCCGGACTCGCAGCGTTGCGCTTGTATCTGGGCGGAGACATCGGCCCACCTCCCCTCCATGCTCACCGCGCCATGGACGGCTATAGGGCGCGGATGTTTTTCGCGTACCGGGCGGTGTGCATCACGGGCAACCGCTGTTCGAGTGACCACCGATCACGCCAGTGACTTCGGAGGCGTCGTCGAGCTCGACCGGTGGGCAGCGGCCGTCGTGGCCGGGGTGGTGGTCAACTTGTGCCGGTGAGGCGGTGGTGATCGCAACGGCGGGTCCGGCATCGGCGGCGCCGCAGCGAGCCGGGTTGTCGGCCCCGGCGCGGGCAGCACAGGTGAAGTCCGAGCGGGGGTTTGGATCTCGTCGACGCCGGGACTCCTCCTAGCTGACCACAGTGCTAGCCGACCGCGCCGGGAGACCACGATGGCCAGCGACGAGGACCGAGCGGGCGTGGCGCCGCGCCGCCTGGTAGTCGGTCGAGTCGGGGTCCATCCCCCGGCGGCGCAGCACCTGCTCGGCGACCTCACCGCGCCGCTGGTAGGCCCCCCGAGCTCCCGGTAGTACACGGTCGATCTCCGCGCGCACCAGCATGGTCACCAGCGCGTTAGCCGACTGGCCGCGCTTCAGCGCCAGCCGACGCGGCAGGTACCGGTCGGTCTCGTCGAGCCGCAACGGAAACACTGATGATGCCATGACATCCGATTAGGAAGAATAGGACTAATTGATCACGGCCGCGACCACCAATCACCGTGGTCGTTAAGACATCGGCCGTACCGGCGCCACCCTCGAGGGCGCCGGTACGGCCCACTAGTGACCCGCACCAGCCGGCGAAATCAGACGGTCACCGCCGCCCGCAACCTGCGCAGCCCTGCGCTGACTGATCCTTATCTCGCGAACCGCCGCGGCCCGCGGCGCGGCCGCGCCCGGACGCCTTTGCCGCTCTGCAACACAGCACGTCTGCGCCAACACGTCGTCGACCAGCTCGAAAGGCAAATAGCGGGTCAACTCGCCGAGATGACCCGGGGCGAACACCCCGGCAGCCACGATCAGCGTTCGGGTCAATGTCGTGGTCATGACAGACTGCGCAGGCAACGGGACCGCTGGTGATGTGGGCAAGATCGTGACGGGTCCGACCGACCTACCAGAGGTCCCGTCGCCCCACCGGCCAACAATCGACCTGATACGCCACGACCTCGGCCAACAATCACCCAACGTGCCCCCACCGCCAGGTGACCTTTCCGCAGCCGATCCCGGGGTAGTCACCGTCGCGGACGGCGACAACCAGCGGGGCAAGGTGCAGCGCCCGCAGCGCAGCGAGGACGAACGACCTCGCGCCGCGACCAGCGCCGTCCACACTGCCCCCACCGAAAAGCGACATGCCCACCGCCTCCTGGACCTGATCACCGAACCGCCAACTCCGCGGCATTGGTTCTGCGAACGCGCTCGCTCCGTCCTGGCGCTTGTCACGCTAGGTAGCCGACCGCCGCAAGCAAAGTAATCTTGGGGGGTCCGATTGGGTGGCATGCCCGTGATCGCGGCTTGGTCACGGTATCCTCTTGCGGGGATCCGGCTGGGAGGCCGTGCACTCGGGATCGAGTGGTGTCTGGCGACCAGGCGGACCGCGAGCCTCCGCTGGAGGGTAGTCCGTATTGGCCAGCGGCGACTGGGATGTGCGCTTCTCGATCGGGTCGGAAAGTTGGACTGTGGTGGTGCCGCTCGACTGGCGGATTGCATATCAGGTTCTGGATCGCGCTTACTGGGCGCGGCTTTCCGGGGCTCAGCGGGCGATGACCACCGGCGCCACCTGAAGCTTCACCGGGAAGCCCGTACGGCGTCGCTCGCTGCCGGTCCGAAAAGGCGGCGCCGTGCGGGCTTTTCCGTCCCCACCACCGGGGGCCCATGGGCTCGGCCGCGTCCTACGGGAAGGGTGAGAGACCGTCAGCGCAGGCGATGAGCGGATTCGTGACCAGGATAGGAGTCGGCCGGGGCGAATCCGGGTGAGATCGACAACACGCCGCCATGTGGCGGTGGCCCACAGCGGCTATGCGGCTGTTGTTCTTGGTGTGCTGGGCTACCGTCCTGACGACCTGGCCAGCCGAGCACCTGCCGCGGAGCTGTATGGTCGAGCGCAGGCCTGGTTGGCCTGTCACGATCCGCACAGCGTCCCAGACCCCGTGTCGGCACCGCCGATCACCTGGACGCCGCATCCCGAGGCCGCCCGCGTCTACGCCGGAAATCCGCCGGCCTTCCGGCGCACCTTCGCGGCGTTCACCACCACCAGCCGCGATCCCCACTCCGACGATTGGGTCTGCTGGGACCTGCTTGCGTGGCCCCACCAGTTGACCCATCAGGGGTTGTTATACGGATCGCGGGAGGAGTTCCTGGCGGGCACCGTCCCGTTCATTCGGGACGGCCTGGAGTGTGGTGACTGGATCCGGGTGGTCACGACCGAGCGTACTGCAGGTTGGCTGCGGGCAGCCCTGGGTGCAGATGCGCGGCAGGTGCGCTTCGACGAGTGCAGCCAGTGGTATCGGCATCCGGCGCGGGCGCTGGGCGCCCTGCACCGCGCCGTGCGGAAGGTGAGCGTGGATGGGCAGCGGCTGCGGATGATCGGTGAGCCGTTAGGGGCGGCCCACACCGGCCCGGAAGGCAGGGAGCGGGTCCGGCTCGAGTCGCTGGTCAACGCCGCGCTCGCCTCGGCCAATGCCTCGTTGGTGTGCGTCTATGACACCCGGGTGGTCGACCCCGAGGTCTTGGCCCAGGTGGCTCGGACCCATCCCGAACTGGTCGCAGACGGCGGCGCCCGGCCCAGCCCGAACTACACCGACTCGGCGACTTTCAATGCTGAATTCGACAACTCACCGTTGCCCCGGCCGCCCTCCTCGGCTCTGCGGTTGCGCTTTCACCGGGTGGCTGATCTGGCCACGCTGCGGGCATTCATTGCGTCCTATGCGACCTGGGCTGGTGTTCCCGCGCAGTCGGTCGGGCAGTTCGTGCAGGCGGTCGACGAGGTCGCGACTAATGCAATCGAGCACGGCGGTGGATCCGGTGTGCTGTGCCTGTGGACCGATGCACAGCGGATGTCGTGCGAGGTGAAAGACACCGGCGCCGGACTGCGCGACCCGCTGGCCGGGCACCTGCCGCCTCCCGCTGGCCGCGCGAGTCTGCGAGGGCTGTGGTTGGCCCGCCAGTTCTGTGACCTCGTCGAGGTCCGCAGCGACCCGGCGGGTACCACCGTGCGGCTGCATCTGACTCTGGCCTGAGAACGGGACTGCCTTCGGCGCCTGCGGCCGGGGCATTCCAAGGGTGGTGGGCCATCGGGTCCGAGACCGCTCAGCGGGTGCTGCTGATCGGCGAAGTGACCGAAGGCACTTCACCCCGGTCGCCGGCGGATCGGTACTGACGACCGCGACCTGACTGCCCGGTTGGGCACCGTCGCGCAGTAAGAGCACACAGCGGGCCTGTCCGCCGGCACCTCGCTCTTGATCAGCAGCAGGCGGCCAGCGGTGACCAAGAGCCGACGCGGCACTGTCATTGTCGGGCTCTGTCGCACTTTGCGTGAAGGCGGTTGATCTTGTTCTGTTCGGCCGAGTGGTCAGGTCGTTGCTTGGGCAACGTTGGGATGTCCGCAGCATTTTTTGTATTTGCGGCCGGTGCCGCACCAGCAGGGCGCGTTGCGTGCTGGTGGCCAGTTGATGAGGTCGGGCGCGGCGATGCGGGCGCACTCGGCGGCATAGCCGGCACGTGCGCTGGCGGTGGCCGGGTCATGGCCGGCTGGACTACCACCGCCCGCGCACCGATCGGGGCATCGGTCAACGTTCGCCGTGCACACCCTCGATCACCAGACCGAACAGACGCGGCAACAAACCCGAAAGATCACACGAACCTGATCATCACCCGCCGGCGATCACGACCCACGCAGACACGCCGAGCACATGCCCGATCACGGAAAGTGCGACAGAGCCCATTTTTCTGTCGCTCTACAGGAGGCGTTCCTGGGTCATCTCGTGGACCTGGTTGCAGTTGCTGACCGAGTGCATCGATACCTCCACCCGACCGCCACCCGGCGTCGGGCCGATGATCCTGCACGGGTTCGGTGCGCTACCCCAGTTCGATCGGCAGCTAGTCGCCGTTGGACAGATCTGCCGGGATGGCCCGAACGGATTACTGCGGCCGAACGCGTGCCCCTGCACGCGCCTGGACCCCCCAATCGGGGGCTGGCGCTGGGGTCTGTCCACGCATTAGGACGGTAAGACCACAAGCAGGTCCAGGTGCTGTCCAGGATCCCCGGCGAGCTCGGCCATCGGGTCACGGACGGGCCGCAGAGCCGGTGACGGTGGTAGCACCACCCGAGCTAACCCAACTAAGGATGCGGATCGAGTTAACCAGGGATAAGGGCATGACCGAACGGCTTGATGAGCACAATATCGCAGTCGACACGCAGCTGGCCTCCGCGGGCGCTTGCGCTCAAATACATTTACCTTCCGGACGGATCTGCATGCTGCCCCTCCGCCATCCCGGCAGCTGCCAATTTGTGTCCCTCTCAAATATCGCGGATACCGAGAAAGTACCGCGTCAACGTGCGCGCACGTAGCGGTATTCCCCTGCACGGGTACCGCTGACATCCCACGACGGCGGCCGGTCTTCTTAAGTCGGGGTATTCCACATCACACCGAGTCCGAAAGGGCAGATAAGCCCGCTGCTGCGGTCCGCGAGCTGGGTCGCGGCACAACGGCCCGATCGTGGGGCGCGCTGGAGATCCCCCACTAGAAGATCAACAGCAGACGGTTGGCGCTGGGCTGTCTCGGGGATGACCGAACGGAGCAGTGCTGCGGAACGCGTACGCACGACGCTATTATCGCCGTAGCACGCACGATTCCCGACCTCAGCCGGTCCGGGGGAGGACAACGACACCAAAGGAGCCTCCTCCGGACCCCTGGAGAGTCACTAAGAGCCCCGTTTGAATGGCCTGCTATTCCTACGAAACGCTGAGGCAGCGAATGACCACCCCTCACGACGAGGAACAGTTGCGGGAGATCGCTGACCGACATGGCTCGCAGGATCCGGCGTTCACCGCCCAGTTGTATGAATACGCTGATTACGTCGCGCAGCTCCGCAAGGCACGAGGAGACGTCAACGACAAGCACGAGACGGGTGACGATGCGTGACCTCGTCATCGAGACAAGGTGCCGCCTGGAACCGCCAGCAGATTGCTCACCAGCTGCGCTCGCTGCTGCGGGCATAGGGGGTGGAGCTGCAACGGAACCGGATCGCCCGTTGAAGCCGGTTTGGTGAGGTCAGGGGTGGGATGTTTGGGCTGTCAGCTCACTTGTGATCTTGTTGGGTGTGGGATCGCCCTGTCGGGGCCGTTGTCCGTGTGGTGGTCTGTTGGGGGGTGCTGGGTTGTTAGGGGTTTATTTGGGGTGCCAGCGGACCGGTCCGGCGCGGAGGTCGGGCCCTGCGGCGCGCGGGCGTCGCGGTGGGGGTGGTGGGGGTTGCTGGTTGGGGTGGGGGCGTCGGGTTTGGTCGTAGGCGGCGCGGTGGGCGGGGTCGCGCAGGATGGCATAGGCGGTCGCGGCGGCGGTGAGCGCGGCAGTGTCGGGGTGGGGATGGCGGTCGGGATGTTCGGCGCGGATCAGGCGCCGGTAGGCGTGGGCGATGTGGGCGGGTGAGGCGTCGGGTGCCACGCCCAGGATCGCGTAGAGGTCGGGGTCGTCAGCGGGCATCGCGACTGGGTGTGGGGGCCGGTGCGGGCCGTGCGGTGGTGGGCCCGGCGGTGGTGCCCGAGAGGGGTGTGGTGGTCGACCAGGCGGCGACCAGCGCGCTCAGGGGCAGGAGTTGCTCGGCGCCGGCGGCCAGGTCGCCCTCCGGGAGCAGCGCGGACCAAAACGAGCGGTGGTGGTCGGCGTTGAGCACCGCGGTGATCTGGCCGCGCACCGGGGTGTGGTGGCAGCTGGCGCTGACGTGGACATAGCGGGTGCCGGAGTCCTCGGCCCGTCAGGTGCAGATGGTCGGCTCGGGCAAAGCGTGCGCCCAGGCCAGCAGCACCGACGGGGTGTCGACGGTGACCGTGACATCGCCGACGATGTTCAGCTCGACGCCGATGCGCAACAGCGTGACCAAGTGGTGGGGGGATCGCAGCATGGGTGTGTCTCCCTGACCGGGATGGCCTGGGCACCCCCCAGTGGCCCACGGTCGTGACGGGACGCAGGCCGGTGGCGGTCTGGAACGCGGCGTAGGCCGCCGGCGGGAGCGCTGCCCGTGGGTGCGCTGCCGCCGGCGGCAAGGCAACGGATCCTTTAGGCCGCTGGCAAGGCGAGTCAGGCGTTGATTTGCTTGGGTGTGTCGGTCGCGGTGATTTCAATCTTGCGGGGCTTGGCTTTCTCGGCGACGGGAATGCGCAGGGTCAACACCCCGGCCTCGTAGCTGGCCTCGACGCGCTCGGCATCCAGGGTGTCGCCGAGGAATAACTGCCGGGAAAACACCCCGCGGGGCCGCTCGGCGACCTGCAGCTCGACGTTGTCGCCGTAGCTGGGGCTGCGTTCGGCTTTGACGGTCAGCACGTTGCGCTCGACGTTGAGCTCCACCGAGGACGGGTCCACGCCGGGCAGGTCGAAGTGCACCACGAACTGGTCGCCGTCGCGGTAGGCGTCCATGGGCATCACCGCCGGACGCGACCAGGTGCCGGTCTGGCCGAACAGTTGCTGGGTGAACCGGTCCAGCTCGCGGAACGGGTCGGTACGCATCAGCATCGAGGATCTCTCCTTCCTGAGCGCCGTCACGACGCCGGTCAGTAACGCCACTGTAGTGGCACATCTCTCATACCCCGATCAGCTAATGATGTCAAGCTGTAGGCATAGATCGATCTATCTTGCTACGAAGCCACGCAGGTCTTGGGCCTCTCGCGGTAACTCACCTGGTCCGTCGGTCCTATGGCTCTCAGATGACCCTTGTTTGTTCATGTGGCTGCCCGAGCGCGACGCCGCGCCGATGCGCGGCCTGCCCGGCCCTGACGCCCTAGCAAACGCCGCATGGGCTAGACAAGCTGCACCGTGAGTCGTAGAATCCACCGTACAGACAGCACGAGGTTACTCCCGTCGCGAGGAGGTGGTAGCGCGGACTGCGACATCGGTGACGGCGGTGCGTCGCTCTCCCGCACCCCACCAACCCGGCCCCCAGACCACCCCGGGGCCACGTGGCGATGACCCGCGGGGCCACCGCCACGCCAGGAGAGCCACCACCCGCCCCGACCGGCAGCGCCGGGGCGGCATCTGATTCCACGCTGGGCCCTGGCCGCAAGCAGCTACCGCGGCCAGGGCCCCCATTCATGATCCGGAGGACCGGTGACCCCACCCCGGGGCATCCACCACAAACTCGACGACCAGGACTACCCCGCCTACACCATGGGCCTGGCCGCCGAACTACTCGGCGTGCAACCAGCCTTTTTGCGCAGCCTGGACGCCGCCGGACTGCTCAACCCGGATCGCTCCGCCGGCGGCCAACGCCGCTACAGCCGCGCCGAACTGACCCTCGCCCTGCACGTCCGCGAACTCCTCAACCAGAACATGCCCCTGGCCGCGGCCATCCGCATCGTCAGCCTCGAACAGCAACTCGCCGCAGCCCACCAACGCCTCACCCACTACGAACACACCACCGACCAGCCCCACAGAGGCCCACCACACCCGAACCGGGCAGCGCAGTGACAAGACCGCCGCCTGCGGTGCTAACTGGCGCGCCTCCCACATTCCGGACAGGGGACCTTATAAGGTCCGCTTCCGAAATGGAGGGGGATGAATGCCAGAACGACGAAGGAAATACACGCCTGAGTTCAAGGACGAAGCGGCGAAGATGGTGGTTGAGACCTCGCGTCCGATTGCCGAGGTTGCTCGGGAGATCGGCGTGCACGAGGGCACCCTGGGGAATTGGGTAAAGAAATACCGAGTGGACCACGCCGGCGAGGAGCCTCCGCTGTCGATCAGCGACAGGGCACGGCTGCGGGAGCTGGAAAAAGAAAACCGTGAACTGAAGATGAAGGCTGATTTTTTGGGAAAAGCGGCGGCCTTCTTCGCCTCTATGCCATGATCGTTTCGTCCGGTGGGGTTCGCTCGCTTCTTCGCTGCCTCAGCCCTGGGGGTTGGTGGCTTGTTCTGGATGTGCGGCCCCGCCGGGTGCGGCGCCGAGCGGGGCGTGGCCTGATAGGAGCCTGCCTGGTTGCTCGATAGAGGCGTGCCCGCCTCGCTCGGTTGCTTCCTGACACCGATGATCCGAGGGGGAGCTGTACATGGTGATGATCGGGACCGATTCCCACAAGCGCACCCACACCGCGGTCGCCCTGGATGAGGTGGGGCGTCGACTGGCTGACAAGACGGTGCCGGCGACCAGTGACGGGCACTTTGCGCTGGTCAGCTGGGCCCAGCAGTGGACTCAGGTGAGCTTTGCGGCTGAGGACTGCCGGAATATGACCCGCCGGTTGGAACGCGATCTGCTTGCGGCCGGGCATCGACTGGTGCGGGTCCCGACTCGGCTGATGGCCCAGGCCCGCGCTCAGGGACGTCAGCCTGGTAAGTCTGACCCGATTGACGCCGACGCGGTCGGGTTGGCGGCTCTGCGTCATCGCCACCAGCTGCCGGTCGCTGAGCTGGACGGTCCGACGCGGCAGGTCAAGCTGCTGGTCGATCACCGTCGGGATCTGGTGGGTGAGCGCACCCGGGTGGTCAACCGGCTGCGCTGGCACCTGCACGAACTCGACCCCGCACTGCGGGTTCGCGCCCGCGGGCTGCGCAGCTACTGCGTCATCGATGGCCTTGGCGAGCAACTCGCCCCGTTCACCGGCCTTGTTGCCCGGCTGGCCCGGGAGCTGCTTGCTCGCTGCCGAGAGCTGACCATGCAGATCAACGCCCTGCACCGCGAGCTTCGTGACCTGGTCAAACGTCTGGCCCCCACGGTGTTGGCCATCCCTGGCTGCGGGGTGCTGTCCGCGGCGATGATCCTCGGTGAGACCGCCGGAGTGCACCGGTTTCGCTCCCGCGACGCCTACGCCCGGTTCACCGGCACCGCCCCCATTTCCGGCGTGGTCGGGCAACACCGCAGG
>DASUVX010000088.1:0-11134 GCA_036378735.1 Pseudonocardiaceae bacterium | reverse complement strand
GGTGGCGTCCTCAACCGGGCAATGCTACTGCTGTCGGGCCGGCCGCGCTGGCTCAACGTGCACAGATGCGCACTGAGCGGCCATTTCGACGTTGGGTATGAGGTCAGCCCGCCTTCAACGGACTTCGTCGTCGTTGCATAGGGCGCCTTGGTCCCCGAAACTCTCACACGTGGGCAGGGTTAGGGCAGGGCTAGGCACATTCGCGGGCGAGTGCCGTCACCACCAGCGACCTCCCAAGGGCCTCCTGCCTCAAATGTCGTTGGGGTCGAGCTCACGACAGCACCGGTCCCGGTGAGGACCCAACCGCCCACCTCGGCGGTCCGAGGCGCAGCCTCACTAGATCGCGGACGTGTCGAGGTGGCGATCGACGGGGGACGCGAAACGCTGAGCCTCGGCGGCGGCGACAGTGGCCGCGTCCTGCCACCGTGTCGCAGCAGCGAATAGGTCATCGGCGGTCATTCCCCTTAGCTGCTCGGGCGTGACCCCCATCGTCGCGAGTAGATCATCGAGGCTAGGTTTCGGGGTGGCGGACACGTGATCCTGGGTCATGGTGATCTCCTTGAGTGGTGTTCGTGGCAGCGAGTTCGCCGACCCGCGAAGCGGGTGCAAGCTGGCTAGCGACCCGGAAGTAAACCATGACCGATGACATCCACACCCAACGGCTGTCGACGGCAACATTGCAGCAAGGCCAAGAGCGTCTCGCTCTGCGTCAAGGTGGAGGCAACCTTGGCGGACATTCCGGATAATCGGAACAAACCGGTGTCACGCTCAGCTCAGGGAACTCGTCCCCGCAGATCCCCTACCCCCGACATGGAGACATATCGGGCTTAAACAGGGCCCCGTAAGCCCGATATGGAGACATATCGGGGAATGTCCGGTCGACCTCTGCGGGGACCGTAACGTCGTCTAAGCGTGATCGTTGCATTGGCTGGATTGGGGCCGTCTTTGTGCGGGACCGGCTGCAATCTTGGGATCCATCTCAGGCCGGCGGGGTTGTCGATCGGTGGCGGTCCGTGTCGGCGTTGGCCAAGGAGTTGGCATGATTGGGCGTGTCCTGCTCACCCTTCCACTGTTTATGCTGGCTTTTGCTCTGCCTGCGCAAGGGGTGGTCGATGCCCACCAGAGCGGGCCGGATTTGGTCACCCCACCAGCGAAGTTGGCAGCGGCGCTGCGTTGTCATGACACGCCAGCTCCGTCGGACCATGAGCCGGTGCTGCTTGTGCACGGGATCGGCGCGACCGGGCCGGAAGAGTGGGACTGGAACTACGTGCCCGCGCTGAACCACGCCGGCTTCGATGTGTGCACCGTCGACCTGCCTGGACGAGGCCTGGCCGACATGCAGATCTCGGCGGAATACGTCGTCTACGCCGTGCGCCACATGCGCGACCTCTACCATTCCCGAGTCGACGTCCTGGGATGGTCCGCGGGGCCGCTGGTGGCACGGTGGGCGATCAAGTTTTGGCCCGATGTTCGTGACTCGGTTGACGACATGGTCGGGTTGGAGGCCGCCTATCACGGCACGGCCGATCCCAATCTTCGGTGCGCAGTGGGTTCGTGCGTTCCGGCGCTGTGGCAGTTGTCCATCGGCTCGAATTTCGTGAAGGCTCTCAACGCCGGTGACGAGACCCCTGGCGACGTGAGCTACACCAGCGTCTATTCACTGACCGATGAGCTGGTCACCCCGCAGCTGCCCAAGTCGGTCTCCGCTCAAGGTGATGGCGCCACGAACGTGCCAATCCAGAGCCTCTGCCCAGTCCGGGTCGTCGACCACGTCCAGGCCCTCGCGGATGCAGTGGCCTACGCCGTGGTTGTCGATGCGTTTACCCACCCCGGAGGCGCTGACCCGTCTCGGATTGCCCGCAGCGTTTGTGGGCAGCTGTTCCTGCCCGGCGTGACCGTTGAATCATTCGCCGAGCACTTCGCCACCGTCTACGTCAACTTCATGCTTGGCGTCGTCGGACTTCCCTATCCCACCGTGGGTTCCGAGCCCCCGTTGCGCTGTTACGCCTTACCGAAAGGGTGTGCGCAGTAAAAGAGCAACCGCCAGGACGCGACGCTGGGCAAGCATGTGCCGCCGGCACGGAGCCAGCGGCAGATGGTGTGACTGAATCACCGGAGTAACGGTCATATCGCTTCCTCGCCGGTACGTCGCAATCGTGCCGGTTCGACGACAGGAATGACTGCCAGGCGTGATCGGTCGCCATCTGTTGGACAGCTCCTCTCAGAAGTGGACAGCGGTCTGAAGGTATAGACCGCGGTCACCGACGAAACTCGCCGCAATGAGCACGATCGGAGTTCAGGACGAGCGCCATTGGATAGTGACAGGACCAGGGGTGGCTGAAGCTCCAACGTCGCGCGGGCGAATGGGGCCAGCGAATGGGCCGGAAGCGCATCGATCTGCTGTTGTGACTGATCGTGGGGGTGACCGTATACAACCGTCGCGGCACACCTAGACGATCGCCGGGCTCGGTCTACAGCCGGACCTCGTAGACGAGGTTGAACGGTGTCTGCGCGGCTCGGCGGAAACGAGTGAAGCCCGCGTCGATCGTCACCTGGCGGATGGCGGCTTCCCCGGCCTGTGCACCCAGCGCGTAGCCGCCCGGCTGGGACAGCCCGTTGGGCACACACAGGAACACCGACGCGCTGTAGTACAGCCGGCCCACCGGGTTGAAGTTGTCCTCGACTCTGTCGGCGGCGAACGGCTCGACCAGCAGCCAGGTGCTGTCCGGGGCCAGCGCCTTCCGGACGTGGCGCGCCGCGCCGACCGGGTCTCCCATGTCGTGCAGGCAGTCGAAGGTCATCACCAGGTCGTAGTCCGTGCCCGAGAAGCTCTGCGCCGACGCCACCTCGAAGGTGACCCGGTCGGCCACCCCGGCCTCGGCGGCGTGCTTGCGGGCCAGCTCGATCGACTCGGCGTGATAGTCCGAGCCCACCACGCTGGACTTCGGATAGGTCTCGGCCAGAAGCACCGATGAGGAGCCAAGCCCGCAGCCGACGTCGGCCACCCGCGCCCCGGCGGTCAGCTTGGCTTCCACTCCGTACAGCGCTGGGATCCAATTCGGCACCAGCTCGGCCACGTAGCCGGGCCGGTAGAAGGCGTCGCATCCGGTGAACACGTCCTCGTGATGCTCATGCCAGCCAAAGCCGGCGCCGGTGCGGAACGCCTCGGTGATCTGGGGTTCGGCGCGCGTAGCCGCCCGCGGCCTGCCCGCGCAGCCACTCGGTGACATACCGAGGGTGGCATTGGGCCCGCTCGGCGAGCTGGTCGGGCGTCGCCGGAGCGTGCGCCAGCGCCCGGTAAAGGCCGAGGCGATGACCGATCACCACCGAGCCTGCGGCATCGGCCGCACCTAGGTCGGCCACGGACCGTCCGCGGAACTCCGTCACCTTGTTGTGATCCATCTTGGGTCTCCCTGCCTCGTGGTGCCGGCTGGAGTACCGGCTCATGGGAGCAAGGGTCGGCACCCCGGCTGGCACGGCGCTGCATGCCCTTGCACGGGCCTCACCGGAGGGCATGCTGTTCGCAGAGGGAGTAGACGATGGGCGCTGTGGACGACCGGCCGCGGGTTCAGGTGGACGTGCTCGGACCGTTGGGGCTGGTCGTTGAGGGCATCCCGGTCGAGGTGCGCGGCCCGAAGCGTCGCGCAGTCCTGGCGCTGCTGGCCCTGGCCGAAGGCCGCGCGGTGACCGTAGACCACCTCGTGGATGCGCTCTGGCCAGCCGACATCCCGGAGTCGGGGCGGCAGGCCCTGCACAGCCACGTGTCCCGGCTGCGCGGGCACCTCGGGCCCGCCGCGACGCGGCTGGAGACGCTGGCCAACGGGTACCGGCTGATGCTCGGCAGCGACGACCTGGACCTGGCGCGGGCGCGTGAGCTGCTGAGGAAGGCACACGCGAGCGCGGATCGCGACCCGGCTGGGGCGTGCACCCTGCTGCACGAGGCACACGCGCTGTGGCGCGGGCCGGTACTCGGCGACCTTGCGGAGGTCGCTCCAGTGGCCACCGCGGTGGTCGCGTTGGAGCAGCTGCACCGCGACGTCACCGACACCCTGATCAGCTGCGCGATCGACAGCGGACAGCTGGATGAGGGCGTCGTGGGACTCGCGGCCGCAACGCTGGCCGCCGACCCGCTGCGCGAACCCGCGGCTCTGCTGCTGATGCGGGCGTTAGCGGCCACCGGCCGGGCGCCGGAAGCGTTACGCACCGGGCGCGAGTACCGCCACCGGTTGGCTGACGAGGCCGGCCTGGACCCGTCGCCAGCGCTGGGTGCGCTCGAGCGGGACATCGCCGGCGGCGCCGCAGGTCCGGCGGGCGGTGCACCGTCCCGGCGATCCGCCGTGCTGATGGCACCGGCGACCCGGCTGATCGGCCGGGAGGCGGAGGTCGGCCAGCTGCGCCGGCTGATCGCCGCCGAGCGGCTGGTTAAGCTGGTCGGTCCCGGCGGGGTCGGCAAGACGCGCGTTGCGCTGGAGGTAGCCCGCCAGGCTCAGGCGGCGACGGTGCTGCTGCTGGCGCCGGTCACCGATCCCGCCGCCATCCCGCACGCGCTGGCTGGGGCACTGAATCTGCAGGTTGTTCAGGGCGATGTGCTGTCGGCCTGCGTCGCCGTCCTGGGCGGCGAGCCCGGCCTGCTGGTCATCGACAACTGCGAGCACCTGCTTGACGCGGTCCGCGACACGGTCGGTGTGGTACTGGCTGGCTGCCCGGTACTGACTGTGCTGGCCACCAGCCGGGAACCGCTCGGTCTGGCCATGGAGCGCCCCTGGCGGCTGGCGCCGCTTCCCCTTCCCAGCCTTGGTCCGGAGGGCGCGGATCCGCTGGACCGGGTCCCGTCCGTGGAGGGTCTTCCTCGACCGCGCCGCCCGCGTCCGGCCTGCGTTCTGCCCTGAGCCGGCTGACCTGCGCATGGTCGCCGGCA
The DNA here is from genome assembly GCA_036378735.1 of Pseudonocardiaceae bacterium. Classification (GTDB taxonomy): domain Bacteria; phylum Actinomycetota; class Actinomycetes; order Mycobacteriales; family Pseudonocardiaceae. Next base: position 6,216 of record DASUVX010000088.1, on the reverse strand, counting down.
TCGTCCGGCGCCTCGATGGCATGCCGCTGGCCATCGAGCTGGCCGCCGGACGGCTGTCCACGTTCTCATTGGCTGACCTGCACGATCGGCTCGACCGCTCGCTGGACCTGCTCGGCGGTAGCCGGCCCAGCGCCGATGCCCGCCACCGGACGCTGCGCAGCACCATCGAGTGGTCCTACCAGCTGCTGACCGCCGTTCGGCTACTACGTCGTCGGAGAGATTGACAGTGCCGCCGGCCGAGCGGAGCTGGCCGAGGATCACTACGTCCGGGCCATCACCCTCGCCCGCGCCGCAGGTGCGACCTTCATCGTCGGCGTCGCCACCGTGGGACTGCCTTCTCTTCGTTGACCGTGGCGGCTAACAGCGGCTCCACGATCTACAGTGATCGTTCGGGCCGCCACAGCGGCTCCGGGGGCGATGCGATGCGGGCGCTCCGCGGCCGCACCGCCTAACTTCTTATTTCCACCTTTTTTGCAATGGTTCCCACTGCGGCCCTTTTCGTTTCACCTCTCGGAGTCGTTCCGGAGATCCAAACGTCGAACTTGTCAAGCTGCGGCATGCTCTTGAGCTCCAGCTCGAAGGTCGCCAGGGGCTTGAAGGCGTCCATCCAGCTGTCGCGGGGCGGCTTGAAGTCGAACTTTTCGATCTCCCAACCCCCGCGCATGTCACCGACCCATGGATAGTTATTTGTGATCTCCGCAAAGACTTCTGCCTTGCTCCGGAGTTGAGCGAATTTCAGCATGCGCTTGCCTCTCTTATGAGCGGGCGGCGGTGCGGGCCGCGTGCGAGATACATGCCGCGACGGGTGGGCCCGGCCTTGCTGACGGCCTCTGTCAACTCAGCTGGCCGAACCCTGCTTGCGCGGCCACCGGCCCCTTGAACCTTCCACGAAGCTGCCCAAGGTGTACTTGCAGATGTACTTGCACGCACCGTCTTAAGGTAAGGCTCAGTAGCTCCCTGCGCAGCCCTACTGCCCAAACGGACCAGTGCCTACCCCCGATAACTACGCCTAGAGTCGACGCAGCGTGCGCGGAGCGAGCGGCCAGACAGCACCCAGCTGGCTGCCCGACCCTTCGCCCCTTCACGCTGACCCCCGCTCGAACTGGATCTCGCAGGCTTTCGGCGCGGATCTTCACCTCCGGCTTCCGTCCCGACTACACCCACTGGGTCCAGTTGCCGTCTTCGACACCACGGGTTTGGCACAGCACTGCGCATTAAGGCAGTTCTTTAAACAGCGCAGAGCCGGCTTCGATCGCCTCGGTGCACGTGATCTGCACTCAGACACGCCGTCAGGTCTGGGAAAGCACCGGATTAACACCTCGGACCAGGGACACCCGGGCCGACTGGTATCACGAGCATCCGGAGACCAACTGATAGCCATGACCGTCAGGACGGTTAACACCAAGACGATCACGCGGCTTTATCAACCGGTAACAATTGGAGGTGGTTCGCCGATACTGAACAAACGGAGTCACATCAGGATCTGTCCTGGATTGTTGGCTCGGAGGGGGAAGGGAAGGCGCGATGGCCGACCAGCGCAGAGCGAGTCACGGTCACCTCGACGTCTCCAGCGAGGCGGATCACACAGATCAGTCCAACCCGCCGTTGCGGGGGTGCGTGACTGACGTCGCCGTGCCCCCGCGCGGAGTTTCCGAGAACCTGCCGGCCGGTGCGCATTTCCGCCAGCACCGTCGCATTCGGTGGCTGGCTGATGGGGGCGTCATCGCTCTAGCAGTACTGTTGATCACGCTGGTAGTAGCCGCCACGGTCGCTGCGGCCCATCGAAATCAGGCCATTGCGGCTCAACACACCGCCATCGCCCGCGGCATGGTGGCTCAGGCCGACCGCATCCCCAACCTCGACCCCAGTGGTGGTCTTCAACTCGGCGTTGCCGCCCAAAAGACTGTCATTGTGTCGGATCGCACCTACCGACACCAGCCCCGCCGCCTCGGCCAACCCCTCACTGGCTACGCTGAGGCAGTTACGGGGGTGGCGTTTTCCCCCGACGGGCGCACCCTGGCCACCAGCCCCCTCATACTGTGGGACCTGAGCGATCTCCTCCGACCTCGGCGGCTGGACCTGGCCCTCATCGGCCACACCGACGTGGTCGACTCGGTGGCGTTCTCGCCGGACGGGCGCACCTTAGCCACGGGCAGCCGCGATAGCTCCGTCATCCTGTGGGATTTGACCGTGCGTAACCAACCCCACCGCCTCGGCCGTGCCGTCACCGGTCCTGGCTGGGTGACTTCAGTGGTGTTTTCCCCCGATGGGCGCACCTTGGCGACCGCTAATGGCGACCGGACCCTCATCCTGTGGGATCTGACCGACCGCAACCAGCTCCGCCGCCTCGGTCAGCCCCTGAGCGTCTTTGCCGGCGTGGCGGCGTTCTCCCCCGACGGGCGCGTACTGGCCACTGTCAGCGATGACCAAACCATCACCCTGTGGGATCTGACCAACCGCAACCAGCCCCGCCGCTTTGGCGAGGCCCTCACTGGTACCGGCTGGGTGACTTCAGTGGTGTTCTCCCCCGATGGGCGCACCTTGGCCGCCGCTAATGACCGGACCGTCATCCTGTGGGATCTCACCGAGCGCAACCAAGCCCGCCGCCTTGGCCAACCCCTCACCGGCCACACCGATGTGGTCAACGCCGTGGCCTTCTCCCCCGACGGGCGCGCGCTGGCCACCGCGAGCGACGATCGGACCGTCATCCTCTGGGATCTCACCGAGCGCAACCAACCCCGCCGCCTTGGCCAACCCCTCACCGGCCACACCGATGTGATCAACGCTGTGGCCTTCTCCCCCGACGGGCGCATCCTGGCCACCGGCAGCCGGGACAAGACCGTAACTCTGTGGGATCTGACCCCCGCCTGAGGCCGCACGGCCATAAGGCGGACACCGGTTCGTGTCACGAGTCATGTCACGCCAGCATGACTCGGTGCACGCAATCCCCATTAGGTCAGCAAGTGAGTCCGCGCCAAGATGATGATCGTCATCAGGTCGCGTGTGTTGATGCCGTGTTGAGCTAGCGGGCATGTCCCGATCATTTCAACAAGCTATTACTGACGATGACGCTCAACAGCGCTGGCTTGCCTGTTCGCTGAGCTCGAGTCTGACAACAATTGTGAGGTGGCCGCTATGGATATGACGGTGAAAGAAGACCGAGTGAGAGATTTCCGGGCGCAGGTCATCAGAGACGCAGCAGCGGCGCTAAGCGGTGTCACCGTGTCGATCGGTGACCGGTTGGGTTTGTATACCGCCATGGCGGGAGCGGGTCCACTGACGTCGCAGCAGGTGGCAGCCTCCACCGCGCTGGTCGAGTGTTACGTACGGGAGTGGCTGGCGGTACAGGTCGCAAGCGGGTATGTCGACTATGATCCGTTAAAGCAGACCTACACGTTGCCCGCCGAGCGGGCGGCGGTGCTGGCTGACCCGATGTCTCCGACTTACCTGGCCGGTGCTTTCCTCAGGTTGCAGGCTGCCTATGCCACCGAAGACCAACTGGTGGAAGCCTTTCACACCGGGTCAGGGGTGGGCTGGGATGAACATCCCGATGCCCTGTTCTCCGGAACGGCGAAATTCTTCCGATCCGGTTACCTGGCCAACATCGTGGAGGGCCAGGGCTGGCTGCCAGCGCTGGACGGCGTGGTCGACAAGCTCATCGCCGGGGGCTGGGTGGCCGACGTGGGATGCGGGTTCGGCTATTCCACCATCGTCATGGCGCAAGCTTTCCCGGCGTCAACGTTCGTAGGGTTCGACTACCACCGACAGTCCATCGAGGCGGCCAGCAAACTCGCCGCGGAGGCCGGAGTCGCCGACCGGGTCAGCTTCGAGGTGGCCAGCGCGCAAGAGTTCCCCGGCACCGGGTATGACCTGATCACCTGCTACGACTGCTTACATGACATGGGTGACCCGGCCGGCGCCGCCCGGCACGCCCGGCAGACCATCGCCGATGACGGCACCCTAATGATCGTAGAACCTAATACCTCAGAACAACTCGAGAACAACATCGGCAATCCGGTCAGGCGCATGTTCATGGCAGGCTCGATGATCTTCTGCCTGCCCACCGCGCTGGCCCAACACGGACCGTACGCCCTAGGTAACCATGCCGGTGAACGCGCCATCCGGGACATTGTCGTCGCAGCGGGCTGGAGTCGATGGCGGCGGGCCACCGAGACGCCGGTCAACCTCGTCTATGAAGCCCGCCCATAGCGTCAACAGTCGTCAGGTGACCTAAGCCGGGACGAGTGGGCTGGCCGGCCTGGTTCATTCAGGAGGTGTTCAAGATCCCTGATAGACATGGGCTTGGTCAGGTGCGCGTCGAACCCGGCCTCTAGCGATTGTTGACGGTCGGCATTTCGGCTGTACCCGGAGTGAGCAACGAGCCAGACCGGTTGGGAGGCGAGGTCTGCGCGGAGGCGCTGGGCTACCTCGTAGCCGGTTATGTCGGGTAGCCCAAGATCGCAGAGTATGAGGTCGAAGTGCTGCTGGTGGGCAGCGGCAAGCCCGTCAGCACCGGTATAAACGACTGTCACGTGGTGGCCTCGGCGTTGCAACAACGTTCGGTAGGTAGCGGCCAAGTCGACGTTGTCCTCGATGATCAGCGTGCGCAGTGCTGTAGAGACCTGTGACGCGCTGAGCAGCTGCGCTGGGCGGGAGTCGAGCGAGTGGGTCAAGGGCAGCTCAACACGGAACTCGGCGCCGGTGGCGGGGCCCTCGCTGTGAGCGGAAACGGTGCCACCGTGGAGTTCGACAATGCTGCGTACGATGGCGAGACCGAGGCCTAGGCCGCCTGCGTCGGTCATGCCCGAAGGTACTGCTCGAGCAAAGACCTCGAATAGCTTGTCAGCTGCAGCAGGTTCGAATCCGATGCCATCATCTCGCACGGTCAGCACTGCTTGGCCGGCTGCGCCGGCCAACTCGACTCGGACGGTCCCGCCGGGGTGGGTGTATTTGCGGGCGTTGCTAAGCAGGTTGCCGAGCATCTGCGCGAGCCGGATGCCATCTCCATCCATGACGACCGGTTCGGCGGGAACCGACAGCCGCAGCATTCGATCCGTCCGGACGTATTCGGGCCGGATGTCCTTCACCGCAGCATCAACGGTGGTTCGCAGGTCCATGGGCCGCCGCATTACCTCTAACCGGCCGGTCAGTGCCCTGCTGGCGTCGAGTAGATCGTCGGTCATTCGCACCAAGGCATTGACCTGTCGCTGAAGCACGGCCAGTGCGGGATGGTCGCCGGCATCCAGCGCGAGCAGCTCGGTGGCAGCCAAGACTGCGGCGAGCGGATTGCGCAGCTCATGGGACAGGGTGGCGATGAACCGGTCCTTGGCCTGCTGTTGCTCTTGCAGTGCCTGGTCCGCGGTCGCTAGATCCGCATAAGCTTCGCGCAGCTGCTGGTTGACTTCCTGCAGCTCGCGGGCCCGGATGAACAGGTCGGCCTCCATACGCTCAGCCCGCATCTGTAGTTCGGCGGTCGCGCGCTGCTGGTTGCGTTCCACCCCGTGCAGCTGGACGAACTCGGTAACGTCCTCGACCCGGTGGATGATGTGCGTAAGTCGTCCGTCAGCTCCGAAGACGGGCACATTGACCGGGCTCCAGTACCGTTCGACGAAGTGTTGTCCGGCATCGTTGCGGTCAACTGGAATGTCGTAGCGTTGCAGCGCCATGGTGTCGGCTTCACCGGTGGCCAGGACGGTTTCCAAGGAGCGACATAGATTACGCACTCCGTCTGCGGTGGGATCATCGGGGTTATCAGGGAATGCCTCGAAAATCGGCCGCCCGAGCAGAGCGTTCCGGTCAGTAGCAGTCGCCGCTAGGTAAGCCTCGTTGACCGCAACAATCACCAGGTGAGCATTCAGCACAAGACACGGTGACGGTGCGGCGACAAACAGCCGCTGGTAGTCCAATACTGGATCGGGATCGCAGGCAGTCATGTCGTAGTCACGGATCCAGTCGATATCCGAAACCGCGAACTGTGGCGATGTGGGGCACCGTCACGTTGTGTGCGAGAAGTTTGCGACGTACCCGGTAGATGTGTTCGGCGACTGTTGATGGTGTCTGCCACTGCCCTGATGAGTCCCATACGTGCTCCAGTAACTGCTGCGGCGAAAAAGTCTGGCCGGGCGAGGCTGCCAGGAAAGCCAGCAGGGTGTACTCCAGAGGGGTCAGGGAGATCGCGGTTCTTGCAGCACTGATCTGTCGGGCTGCCGTGTCAAT
>DASUVX010000087.1:0-46589 GCA_036378735.1 Pseudonocardiaceae bacterium | reverse complement strand
GCTGATCCATTCGCTCAACGGTGCCAACCAGCTTTCGACAATGCTATCCAGCAATGGAGCTGCGTACGGATCGCCCTGCAACGCTCGGCCGTAGAGCTCGAAGAACAGTCGCTCGTGCGGCCAGTTGGCCGGGTCGGCCAGCCGCCGCCAGAACCGTCGAGCCACCTCTTCCGGGGAGGCCTCGGAGTCGAGATCAAGCTCGGCGAAGATCTCGCGTTGGCGTCGCTCCATTGCCCGGACGACCTCGACGAGCAGACCTTCCTTGGAGCCGAAGTGGTAGATGAGCATCCGGTGGCTTGTGCCGAGCGCGGCGGCCAGCTGCCGCAGGCTGACCGGGCCGGCGCCGTTGGTCAACAGGAACTCGACGGTGCCGTCGAGTAAACGCTGCTTGGCCTCGGTCATCTCGGCGGTCTTCTCCAAATCCCGTTGCCATCGATTGAACCAAATGGTACATCTACCGGATGGTCGACGAGACACGCGTCGATGTCCAGGTAGACACGCGTGCCCTGCCTGAGGACGTCTACGCGCTGCTGCAAGATGGCGCGAGCTGGCCGGCGTGGACGCCGATCGATTCATTTCAACTGGAACAGGCCGGTGCGCCGGACGGTGTCGGCGCGATCTGGATCTTCCGGAGGGGCCGGGTGACCGGCAGGGACCAGGTCGTCGAGATGATCCCCGGTCACCGGTTCGCCTACCGGCACTTGTCCGGGCTGCCGGTCCGCGATTACCGCGGCGAGATCGAGCTGAAACGCACCGGGCAAGGAACCCGGGTCGGCTGGCATATCTCGTTCACGCCAATGATTTCCGGCACAGGATGGCTGCTGCGGTGGGCGATTAGGCGATTTGCCCAGCGGTGCGCTGATGGGCTGGCCGGCTACGCACGAACCACAGCCGCTCGTGAGCGTTGACGGCCTGCGCGCCGAGGTTGATGGTCTGCCGCTGGTGGACCACCACGTCCACGGCGCCACGATCGCGACGCTGGATGGTGGTCTGTTCGAAGCGGGCTTCACCGAATCCCCATGGCCGGCGCCCGCCGGCACCACGCACCTGGATTCCCAGCTGGGCTTCGCGGTCCGCCGCTGGTGCGCCCCGGTGCTCGACCTGCCTGCGCACGCGCGCGCCGAAGCTTACATCGCCCGGCGGCGAGAGCTCGGTGGCTACGAGGTGACTGGCCGGCTCCTCGCCGCCAGTGGCGTCGAGCGGTTCATGGTCGACACCGGCTACCAGGCTGGACACATCCTGGGCCACAGCGAGATGGCGGCCGTCTCCGGCGCGGCGGCGGCGGAGATCGTGCGCCTGGAGTCGGTGGCCGAGCAAGTCGCGGCCAGTGGCGTGGATGCCGCCGGGTTCGCCGACCGGTTCGCCGCGTCACTGGACGATCGCGCCCGGCACGCCGCCGGGCTCAAGTCCGTCATCGCTTACCGGCACGGTCTCGACTTCGATCCCGACCCTCCCAGCCTGGCTGCGGTGCGCCAGGCCGCTGGGCAATGGCTGCGCGGACGGGAAACCGCCCAATTGCGCCTGACCGACCCGGTGTTGCTGCGCCACGTGTTGTGGGTAGGGGCCGAACGGGGCCTACCGCTGCAGTTTCACGTCGGCTACGGCGATCCCGACCTGACCCTGCATCGCTGCGACCCGTCGCTCATGACTGAGTTCCTGCGGCGGGTGCAGAACTGCCGGGTGCCGGTGATGCTGCTGCACTGCTACCCGTATCACCGCAGTGCCGGCTACCTGGCTCACGTGTTTCCCCACGTGTACCTCGATGTCGGATTGGCCGTGAACTACACCGGAGCGCGGTCGCGGGCGATTGTGGCCGAAGCATTGGAGGTGGCCCCATTCGGCAAACTGCTGTTCTCCTCCGACGCGTGCGGCCCGGCTGAGCTTCATTACCTGGGCGCCGTGCTGTGGCGACGGGCGATGGCCAGTGTCTTGGGGCAGTGGGTGGAGTCGGGGGAATGGTCGGCCGCCGACGCGCTGCGGGTGGCGCGGATGGTGGGTTCGGATAATGCGAAACGCGTCTACGGTCTGGCGGAGTCTGCCTGCGCTGGGGAAGGGAACTGATGTCCGACGCTGCGCACGGTGCTCGTCTCCATCGACAGCTGACTGTGTGGGAGGCCATCGGCATCTCCCTGGCGTTGATGGCTCCTTCGATGGCCGCCAACATCAACCCGCAAGGCGCCGCAGGTGCGGTGGGGCGCGCCGTTCCGTTGGCGTTCGCATTGGCCACGGTCGGCGTATTACTGATCGCATACACATTCGTGCGGCTGTGCCAGCGATTTCACCATGCCGGTAGCGTCTACGGATTCGTCGGGGCGACACTGGGCGCTCGGCCTGGCCTCGTCGCCGGATGGGCTCTGCTGGGCACCTACATGTTCTTCGGAGTCGTCACCTCGACGGCGGCGGGCATCTTCGGTGCGACTTTTCTGGACAGCATTGGAGTCTGGCACCGCCAGCCGGTCTGGTCGGACTTCTTGATCGGCGCTGCCGCGTTACTCGGAGTATTCTTGCTGGCCATCGCCCCTATCCGGGGTGCGACCAGGACATTGCTGTCGATCGAAGGCATCACCGTCACCCTGATCATTGTCGTAGCCGTGACGATTCTCATCCGGCTGGTAACCGGCACCGCACCGCAGGGCCACACCGTCGACCTGTCGGTGTTCACCGTTGCGCCCGGCACCGGTGGCTCCGCGGTCTTCCTGGGCGTCGTCTTCGGGTTCCTGTCCTTCGCCGGCTTTGAAGCCGCCGCGACGCTCGGCGAAGAGGCGCGCGCGCCGCGCCGGGACATCCCTCGCGCAATCCTCGGCACCGCGGTTTTCGGTGGCCTGTACTTTGTGTTCGTCACTGCCGTGGAGGTGATGGGTTTCGGCACCGATGACAAGGGTGTCGAGGCATTCGTCGGCTCGGGATCGCTCCTCGGCGACCTCGGCACGCAATACGTGGCCGCCTGGGTTGGCGACCTCATCACCATCGGTGCGGCCATCAGTGCCTTCGGTTGCGCGCTGGCCTGCGCGGTCGGCGCGGCGCGGCTGCTGTACGCGCTGGCCCGGGACGGCGCCGGCCCGGCAGCCCTGAGCACGATCTCACCGGTGCGGGCAACCCCCGTGCGCGCGACCACAGCGGTGGTCATCGCCATGTACGTGGTCATCGGCGGGACCTGGTTGATCCTTCCGGCCAAGCCGCTGGATCTGTTCATCGCCTCGGGAACCATCGGAACACTGATCCTGCTGGTGGTCTACGCGCTTGCCACTGTCGGCGCCGCCCGGCTGCTGTTCTTCTCCGGGCGCCGGGAGGTCGCCAGCTGGGAGATCATCGTGCCGGCGCTCGCGCTGGCGCTCATCGGCTACACACTGTTCCGTAACACCTGGCCCTACCCGACCGGCGCCGCCGGCGCCTACCCGGCGGTGTCCGCGGCCTGGTTGCTGGCCGGCATCGGCTGGGTGCTCGCGCGCCCCGCGGCGACCAGCCGCGCGGGGCGGCTGCTCATCGCCGACGAGGGGCTCCAGGCCCAGGCATCAGCGCGGTAGTTGCATCCGCGCAAGCAGCGCGCGGCTCAGACCGGGCAACGCGACGGCGAGGCGGGTGTGGTTGGGCACCGCGACGCGACGAGCCAGGACGTGATAGTCGGCCGCCTCGATCTCGTCCAGGATGCCGCCGTAGAGCCGGAATGCGGTGGCCACGCAGGCCCGCGAGACCGGGGCGAGCATGGGGATGCCCGGCGCTGCCCGGCGGTAGATCGCCCTGGTGCGCGCTACCAGGTAGGCCAACGCGCGGCGCACCCGGCGATCGGGCCGCCCGGTGCTGCGGCACCACCCGAGCAGCTCGCGGTCCACTCCGAAAGACGCCAGCTCGTCGGCAGGAAGGTAAATCCGTCCGCGATCGAGGTCCTCTCCGACGTCGCGCAGGAAGTTGGTGATCTGGAACGCGATGCCGAGCGCAGCGGCGTGCGGCTCGGCGCGTTGCCGTGGGACCATGGTCCCCAGCACGGGAAGCACCTGCAGCCCGATGACCGCCGCCGAGCCGTAGACGTAACGGGCGAGCTCGTCGAATGTCCGGTAGTCGGCCACGCCGCCCTGTTCGACCGGGCGGTCCATCCGCATCGAGATCATGAAGTCCGTGAAGTGCTGCGGATCGATTTGGTAGCGGACCGCAGTGTGCACCGGCGCGGCGAGCACCGGATGGTCCGAACGGCCCTGCGCCAACCCATCGCGCATTTGCTGCGCGAGGACGTCCAACTCTGCGACGCGGTGCGGCCAGGGCCTGGTGTCGGACAGGTCGTCGACGATCTCGTCGGCGTACCGCGCCAGCCCGTAGAGAGCGTGGATCGCCGGCCGTTGGGCAGGTGTCAGCAGCCGGGTGGCCAAGAAGTAGGTGCGGCCGTGCGCAGCGTTGAGGTCGCGGCATCGGGTATAGGACGCGCGCAGTGCGGGCTCGGTGATGCCCGCGGCGTCGAGCTCGCGGCTCATGTCGTTGCCGCCCGTGCCGGGCGGATGAATGGAACCCGCGCCCGCAGGCCAAGGGGATCAGGGCGCAACAGCGAGGTAGCCGCGAGCAACGATACGGCCACCATCGCAAGCTGGTACGGCCACGCGGTGAACGCACTTTCTCCGGTGGGGTAGGTGCACAGCACCAGCCAGGTAGAGCCGGCGATCACCCACGCCAGCCTACGTCGTGGCCACGGCAGGACCGCGCCGAGGACAAGAGCCCAACTGAGATACCACGGCAGGGTGGCCGGGGCCAGCAGCGCCGCCCACAGCAACGCAGCCGATGCACGGCCGATGGTCCGCGGTCCGCCGTCTCTGGCCAACCACCACTGCCGCCCGAAGATCGCCAAGAAGACCGCGGAGCCCAGTAGCCGCGACACCATGATGAACGGGTGGTCGCTCACGTGAGCGAACGGGGTGACCAGCGCGTGTGCGAGCTCGCCGGTAGCGGTGGGCAGCGACATCCAGTTGACGATGAGTGACGGGGCGTCCAGGGCGGGGACCCAACCCAGGCCGACGCCGGAGACCAAGGTGATGCCGGTGAACATCGTGGCGAAGACCGCCAAGCTGCCCGCGAGCGCGCGCAGCAGCTGGGTGCTCCGGGGCCCAGGCAGCCGGGCAGCCCAGATCGCGACCAGGAACGGCAGCGCGATCCCGGCCGACGCCTTGATCGCCATCGCCATGGTCCCCAAGGCGATCCCGGCGGCAGGCCGGCGCTCCAGCACCAGCAGGGTGCCCATCGCCAGCAGTCCGGTCATCAGCAGATCGTTGTGTGGACCACCGACCAGATGCACCACCGTCAGCGGGTTGGCGATCACCAACCACAGCGCAACGGTGGGATCGCCGCCGAGCCGCTGAGCGAGCCGGGGCAGCGCGAAGATCAGCGCAGCCAAGCCGCTGAGCAATACCAACCGCATACCGATGACCCCGAGGATCAAGTGGTCACCGGTCGCAGCGTTCATCATCTTGGCGATGAAGATGAACAGCGGACCGTAGGGCGCTGGGGTCGTTTGCCATACATAGTGGACGTTGTCTGCGACGGCTCCGGGCGGCAGCTTGGAGGGACCGACCAGGTAGGGATCCAGCCCGCGCAGGGCGAGCGCACCCTGCGCCAGGTAGCTGTAGACATCCCTGGTGAACAGCGGCGGCGACAGCACCAGTGGCGTCACCCAGGCCACCCCGGCCACCGTCACCTGCTGGGCGGTTGCGGTACCGCTGAGCACTTCACGGCCCAACCGCACCCATGCCCAAACGATCATTCCGACGCCGGCATACAGCCCTACCGTGGCCAGGTCATGCCCGTGCCCGTAACGGATCCAGGACAGCGGCCCCCCATCGATCAAGGGGTCGTTGACGAGGATGCCGCCCGCGCCGACCGCCATGATGGTGAGCACAAGCGATCCGAACAGTCCGAGCAGCGCCGTGCCCGGCAGCAGCGCGGTCGAGCGCCGCCGGTCGAGGAGCAGTGCGTGCTCGTGCTGGTCTGAGCCGGGACCTGGCCGCTGCGTGCCGGCCGCCTCGAGAAGCGCATGGCCAGAAGCGCCGGAGGCAGGCCCTGGGTTGGACGTCATAGCGGCCCGTATCGTCCCACAGCGTGACGCCGCTGGGACCAGCGGTGACCTTGTCGTGACCGACTGGTGACCCAGTTGGTGTCAGCGGCCCGCGGCGGCGCGTTGGCGGTCTCCGGCTGCGGTGATCCGGGCAGCGGCGAGCTTGCCGGAGATGAGCGCGGTGGGCACACCAACCCCGGGAGTCGTGCCACAACCGGCGAGCACGACGTTGCTGTGCCCGCGTACCAGGTTCGCCGGGCGAAACGGCCCGGTCTGCGCGAAGGTGTGTGCCGCGGAGAACGGTGTGCCCGCAGCCAGCCCCTGCTTCGCCCAGTCCGCCGGCGTGATGAGCTGCTCTACTTCGATGGCGTCGTGCAGGTCGGTCAGGCCCCGCTGCTCCAGCGTGACGACCAGCTCGTCGCGGTAGGCAGATCCGAGGGAGCCCCAGTCCAGCGGTGCGGTGTGCAGGTTGGGACAGGGCGCGAGGATGTAGAGCAGCTCGCGGCCGCCGGGGGCCAGGCTCGGGTCGGTGGCGGTCGGGCGGGTGATCAGCAATGACGGGTCGGTCATGAGCCGCCCGCGGTAGATGATCTCGTCGAAGGTGCGCTCCCAGGCCCGCCCGAAGGTGATCGTGTGGTGCGCCAGCCCGGTCCAGCCCGGGTCGCTGCCCGGCCGGACGCCGGCGTGCAGTACCACCGCGGAAGGGGACCAGCGCAGCGGCACCAGCCTGCGTGGCGCGCGGCCCAGCAGCCGGTGCACCACCGGAAGGTCTGGCGTGAGCACCACCGCATCGGCGTTGACCCGGTCGCCGTCTGCCGTGTGCACCGCGGTGACCCGGTCGCCGCGATGCTCCAGGGCGGTCACGGTCGTGTTGTAGCGCAGCTCGGCGCCGGCGTCGCCGGCCGCGTCGGCCAGCGCCTGGGGCAGTGCCCGGATTCCTCCCCGGGGAAACCAGACTCCTGCCACCGTGTCCATGTAGGCGATCACCGCGTACGCGCCGAGAGCATGTTGCGGGGGAACTCCGGCGTAGAGGGATTGAAAGGAGAAGATCCGCTTCAGCCGGTCGTCGGAGAGGAATCGACCTACTTGCGCGCCCAGCCGGCCGAAGCCGCCGAGTGCAGCCAGCGTGGCCAGATCGCGGACCGCTTCGCGGCCGGCCACCAGATCCAGCGGGGAGTCGAAGTCTCCGCCGATGAACCGGCCGATCTCGACGTTATAAAGCCGGGTAAGCCAGCGTCGCAGTCGCAGGTAGCCGATTGCTTCCTCGGGCCCGGCCACCGCTCGAATCTCCGCCTCCATGGCCTCGGCGTCGGTGTGCACATCGATCACCGACCCGTCCGCGAAGCGGGCCCGGTAGGCCGGATGCAGGGCCACCAGGTCCAACCGCGCCGCGAGTGAGTCACCAACCGCGGCCAGCGCCTCGTCGACCAGTTCTGGCATGGTCAGCACGGTGGGGCCGGTATCCACCCGGTAGCCCGCGAGGTCCATCCGCCCCGCTCGACCGCCCGGGTGGGGCTGCGCCTCCAGCACGGTTACCCGCCGACCGGATCCGAGCAGGTGCAATGCCGCCGACAGGCCGGCGAGTCCGGCGCCGACGACGAGGACGTGATCGGTGGGTCCGGGCACGGTTCGCATGGTTGGCACGTTACGCGTGGTCGTTCACTGCACCCGGCTGGTGGCCTGTGCGGCGAGCTCGGCCAGCCGGGTGCCGGCCGGCTCGTCCAGGTCAGCGGCGCCCAGATGGCGCAGCGCCGAATCGGTCAGCGTGCTGATCCGGCGTTCCACCTCGGCCACCGCGCCGATCTCGATCAGCAGCTCGCGGACGTTGGTGACGGTGTCCGCCTTCACCTGCGGGTTCCCGATGGCGCTGCGTAGCACCTCGGCGGCTCCGGTCTGGCGCTTTTCATCGGCGGCGCGCAGGCCGTAGGCCAGCAGCAGGGTGCGCTTGCCTTCGCGCAGGTCGTCACCGGCCGGCTTGCCGGTGATCGAAGGGTCACCGAACATGCCCAGCAGGTCGTCGCGAAGCTGGAAAGCGATGCCGATGTCCGCGCCGAAGCGGCGGTAGGCGCGGATGAGTGCCGGGTCGGCTCCCGCGATCGCGGCGCCCAGATGCAGTGGACGTTCCACGGTATAGGCCGCGGTCTTGTACCGGTCGATTTGCAGCGCGGTCTCGGGTGTCTCGTCGCCGCAGGCCTGGGTGACAATGTCGAGGTACTGCCCGGCGAGCACTTCGGTGCGCATTGCCTGCCACACCGCTTGTGCTCTGGCTAGCTGGTCAGGCCATAGATCCGCGCTTCGCAGCATGTCGTCGGCCCAGGCCAGCGCGATGTCGCCGAGCAGCAGGGCGGTGGCCGCGCCGAATCGTTCCGGTGTACCGAGCCATCCCGCCGCGCGATGCCGGGCGGTGAACTCGACGTGCACCGTCGGCGCGCCGCGCCGGGTGGTGGAGTCGTCCATGAGATCGTCGTGCACGAGTGCGCAGGCCTGGATCAACTCCAGGGAGCTCACCGCCCGCAGCACCGCGTGGGCCTGCGGGTCCAACGGGGACCCTCCCGCGCCGCGCCAGCCCCACCAGGCGAACGTCGGGCGCAGTCGCTTGCCGCCGCCCAGGACGAACTCGCTCAATGAGTCCACCGCGGCGACGAACTGGGGGTCGATCTGCAGCGCATCATCGCGCTTGCCTTGCAGGAAAGTGGCCAGTTCGCGATGTACTTCGGCCCGCAAGCCGTCGTCGAGTGGATGAGCCGGCTGGTCTACCGGCCGTTTGTCGAGGGATCGGGTTCGAGCGCGAGCGGTGACTGGAAGCGCATTGCCCTGCGCCATCGAACCTCCTGCGATCCTGGAGACGGCGCCATGTAGCCGGGCCGCACTCACTGTGCATGCCGACGATAGGGGTAGTACGTGCCGGCGCGTGCCCCGGTTCGGCCACCACGGCGTCCCGGTTCAGTTGGTCGCCCTTCAAGTACCGCCAACGCACCTGACCGGCGTCTTTCACTGCCACCAACCTGGGTACTGCCACCCACCCAGGCGCCTAGAGCGGCAGCGTGCGGGCCAGCACTGCGAAGTCTCGGGAATCGCCGGTGAAGTGGTAGTGGCGCAGCAAGTCGGTGAACCCGAACCGGCGGTACAGCCGCCACGCTCTGGTTGGGCCCTCAGGAGTGGACAGCAATACCCGAGGAGCGTCCACCCTGGATAGCAACTCGGTAAGCACAGTTGCGCCGATGCCCTTGCCCTGGGCGTCGGGGTGCACGTGCAATTCCGTCAATTCGAAGTAGTCGGCGAGCTCACGTTGTGCCGCGGCGGAATCAATCATTCTCAACCCGCGGTGGACCTCATCGTGCCACCACTGTCCAGGCGCGCCGCGATAACCGTAACCGATACCGACCAGGGCCTCGCCTTCGAAGGCGGCGATACACAACCAACCTGCCCGCAGCATGTGCTCCAGCCACATCGGCCTGCGGTGTCCCGCCGTGCCGGGCGGGTAGCGCATGGCGGTGACGTAGATGTGCAGCGCTTCGTCGAGCCGCTCGCGCAACTGCGCGGCGGTCAGTTCGGTTAGCCGCGCTGGCTCCTGGGCGGGCATTGCGGTCACCGCCGACCTCCTGTGTTGGCCTCCTGAGTTGGCCGGGTTCCTGCGAAACGGGCGGCGTCGGCAGGGCGCACGACTCCCATGACACCACGGCAGGCCCCGACGTGCCGACTTTGGCGAGATTGGCACTTGACGCACCCGCGGCTCTAGGGGTTAACCTTAACGATGTCGAACATATGTTCGAACAAGGGTCCGGTGGTGGCGCGGGGGAAGCGCGTTGCCGCCGGACTCCGCCGGCTTCCCACGGCGGAGTCGATCCATGTGCCCAATACGACTCCCCACGAGGAGGCCGACGTGCCTGCTATTGCTTCGCTTACTCCACCCATTGGACCGCGGTACGACAGCCTTGGCCACTGGGATCTAGACAACAACGGGCAGTGCCCGTCCAGCGCGCGTGTCCTGTTCGAGCAAGCTCGGCAGGCGCTGATCGACGCCGAGTACGCCACACACCCGGTAGAACGCTACGTCCAGGCGCACCTCGCGGCGCTACGCGGGGCGGCCGCCGTGCTGGCGGCGCGGGCCCGGCCGCGTCGCCGCGCTGCGCCGACCAGCGCGTGGAAGTTGCTCAGCACCGTTGCGCCCGAACTCGCGGAGTGGGCGGCGTTTTTCGCCGCTGCGTCTGTGACCCGGGCTGCCGCCGAGGCGGGTGTACATCGCCTAGTGACACATCGCGACGCCGACGACATGGTGCGCCAGTCCGGTCAGTTCCTGACCCTCGCGTGGCGGTCGGCGGCGAGGACACTCCGATGACGGCTCCGCGGCCACTGATCGACTATGGCCGGCTACTCGATGTGATCGGAATAGAGGGCGAGCTGATCCTTGATACAGCGGCTTCAGCCTTACCGGTTGCGGCTCAGGCTGAGGTACCCGGTTGCCCTGATCTCACCCTGGAAAAGACCCTGCGGCATGTGGGCAGTGTGCACAGGGTGGCCCGGCTGTGGGTGCGCGATGGCCATCGACCCGAGCACTGGCAGCGATCGCCATCGGATGGCGATCTGGTGGATTTCGTACGGATCGGCCTGCAGGAGTTACTCGCGGAACTGCGCCTGCACGACCCGGCGCAACCGTGTGGCACCTGGTGGCCGGCCGATCGCACCCACGGTTTCTGGCGACGTCGGATGGCACACGAGACCACGGTGCACCGGGTTGATGTGCAAGCGGCGGCCGGTGGTCCGGTAAGTCCCATCGACGCCGATGTGGCCCTGGACGGCATCGACGAGCTGCTGTTCCTGTGGTTTGGTCACCGCCTCGGTGAGCTGCGGATGTCTTCACCGCGCGAGGGAGCCGTCGCGCTGTCGGCCGCGCAACGGCGCTGGCTCGCGATTTTCGAGCGCGGTCGTTCCACCGCCCGGCGGGTGGGCGAGGCCGATGCCCGGGCCGCGGACGCCATGGTCAGCGGCGATCCCATGGCCGTGTACCTCTGGTCGTGGGGACGCCTGCCAGATCAGTCGGTCCAGATCTCTGGTGACCAGGAAGCCGTCGCCCATCTGTGGACCCTTTTGCGGCCTGCCACGCAATGAGCGGACCCCGCGACATTAGGCGCGCAACCGCAGTCCGCGGGGGGTGGCGCGGAACCCAGCGTCGCGAAGCAACTCGGCCAGTGCAGACCCGAGTGCCGATTCGCCGTCGGCGCGTTCTATGGACAGCGACCCCAACCAACCCTGCGCAACCGCGCCGGCGAGGGCGCCGACGGCGGCGCGCAACGTGTCGGTGTTCTCAGTGAACGACAGCAGCGACCGGCCACCGCGCTCGATGTAGAGCGCTGCGGCACCGTCGACGAGGACGGCCAGCGCTCCGGCCTTACGCCCAGGTCGGTGCCGCACATCGCCCACGGTGGGCGGCCACGGCAGCGCAGCCCCGTAGGGTTGGGCGGGGTCAGCGGCGGCGAGCACCACCGTGGCCGCGCGGCCTTCAACAGGTTGGCTGGCGGCGCGCAGCCGGTCGATGGCGCCCGGAATAGCGAACTGCGCAGCGCCGAGCCCCTCAACGACGTATCCGCGCCGGCACCGGCCGGACTCCTCCATCGCTCGCAGCACCTTGTAAATCCCGGCGAACCCACCGGCGACTCGTTCGGTGTCCAAGGCGCCTCGAGTGAGTACCCCATGGCGCTCGAGGAATGTCTCGGCCCGAGCGTGTGCCCGGCGGGTCGGATCGCATGCCGGCAACGACGGCTGTGGCACGGCCGGTGAGGGCACCGGTGACGACATGGCCGGTGAGGGCACCGGTGAGAGCGACCAGCGTCCCGCGGCCGTCGGCGGACCGGCGCGTTGGGGCATCGGCGGCCGCGCCGCACGCATGCGCGCGTATCTGCCGCGCGGCGCGGACCGGCGCGGCCGGTGCGCGGCCGAGCGGCCGGACACCAGCGCTCGCACCGGCGCCAGCGAATCGTTGGTCAGTAACCCGGCCCACACCAGGTCCCATACCGCGGCGACCACGTCAGCGTCGCCGGGCGCCGGTTCACCGTCAGCGAGCAGGTATTGACCAGCCCGGTCGGCGAGCTGACGAAAGAACAACGCGCCACCCGCGGCCGGACCACCGGCTGGATCCCAGCCCAGAGCACGCAGCACACTGCGGTGTACCGGAGTGAGCGAGGGCTGCTCATCCGGATCGGGCAGCACCAGATCGGCCAGGTCGGTGGGAGCCAGCGCGATCCACCCATCGCCTCCAGGTAGCGACCCGCACCCGATCCAGCTCACTTCGCCGGAAATGGTGAGCTCGTCGAGCAGGGCGGGGGAGTAGCCCGGCAGCCTGGCCGGGAGCAGCAGTGATTCCACCGCGCTGGCGGGCACCGGCGCCCCGGCCAGCTGTTCCACTATGCCGAGCACGTCTTCCGGTGTGGGCGCGCTGCGCAGCCGCCGTGCCGGCTCTGTGTTGGACGTCTCCCAGGAGCCGATCCCATGCCAGGCCGGCAGGAACCGACCCAGAGCAGCCTGCTCGACCGGTTCCACCTCGGCCCGCAAGCGGGCCAGCGACGCTCGCCGCACCCGCCGTAGCACCTCTGCGTGGCAATACTCCGTGCCGCCGCGGTGCTCAATCGGGCACAGCTCGACTGGGCGAAGCTCACCCCGGACCAGAGCCCCGAGCGCGGTCATCCGATCCAGCACTGCGGTCACCACGGCGACGCCGAGCCCGAAGCGTGTTGCGGCCGCGGCTGCGGTGAACGGCCCGTGAGTTCTGGCATACCGCAGGAGCAGGTCCCCTAGCGGATCGGCGACCGGCTCGGTAAACGCCTCAGGCACGCCGACCGGCAGGGCCACGCCCAACGCGTCACGAACCCGCCCAGCATCCTCGATCGCGATCCAACGGTACTCGCCGGCGATCCGGACCATGATCGCGCGCCGGGCTGAGCCGAGTTCGGCGAGCCATTCCAGGGTCGCCCCGCGCTGCGCGGCCTCGGCTTCGGTGAGGTCGCCGAGCGTACGCAGCAGGTCCGCGGCGCTCTCCAAATCCCGAGCCTGCCGGTCGGGATCCAGGCGCTGCAACTGTGCCTCGATCTCCAGGAGTACTTCTGGGTCGAGCAGCTCGCGGATCGCCTCGGAGCCGAGCAGCTCGGCCAGCAGCGTGGAGTCCAGCGCGAGTGCCGCAGCCCGACGCTCGGCCAGCGGGGCATCGAGCTCGTAGAGGAACATCCCCACGTAACCGAACAGCAAGCTGCGGGCGAACGGGGACGGCGACCGGGTGGCAACTTCTACCACGCGGATCCGCCGGGCGCGCACATCCGACATCAGTTCACGCAGCCCGGGTAGGTCATAGACGTCCTGGACACATTCCCGCATCGCCTCCAGCACCACCGGGAACTGCTCGTACTTCGACGCGACCGCCAGCAGCTGAGCCGAACGCTGCCGCTGCTGCCACAGCGGTGTGCGGCGCTTCGGATCGCGGCGGGGCAGCAGCAGGGACCGCGCGGCGCATTCCCGGAACCGGGAGGCGAACAGTGCCGAACCGCCCAGCTCGGCGATCACGACGTCGTCCACCTCGTCCGGGTCGAATAGCACGTCCTCAGCGGTGGGTAGTACCTCGGCGCCGTCGGCGTCCAGCGCGTCCGGCAGCCGCAACACGATCCCGTCGTCGGCACTGGCCACCTGCGCCTCGACGCCGCGGCGCTCCCGCAGCCGGGTGCCGATCGCCAGCGCCCACGGGCCGTTGACCTGCGCGCCGAACGGGGAGTGCACCACCATCCGCCAGTCACCTAGCTCATCGCGGAAGCGCTCCACCACAACCGTGCGGTCGTCGGGTATATGGCCCGTGGCTTCGCGCTGCTCGCGCAGATAGGACAGCAGGTTGTCGGCAGCCCACATGTCCAGCCCGATACCCTCGATGCGGCTGCGCGCCGCGTCGGCCTCGGTGGCGCTGAGCTCACGGACGAACGCGCCCAGCGCCCGCCCCAATTCCAGTGGACGTCCCGGCGCATCGCCCTTCCAGAACGGCATCCGGGCCGGCTCACCGGGCACGGGCGCCGCGATGACCCGGTCGTGGGTGATGTCGACGATCTTCCACGATGTCGAACCCAGCAGGAACGTATCGCCCACCCTGGACTCGTAGACCATCTCCTCGTCGAGTTCACCGACGCGCGAGCCCGCCCCGTCAGCACCGCCGGGTGTCATGACGATGAACAAACCGCGGTCCGGGATGGTGCCGCCGGAGGTGACCGCCAACCGCTGCGCCCCCGGCCTGCCGCGCAGCTCGTCGCTGACCCGGTCCCAGACAATCCGTGGGCGCAGCTCGCCGAACTCCTCCGACGGGTAGCGCCCGGCGAGCATGTCCAAGACGGCGTGCAGCGCCGAATCGGGTAGTGCCGAGTACGGTGCAGCGCGCCGGACCAGAGTGGCGAGATCGTCGACGCGCCAGGTATCCAGCGCCACCATGGCCACCACGTGTTGGGCCAGCACGTCCAATGGGTTGCGGGGGTAACGCAGCGCCTCGATCTT
Organism: Pseudonocardiaceae bacterium; assembly: GCA_036378735.1. Lineage (GTDB taxonomy): Bacteria > Actinomycetota > Actinomycetes > Mycobacteriales > Pseudonocardiaceae. Next base: position 32,041 of record DASUVX010000087.1, on the reverse strand, counting down.
CCCGCCCGCCATCCGTTCCGCGACCACCGCGCACGAGACCAGGTCGCCACGGAACTTCGGGAAGATCACACCGCGGGACACTGCGCCTACCTGGTGTCCGGCGCGGCCGATCCGCTGCAGGCCGGACGCGACCGTGGGGGGTGCCTCGACCTGCACCACGAGATCCACCGCTCCCATGTCGATGCCCAGCTCGAGCGAGGACGTCGCGACCACGCACGGCAATCGGCCCGACTTCAGTTCCTCCTCGACGAGGGTTCGCTGCTCGCGCGACATCGAACCGTGGTGGGCCTTGGCGATCACGACGGGAGCACCGCCGGCGAGCCCGGCCTGGCCCATCAGCTCGGCCGGCATCCGGTTTTGGGGCGCCGCGGGTGTCTCGATGGCCAGTTCATTGAGCCGGGCCGTGAGCCGCTCAGCCAGCCGCCGCGAGTTGGCGAACACGATCGTCGAGCGGTGTGAACGCACCAGATCCAGCACTCTGCGCTCGACGGCGGGCCAGATCGAGGCGCGCTGTTCGGTCGCCCCGTCGGCACCCTCGGTCAGCTCACCCAGCGTTGCCATGTCGGCTACCGGCACCTGCACCGCGACCTCGATCGTCTTGACTGCTGCCGGCTGCACCACGTGCACCGGGCGGCCGCCGGCGAGGAAGGCGCTGACCTCCTCGACCGGGCGCACCGTTGCGGACAGCCCGATCCGCTGCGCGGGTTGGTCCAGCAGGGCGTCCAGCCGCTCCAAAGACAGCGCGAGGTGGGCGCCACGCTTGGTGGCGGCGACGGCGTGCACCTCGTCGACGATCACCGTGCGCACGCCCCGCAGCGACTCCCTGGCTGCGGAGGTCAGTAGCAAAAACAGCGACTCCGGCGTGGTGACGAGCACGTCGGTCGGCGTGCGGGCAAAGGCTCGGCGCTGCTCGGCAGGGGTGTCGCCGGTGCGCATTCCCACCCCGATGTCCGGCTGGGGCAGGCCCAACCGGTGGGCGGCCTGCCGGATGCCCGCCAATGGGGAGTGCAGGTTCCGCTCGACATCCACTGCCAAGGCCTTGAGCGGGGAGATGTACAGCACCCGGCAGCGTCTGGACCGTTCCGCCGCAGGTCCGGAGATGGCCAGCCGGTCCAGCGCCCACAGGAACGCCGCGAGGGTCTTCCCCGATCCGGTGGGGGCCACGACAAGGGCATGCTCGCCCGCCGCCGCCGCCCGCCAGGCCCCCTCCTGAGCCGCCGTAGGACTGGCGAATGCACCCCCAAACCACTCCCGCGTAGCCGGCGAGAACAACTCCAACACGTCCACGCCACTCATCATGGCCCGCCCCACCGACACTCTGCTCCCGCATTGAGCGGGCTCAGCGGAGTAATCGGCACCCGAATAACCCCGCTCAGCCCGCTGAATGCAAAAAACCCGCGTCTGCGATGCGGCGCTCGGCTAGGTGATCGGCGGCGACGGCGGGGGGGACACCGTCGCGCTCGGCCAGCTCGAGGATCTCCCGGGTGGTGTCGAAGATTCTGGCGACCCGGGCGTGAGCTCGCGGGAAGTCGAAGCCTCCGATCTCATCAGCGACCTGGACGACCCCACCGGCGTTGACCACATAGTCGGGTGCATAGAGGATGCCGCGTTCGTCGAGGAACTTCTCCACGCCGGGATGCCCTAGCTGGTTGTTCGCGCCGCCGCACACGATCTTGGCGCGTAACACGGCGACGGTCGGATCATCCAGGGCCGAGCCCAGCGCGCACGGGGCGTACACGTCGATCGGTTCGCGTACCAGCGCCGCGGTGTCTGCCACCACAGCCACCTCAGGATGTGCCGCAGTGACCCGTTCGATCGCCTGGTCGCTGATATCGGCTACCACCACCTGTGCGCCGTCGGCGAGCAGATGGTCCACGAGCAGCTTGCCGACCTTGCCGACACCCGAGATACCCACCCGGCGCCCGGACAGGGTGGGCGCCCCCCAGACGTGTTGAGCGGCAGCGCGCATGCCCTGGAAGACGCCGAAGGCGGTCAGGATCGAGGAGTCACCGGCGCCACCGTGAGACAACGAGCGCCCGGTGACGAACTCGGACTCCCGGGCGACGACGTCCATGTCCTCGACGTACGTACCGACGTCGCAGGCGGTAATGTAGCGCCCGCTCAGCGACTGCACGAAGCGACCGTAAGCGCGCAGCAGCGCTTCGGTCTTGTCCCGGGTGGGATCGCCGAGGATGACGGCCTTGCCTCCGCCGTGGTTCAACCCGGCGAGCGCATTCTTGTACGACATCGCCGTAGCCAGATGCAACACGTCCTGGAGAGCGTCGTCCTCGCTGGGATATGGGTGGAACCGGGTCCCGCCGAGCGCCGGCCCCAGCGCAGTGGAGTGGATCGCGACGATCGCACGCAGCCCCGAGGGTTCATCGCGGCAGAAGACGACCTGCTCGTGGTCGCCGGATCCGAATACGTCGGTCACGTGGTGGCCCCCTCCCGTTCGATGGCGCGCGCTGCTGTGCGCAGCGTATGCCTGCGCCGGGCGCATCGAACTCGGACAGCGGATGGCACCATCTCCCCGGTAGCAGATCGGACCACCGAACGCGGGAGAGATCATGCGGGTGACCGGAGTCGGGCACGCCGGGCTGTACATCGAAACCGCCGCCGGCAGCGTGCTTTGCGACCCCTGGGTGAACCCGGCTTTCTTCGGGTCCTGGTTCCCCTTCCCGGACAACAGCGACCTCGACTGGGACCGCCTCGGGCAGGCCGACTACCTGTACATCTCGCACCTGCACCGGGACCACTTCGACCCCGAGCTGTTGCGCCGCCACGTGCGCAAGGACACCACAGTGCTGCTCCCGGACTACCCCACCGACGAGCTGGAGCGTGCGCTCGCCGACCTGGGATTCCACACCTTCCTGCGGACGGCATCGGGCGTTCCGGTACACCGCGATGGGCTGCGCATCATGATCACGTCACTGACCGGGCCCAGCGACGGACCGATCGGCGACTCGGCGCTGTCCCTGGACGACGGCCGCACCGTCATTCTCAACCAGAACGATGCCCACCCGCTGGACATCGAGCAGCTGCGGGACTTCGGCGAAGTGCACGGGTATTTCACCCAGTTCTCCGGCGCGATCTGGTGGCCGATGGTCTATGAGCTGCCCGAAGGCGCGCGCCGGGAGTTCGCCCGCCGCAAGCGGGCCGGGCAGACCGACCGGGCACTGCGCTACATCGATGCCGTGGGCGCCGCGCACGTGTTCCCCACCGCCGGCCCACCCTGCTTCCTCGACGAGGAGTTGTTCGAGTTCAACGGTCATGGCCGCGACGGCGGTAGCATCTTCACTGATCAAATCGAGTTCATCGCCGAGCTGGCCGCGGCGCGTCCTGAGGTGTCGGCGCAGCTGCTGCTGCCGGGAAGCGTGGCCGAGCTGGACGGCGCGCGGTGCGAGTTGACCCACCGGCACTCATCCGCCGAGATCACCCGCATGTTCGGTGGAAAGACTGCCTACCTACGCGAATACCAGGCCCGCGCGCAGCCGGTGCTGGCCCGCGAGCGGGCCGGCCGGGCGCCGGTCCCAGCTGACCTGCTTGAGCAGCTCAAACAGTGGTGGGAGCCGCTGCTCAAGCGTGCCGAGAACATCTGCACAGGAGTGGGCGGCCCGGTCCGCTTGGATGTGGGTGAGCGCTCGCTGGTGATTGACTTCACCGCGCGCGAGGTACGCGAGTTCGCCGGCGAACAGTGCCGCTACCGGCTGTCGATCGCGGCCGATCTGGTCGCCACCAACCTGGCACGGCGCGAGGTGGACTGGTCGAACAGCCTGTTTCTATCGCTGCGGTTTCGGGCCAGCCGGGTCGGCCAGTACAACGAGTTCGCCTATGTGTTCTTCAAGTGCCTGTCGCCGGAGCGCATCGACTACGTCGAGAACTGGTACGACGAGCGCAACGACGACGGGGCGGATATCACCCTGGACGGCTGGCGGGTGCAACGCCGCTGCCCGCACCTGCGCGCCGATCTGGCCAAGTTCGGCAGCGTGTCCGACGGGGTCCTCACCTGCGCGCTGCATGGCTGGCGCTTCGACCTCACCAGCGGCCGCTGCCTCACCGCAGCCGGCCACCAGGTTCGCGCGACCCCGGTCAGCGGTTCCGTTGGTGCCACCACCAGCGAATGAGCACCACTAGGGCAGACAGTAGGCCGAACAGGATCACCAGCTGCCCGGCGGTGGAGGACAGCCCGGTCGGGTCGTCCGGGGAGAACACCTCATCACGATAGCTCGCGGCAGGTACCTAATCTGGACCAATGCGAATCACCCACTTCAGGCAGCGGATGGACGAGGAGTTCGGCCCGGTCCGGGCGGCTGCCCTGGCTCATGATCACGTGTTCGCCGAGCTCGGTGGGCGGACGGTGGACGGGGCGCTGGAGGCGGGGATTGACACCAAGCGGGTGTGGGCTGCCGTGTGCGCCGCGTTCGATGTCCCCGAAGAGCGACGCTGACCCGCCGTTTCCCGCGCCCGTTCCGGCGTGTCGCTGTCTCGTGCTCGGCGTGTCGTCTTCTGGTGCACGCCGCTGGGCGCGGAAAATAGCACACCGGCGTGTCACCGAGGGTGTCGAACACTTGTTCGGCTAGCCTGTTGTGCACAGTGGAGGCGCTATCCACAGATCTGGCCACGTGCCCTCCCAGAATGTCGGTCCTACCGCCTAGCGTCGGCGCCGACCCCGAAGACCCTCAACCAGCGAGGTGGACCGTCAGATGGCATCAGTACCGGATCGGGAGAAGGCGCTCGAGATCGCCTTGGCTCAGATCGAGAAGCAGTGCGGCAAGGGCTCGGTGATGCGCCTCGGCGAGGAGGGTCGCGCCCCCGTCGAGGTGATCCCCACCGGATCCATCGCGTTGGACGTGGCGCTGGGCATCGGTGGGCTACCCCGTGGCCGGGTAATCGAGGTGTACGGCCCGGAGTCCTCCGGAAAGACGACGATCGCACTGCATGCAGTGGCCAACGCCCAGCGGGCCGGCGGGATCGCCGCGTTCATCGACGCCGAGCATGCGCTGGATCCCGACTACGCGAAAGCGCTCGGCGTGGACACCGACGCCCTGCTGGTCTCCCAGCCCGACACCGGGGAACAGGCGCTGGAGATCACCGACATGCTGATCCGTTCTGGTGCGCTGGACGTCGTGGTCATCGACTCGGTGGCAGCGCTCGTACCGCGGGCGGAGATCGAAGGTGAGATGGGTGACTCGCACGTCGGACTACAGGCTCGGCTGATGAGCCAGGCACTGCGAAAGATCACTGGCGCACTGAGCACTTCGGGTACTACCGCAATCTTCATCAACCAGCTCCGGGAGAAGGTCGGAGTCTTCTTCGGTTCACCTGAGACCACCACCGGGGGCAAGGCGCTGAAGTTCTACGCCTCGGTACGTCTGGACATCCGCCGCATTGAGACCCTCAAAGACGGATCAGATGCAGTAGGCAACCGGACCCGCGTCAAGGTGGTAAAGAACAAGTGCGCCCCGCCATTCAAACAAGCGGAATTCGATATTCTTTATGGCCATGGGATCAGCAGGGAAGGTTCGCTGATCGATCTCGGCGTGGAGCAGGGAGTCATCCGTAAATCGGGTGCCTGGTACACCTACGAGGGTGACCAGCTCGGGCAGGGTAAGGAGAACGCACGTAAGTTCCTTGCAGACAATCCGGATATCGCTGCCGAGATCGAGAAGCGGATCAAGGACAAGCTAGGCATCGGGGCGAAGCTGGATGCTGATCAGACCGTGCCGGCTCCGGTGGACTTTTGATGGCCCAAACCCGTAGGACTGCGCCTGGGGCCGCGATGCGCAACCGCAGTCCTGTCGCTGGCGAGCCTGCCATAAAGGACTGCGCGGATGGCGACGTCATGAGTCCGGCGGCGCAAGCGCAGGGGATTTGCCTGCGGCTGCTCACTACCCGGCCACGCAGCAGGGTTGAGCTGGCCGGCGCCCTGCGCCAGCGCGGAATCTCCGAAGAAATCGGTGAGCCCGTGCTTGACCGCCTAGGTGAGCTGGGTCTGGTGAATGACGCTGCTCTCGCGGAAGCAGCGGTGCATTCCGGTTTCAGTCACCGTGGTTTGGGCAGGCGGGCGCTGAGCACCGAACTTCGGCGCCGTGGAGTGCCCGACGAAGTCGTTCGCGACGCAGTGGCGACGGTACGACCCGAGGATGAGGAGCAGCGAGCCCGCGAACTGGTTCGGTGCAGGCTGCGCAGCATCCCCGTGCGGGCGACGAGCACCCTGGCTCGCAAGCTGGGCGCGATGTTGATCCGGAAAGGCTACCCCGAAGGGCTGGCGTGGCGGGTAGTGCGCGACGAGCTCGGTCCAGGTGATTGGCCAGATGAGATCGAATCGTGTCCAGATTGATCGCCGCCTGGTTCGATAGAGGCGATGAACTCGACCCCGGCGGGGAGGTTGCGCCGCCGGTGGGCATCGGTGAGCAGCTGCAACAGCGTGGAGCGGAATTCCTCGGCGGCTCGAGTTAGGCGCACGTCGGTCCGGTGAGCAAGCGCAATGGTCCGGATCGGCACGGGAGGCGCGAAGGGCACACCACACAACTTGGGTCGATCTTGGAGAACCATGCTAGGGACCACCGCGATCCCCAGGCCCGCCTCGACAAAACTGAGTACCGCGTCCATCTCGCCTCCCTCGATGGCGAACCGCGGCGTAAATCCAGCGCGCTGGCAGGCACTAAGTGTCATCGACCGGAGGTCATAGCCCTCCCGAAACATGACCAGGGGGCGATCGCGCAGGTCTTCGATCCGAAAGGAGTCGAGCTCGAGGCCCATAGTTCGGGGCACGGCTACGGCGAGCTGCTCGCGCAGGATCGACACGGTGTCCAGGGTCGGATCTCCCCGGTGCGCGGGTGAGGTGATCATCGCCAGGTCGATCGCTCCTTCAGCGAGCTGCCGAACCAGGTCTCTGGACCCGCTCTCATCGATGACGAGTTGGATGCCGGGGTAACGCTCACGGAAAAGAGCCAGGGCGTGGGCGAATGGCCCGGTGCACAGGCTTGGGGTGGCACCCAGCCGCAGTCGGCCCTGCCTGAGCTCGGCGAGTTCGTGCACCTGTAACCGGGCGGTCTCGACGTCAGCCAAGATGCGTTTGGCAAAGGGTACGAGCACCTCGCCGGCTGGCGTGAGTGTCACGTTGCCCCGGGCCCGGTGGAACAACTCGCTGCCCAGCTCGCGCTCCAGACAATGGATCTGTTTGCTCAGCGACGGCTGCGCCACGTGCGTGCTCTCGGCTGCACGCGTGAAGTGGCGGGTCCGTGCAACGGCTAGGAAGTACACCAGCTGCTGCAGTTGCATGTTGATAGCTTAGAGCTATCGAGACCAGCGCTACCATGTCTTGGACTCGCGCCACTGACTCGGGTTACTGTCAGTTAACGCCGCGAGGACCGCGGACCGCGGCGCTCGTCCGGATTGCGGAACCACAGCAAGTGGACGACCCCTGGTGCGTGCCCGATCGAAAGCGACGTCATGACCACGACCTCCTCGTCCCCGCCATCCGGGATCACGCCACCGGGCCGGATCCAGCCTGCTCGAGCAGCGATTTCGGCGCGGACCTTGCGCACCGATCGGTGGTGGGTGTCACCGTTGGTGACCGCGATCGTGCTGGGGATCTTCATCGTCTATACCGGGGTTAGGTTGTTCATGCGCAGTGACTACTGGGTCGGTGAGTATCACTACCTCACGCCCCTGTACTCGCCGTGTCTGAGCGAGTCGTGCGCGCCGGGTTCAGCGCATTTCGGCACCCCGCTGCCGGCGTTCCCACTGGCGTTGCCGTTGCCGATCTTGATTTTCCCGATTCTCGCCGGATTCCGGGCGAGCTGTTACTACTATCGTAAAGCCGGCTACCGCGCGTTTCTCCTGTCGCCGCCGGGATGCGCGGTAACCGAGCCGGCGAAGAAGTACACCGGGGAAACCCGGTTTCCCTTGATTTTGCAGAACCTGCACAGATATTTCTTCTATCTCGCGTCGGCGTTGCTGCTGATCAATACCTATGATGCGGTGCTGGCATTCTTCCCTGCCAGCGGTGGCTTCGGAGTGGGGCTCGGCTCGCTGATCCTGCTGGTCAACGTCACCATGCTGTGGCTGTACTCATTGTCGTGCCACGCTTGCCGGCACATCTTCGGTGGCCGACTCAAACACTTCTCCGCCCATCCCGTCCAGTACTGGTTCTGGACGCAGTTGTCCAAGATCAACGGGCGCCACATGCAGTTCGCCTGGACATCGCTGATCACGGTGATGCTGACGGACTTCTACATCATGGCTGTGGCAGCAGGCTGGATCGCGGACCTGCGCTTATTCAACTGACCGAATGTGTCTAGCTGATAAGGATCCCCGATGACCGAGATCGAGCGGCACGACTTCGACGTTGTGGTGATCGGTGCCGGCGGTGCCGGATTGCGCGCCGCGATTGAGGCGCGCGAGCTGGGCAAGCGCACCGCGGTGATCTGTAAGTCCTTGTTCGGCAAAGCCCACACCGTGATGGCCGAGGGCGGCATCGCGGCGTCGATGGGCAACGTGAACTCGCGGGACAGCTGGCAGGTGCACTTTCGCGACACCATGCGCGGGGGCAAGTTCCTCAATAACTGGCGGATGGCGGAGCTGCACGCGAAGGAAGCACCGCAGCGGGTCTGGGAGTTGGAGACCTATGGTGCGCTGTTCGACCGCACCAAGGACGGCAAGATCAGCCAGCGCAACTTCGGTGGGCATGAGTATCCGCGGCTGGCGCACGTGGGTGATCGCACCGGTCTGGAGCTGATCCGCACGCTACAACAGAAGATCGTGTCGCTGCAGCAGGAAGACTTCGCCCAGTACGGCGACTACGAAGCCAACCTCAAGGTATTCGCTGAGTGCACGATCACGGACCTGCTCAAAGACGGGGACGCGATCGCCGGTGCATTCGGCTACTGGCGAGAAACCGGCCGCTTCGTGCGGTTCGATGCACCAGCGGTGGTACTGGCCACAGGAGGGATCGGAAAGGCCTTCAAGGTCACCAGCAACTCCTGGGAGTACACCGGGGACGGGCACGCGCTGGCACTGCGGTGCGGCGCTGCGCTGATCAACATGGAGTTCGTCCAGTTCCATCCCACGGGAATGGTGTGGCCGCCCAGTGTCAAAGGGATTCTGGTCACCGAGTCGGTTCGCGGCGACGGCGGAGTGCTCCGCAACTCAGCGCAGCAGCGCTTCATGTTCGACTACATTCCCGACGTCTTCAAAGATCAGTACGCGACGTCGGAGCAGGAAGCGGACCGATGGTACGACGATCCGGACAACAACCGCCGGCCACCGGAACTGTTGCCGCGCGACGAAGTTGCCCGTGCGATCAACTCCGAGGTCAAGGCCGGCCGTGGGTCACCGCACGGTGGGGTCTTCCTGGACATCTCCACCCGGCTGCCCGCTGAGGTCGTCAAGAAGCGTCTCCCGTCGATGTATCACCAGTTCAAGGAACTGGCCGACGTCGACATCACGACCGAGCCTATGGAGGTCGGCCCGACCTGCCATTACGTCATGGGCGGTGTGGAGGTCGATCCGAACACCGCGGCAGCCTCGGTACCGGGACTGTTCGCTGCCGGTGAGGTCGCTGGCGGGATGCATGGCTCCAACCGGCTAGGCGGCAACTCGTTGTCCGATCTACTCGTGTTCGGCCGCCGAGCCGGTCTCGGGGCCGCGACCTATGTGGACTCGCTGGGCGTGCGACGGCCGTCGGTCCGCGTGGTCGACGTCGAGACCGCAGCGCAGCGCGCGATCAGCCCGTTCCGCGCGGATACTGACGACGAGGGGATCGAAAACCCTTACCTCATGCACCAAGAACTCCAGCAGACCATGAACGACTTAGTCGGGATCATCCGCAGAGCAGATGAAATGGAGCTCGCCCTCAAAAAGCTCGCACAACTGCGTCGGCGCGCCGATCACGTCGTCGTGCAGGGGCACCGCCAGTTCAATCCCGGCTGGCACCTCGCGCTGGACCTACCCAACATGATCGCGGTGAGCGAGTGCGTGGCACAGGCCGGGCTGGAACGCACCGAAAGCCGCGGTGGGCACACCCGAGACGATTACCCGGTAATGGACCCTGAATGGCGACACGCGCTGCTGGTGTGCACCCTGGACAACGACGGTGTCGAGGGGCGTGTCCGCGTCGAGCGCAAGGTTCAGATTCCGATGCGTGCGGACTTGGCTGGTCTCTTCGAGCTCGATGAGCTGAAGAAGTACTTCACCGCCGACGAGCTCCCCGAAGGGACGGACTGACATGGGCGCCCAGCGACGGTTCCGAATCTGGCGGGGCGATACCGACGGCGGGGACCTCGTCGACTTCGATGTGGAAGTCGCTGACGGCGAGGTGGTCCTCGACGTGATCCATCGGCTGCAGGCCACCCAGGCGCCCGACCTCGCGGTGCGCTGGAACTGCAAAGCCGGTAAGTGCGGATCATGCAGTGCCGAAATCAACGGGCGACCCCGCCTGCTGTGCATGACCCGGATGTCCACCTTGCCGCCCCCTCAGCCGGTGACGATCACCCCGCTGCGCACCTTCCCGGTCATCCGAGATCTGGTCACCGACGTCTCGTACAACTACCAGAAGGCACGCGAAATTCGCGCATTCATGCCGCCCAAGGGTGTGCAGCCGGGCGAGTACCGGATGCAGCAGGTCGACGTGGAACGCTCGCAAGAGTTCCGCAAGTGCATCGAGTGCTTCCTGTGCCAGAACACCTGCCATGTGATCCGCGACCACGAAGAGAACAAGGCCCACTTCTCCGGGCCGCGGTTCCTGATGCGGATTGCTGAGCTGGACATGCACCCACTCGACGCAGCTGACGAGGAGGGCGTGGATCGCAAGCGGGCCGCGCAGGACGAGCATGGCCTGGGTTTCTGCAACATCACCAAGTGCTGCACCGAGGTATGCCCGGAAGACATCAAGATCACCGACAATGCACTGATCCCGATGAAAGAACGGGTGGTCAGCCTCCGCTTCGATCCGCTGGCCCGGCTGTTACGCCGCGGCCGGCGGTAGGGGCCGGCCCCGGCCTGGTCAGCGCGGCACGGGTGGGTTAGGTACGGGCCTACCGAGGTACTGGGCATAGAGACGGGCCCAGCTGCCGTCATCGATCGCGTGCCGCAGCACCGCGGTGATCCGGTGATGAAGCACTGGGTCTCCCGGCGGGAGGCCGACGCCGTACTCGGTGGTCCCCAGTGGCTCGGCGAGTACCCGCAGCGCCCCCGGCGTCTGCGACACCGCGGCAGCTAGCGCGTCCTGGTCGGCGGCGATCGCCTCGACCCGGCCGCCTAGCAGGTCCGCACAATCAGCAACGGTCGCCCGGGTCTGCACTGTTATCCCGCGGCCAGCCAACGCTGCTGCTGCTGGCGAACCGTCCGATGCGCACACCTGAACGTGGCCCAATGAGCTCAGGCCAGTCGCCCTGCTGGTCGCCGGCACGGCCAGTTGCAACGCACGCACCAGGTATGGCCCTGCGGCCCGGTCGGTGGGTTGTACGCCAGTGATCTGGTAGCCGCCGAGGGCGAGATCCGCTTCGCCCCGGCCCAGTGCGGCCTGGCGAACACCGGCGGGCAGCGGCTTGAAGCTGATGCGCGCGGGGTCTACTCCTAGGTCCCGGGCAATCAGTTCCGCCAGCGCGACATCGAAGCCCGTATACCCCCCCGAATCTGGCGAACGCTGGGCCAGCCCAGGCATGTCCTGGATCGCCACGATGAGCCGTCCACGCTGAGTGATCCGGTCGATGGTCGGCGATCCGCTGCCGGCTGGGCGCGCCGGAGCGACGGTGCCGAGCGGGCTACCGGCCACGACAGGGGGAGCGAACAGGGCGTTGAACCCGTCAACGGCGCGGCCCGCTAGCCACATCGCGACGATCACGAGCACCAGGAGCAGGCAGCCGACTCGTCTCGGTCGTAGCCATCCATGGCGGCGCATGAACCCGAGGACGGACCGAACCCGGGTGCAAGGCGACCGCTTCCGATTGGGTGATCGTGGCGCCGAGCTCTCCTGCGCCTTGAGATCCAAGATGGCGCCCCCTGCCGTACCCCGATGCTAGTGCTCCATTCGATGCGTGCTGACGTGGACCGTAGTCGAGGGTCGAGCCGCGCGATCCGACTGACCTTCAGCCCCGCCGTGCCGAAGCCGGTGTAGTGCATCGCGCGTTTCCCGTCGGCAGTGCCCGCCCAGCGGCTCGGCACCGACGTGCCGATGGACGCGCACCATGGCTGACCGTGAGGCGCTGAAGGTGCTCATCCGCCTGTGAGAACTCCGTGCCCTGCGCGCGTGCGCACGGCGGACCCGGGGGATCAGCCCCCTGCTGTACTGGTTCCGGCAATCATTGCTTCGCCCGTCGGCGCAGCGGGCTCTTGTGCGGCCACGCCGCGCCGGCCCGGGTGCGTCAGCCGCTGCTCGGTCCAGACAGCCAACCTGCCAACCAGGTAATTGATCAGTATGAAGATCGCGCCGATGGTCAAGTAGAGCTGAAGGGGGTTGTGGAGCTCCTGAATAGCGATCGCCACGAACCTCACCGCTTCACCGTATAAGATCACGAAGCCAAGTGAGGTGTCCTTGAAGATCACCACAAGCTGGCTGATGAGCGCGGGCAACATCACGCGGATGGCTTGCGGGAGCAGGACCGCACGCAGTGCCTGCCCGCGGGTCAACCCGACCGCCGCTGCGGCTTCGGACTGGCCGCGGGGTAGCGAGGCGACACCGGCCCGCACGATCTCAGCGATGATCACCGAGTTGTACGCGGTCAGCCCGATCACCAGATACCACAGCAACGGCAGGTCCACGCCCAGCTCGGGCAGTATCCGGGAGGCGAAGAAGATCGCGATGACGACCGGTAGCCCGCGGAAGAACTCCATGGGCGCCACCACGGTCCAACGTCCCCAGCGGGGCAAGCTGATCCTGGTCACGGCCAGCACGGTGCCCAACAGCATGGACAACGCCATGGCCAACACGGCGGCTTCGATGTTGTTCAGCAGGGCCAGGCCCAGATTGGCCCACAACGCGACGAAAAGCGGATTCGCCGGATTGATGATGGGTCCCCACTTCTCCTCGGCGAGTTGGCCGCCAGCCGCCAGCCGGACTAGGACCAGGATCGCCAGCGCCCCAAGCCCCAGGCCGGTGACGATGCTGCCCACCATGATGCGCCGCCGGGTGCGCGGACCGGGGCGGTCGAAGAGCACCGTGGTACTCACCGCACCACCGCCAGCCGGCGCTCGAGGGCGCCCAGGGCCACTCCGGCCGGGATCGTGATGATCAGGTAGCCCGCAGCGACCCCGAGCAGGACTGGGATGAGCGCAAGACCCTGCGCGGAGGTCAGCCTGGCCTGCACGCTGAACAGCTCTCCACCAACCCCGAACGCACCGACGATGGCTGAGTTCTTCACCATCGCAATCATCACGCTGCCCAGTGGCGGTACCGCGCTGCGCAGCGCCTGCGGCAACACGATCTCTCGCAATGACTGGGCATAGGTCAGCCCCACCGCCCGCGCGGCCTCGGCCTGCCCGAGCGGTACCGCGTTGATTCCGCTGCGCACGGCCTCACACACGAAAGCCGAGGTATAGAGCACCAGGCCACTGACGCCGAACCAGAAGTAGGCGCCGTGGATCCCGAGCTCCGGCAACCCGAAGGCGCAGAAGAACAGCACGACCGCGAGCGGGCAGTTGCGAAACACCGTCACCCATGCGGTGCCTGTGGCCCGCAGCGGCGGGAACGGGGAAACCCGGAACGTCGCGATCACCGTGCCGAGCACCAGTGAGCCGATCCCCGCGTAAAGGCAGATTTGCAAGGTCTTCAACAGGCCGTCGCGATACAACCCGATGTTGTCGAGGATGATGTCCACTGGCGGTGCGCGGTCAGCTGCAGGAATCGAGGGCAGGCAGCTCAGGCATCTGCGTCGTCACCTTTCCTGCCGTCTTCTTCCAGGCATTGGCGTACACCCCGGATTTGGCCGCTTGGGTGAGCGCATTGTTGATGAAGGTGCAGAACGCGACATCACCTTTGTGGATCCCGATGCCGTAGGGCTCCCTGGTGAAGGTGTCACCTACCAGCTTGAAGCCGCCGTTGCTGTTGGCCACGAACCCCAGCAGCACCACGTTGTCGGTGGTCACCACGTCGACCTGGCCGGTGCGCAGCGCGTCGGCGCACTTGGAATAGACGTCGAACACCGTCAGCTGCGCGGGATCGATGTATTTTCTGATGTTCTCCGCCGGGGTTGAGCCCTGCACCGAGCACACCCGGGCCTTGGTCGGGCGCAGCGAGTCGGGCCCGGTGATGGTGTTGTTGTCGGAGGAGACCATCAGTGACTGCCCGGCGATGTAATACGGGCCGGCGAAGCTCACCTGCTGGCGGCGCTTGTCGTTGATCGTATAGGTCGCCACCACCAGGTCGACCTTGCCCTGTTTGATCAACTCCTCGCGCTGCGCCGACGGTGCCTCCACCCACTGCACCTGGTCAGGCGAGATTCCCAGGGCACCGGCGATGGTCCGGCCGATCTCGGTGTCGAAACCGGTGAGCTTGCCGCCCAGCGCCTGCTGGCCGAACAGTGGCTGGTCGAACTTGGTGCCGATCCGGATGGCATGCGCATTGGCGATCTTGGCCATTGTGGTGCCGGGCTCGAAGTGGGCACCTTGGGCGACAGGCGGTGTCGAGCCGTCTGTTCCCGGCGGTTGTTGCTGCCCACACCCGGCCACCGCCATGGCAAGCCCAGCCAGCGCTGCACCCACCCTCAGTACGGCGTTCCAGCGCATTCGCTACTCCTCATGTCGGTCGGAGATGGTGCCGGGCAGGGACCAGCAGATGAACCAATCAGTGCGTCAAGATCTTGCCGAGAAAGTCTCTGGCGCGTTCGGAGCGCGGTGCGGTGAAGAACGAATCGGGCGCTGAATCCTCGACGATCTCGCCGTCGGACATGAACACCACCCGATCCGCGGCGCGGCGGGCGAAGCCCATCTCGTGGGTGACCACTAACATCGTCATGCCATCCCGGGCCAGTGACGTCATCACGTCCAGCACCTCCTGGACCATCTCGGGATCCAGTGCTGAGGTCGGCTCGTCGAACAGCATCACCTTCGGGCGCATGGCCAGTGCCCTGGCGATCGCGGCCCGTTGTTGTTGCCCACCGGACAGCTGTGCTGGGTACTTGCCAGCCTGGTCGCTGATCCCCACCCGGGTGAGCAACTGCATCGCGGCCTGTTGGGCATCCGCCTTGCCAGTTCCGCGGACCAGCACCGGAGCCAGCGCCACGTTTTGCACGATCGTCTTGTGGGCGAAAAGGTTGAACTGCTGGAACACCATGCCGACGTCGGCCCGCAGCCGTGCCAGCGCACGGCCTTCGGCGGGCAGCGGTGCCCCGTCGACCTCGATGCTGCCCCCGTCGATCGGCTCCAGCCGGTTGATCGTGCGGCACAGTGTCGACTTACCCGACCCGGACGGCCCGAGCACGACCACCACCTCGCCGCGGGCGACCTCGAGGTTGATGTTTCGCAGCACCGGCAGCGACCCGAAGCGCTTGTGGACCCCGATCATCCGGATCATCGGCGTGGCGGCCTTGGGGCGCGAGCTCATCCGATCCTCCAGGAGGGACAGGGCGTCGAAGCCATCCCTACCATGAGCTGTCCACGAAATTTCATCGTGGCTGGGGCCGCCCGGTGTTACTTACCGGCGGCCGGCCTGCCCAGGGCGGTTCGGCAGCGGATTTCGACCGGTCTTACCCTGGCAGGTGAGGAAGGAACGATCAGTAGATGACGGCGAGTACCGGGCAGCGGCCACGCAGCTACCGCGTGCGTACTTTCGGCTGCCAGATGAACGTGCACGATTCCGAGCGGCTGGCCGGGCTGCTCGAGGCGGCGGGATACGTGCCCGCCGGGCAGGATGCCACCCCCGACGTCGTCGTACTCAATACCTGCGCCGTGCGGGAGAACGCGGACAACCGGCTCTACGGCAACCTCGGTCAGTTGCGGCCGATCAAGCATGACCACCCCGGCATGCAGATCGCCGTCGGTGGCTGCCTGGCTCAGAAGGATCGCGGCGAGATCACTCGCCGGGCGCCCTGGGTCGACGTGGTATTCGGCACCCACAACATCGGCTCACTACCGGTGTTGCTGGAGCGGGCCCGGCACAACAACGCCGCCCAGGTTGAGATCGTCGAAGCGCTGGAGGTTTTTCCCTCGGCGCTGCCTGCAAAGCGGGAATCGGCGTACTCCGCATGGGTGTCGATCTCCGTGGGATGCAACAACACCTGCACGTTCTGCATCGTGCCCGCGCTGCGCGGCAAAGAGGTCGACCGGCGACCGGGCGAGATCCTCGCGGAGATCGAGGTGCTGGTGGCCGAGGGTGTGCTCGAGGTGACCTTGCTGGGGCAGAACGTCAATGCCTACGGCGTCGGGTTCGGAGATCGGCAGGCGTTCGGTGATCTGCTGCGCGCCTGCGGGCGGATCGACGGCCTGGAGCGGGTCCGCTTCACCTCACCGCATCCCCGGGACTTCACCTCAGACGTCATTGAGGCGATGGCCGCCACCCCGAACGTCTGTCACCAGCTGCACATGCCGCTGCAGTCCGGGTCGGATGCCGTGCTCGCGGCGATGCGCCGCTCGTACCGGTCGAAGCGCTACCTGAAGATTATCGATGAGGTCCGGGCCGCGATGCCCGATGCGGCCCTGTCCACCGACATCATCGTGGGCTTTCCTGGGGAGACCGAAGCCGACTTCCAGGCCACCTTGGACGTGGTAAAGCAAGCTCGGTTCGCGCAGGCCTTCACCTTCCAGTACTCGCGCCGTCCGGGCACGCCGGCCGCGGACATGGCGGGTCAGGTGCCCAAGCAGGTCGTTCAAGAACGCTACGAGCGTCTGGTGGCGCTGCAGGAGAGCATTTCCTGGGAGCTCAACCGTAATCTGGTCGGTAGCGTGGTGGAGGTGCTGGTTTCGGAAGGCGAAGGCCGCAAGGACGTGGTGACTCAGCGGATGAGTGGGCGGGCCAGGGACGGTCGGCTGGTGCATTTCCCGCCGGGAGACGCTGAGGTTCGCCCGGGTGACGTGGTACTTGCGGAGATCACCTACGGGGCGCCGCATCACCTGGTGTCCGGGGTGGCGTTGCGGGCACACCGGCGAACTGCGGCGGGTGATGCGTGGGCGACCGGCCGCCGCCCCACGACGCCCGGCGTCGCGCTCGGCTTACCCTCGTTCGGTAGGTCGGCGACATGACTACCGATCCGGACGGCCTCGCCGGTCTGCGCGCCGAGATCGACGCGGTAGAGCGCGCCACCCTGCGTCGCGTGGAACCGGGCGGCCGGGCAGTCGTGATCTCCGGCGCGATCATGGTGCTGCTGCTCGCCGTCACCTTGCCGTGGGTGGGGGACGCCAGCGGCTGGGATGTGCTCAGCGGGATTGCCAATCCCGCTGACCGGGTCGGTTTGCTGCCCCGGATGTTCGGCGGCGTGGCCCTGGTGGCGGGAATCGGCCTGTCCGGGCTGGCGCTGGCCACCCGTCGCTGGGGGCTGGCCTGGGCCAGCGCGCTGAGCTGCGGCTATTGCGTGCTCGACGGGGTCTGGGCGATCTGGTCGCGGCAGACCGCGCACGGCGGCCCCGGACCCGGCATCGGGTTGGTGCTGGCGGTGCTGGCGATGGCGGTGCTCGCCGTGCAGTGGCTCAAGCTCGCGCTGTCGCGCAGCTAGCCGCCTGCGCTACCGGCTGGTCACCGCGCGCTCGGCGGCAGCTAACCACTCACGCCACTGATCGGCCTGGGCCTGCGCCGTGTTGGCCCGGCGGTCGTCCCCGGCGGCGCGAGCTTTCGCCGCTTGGGCTTCATATAGCTCCACCCGTTCCCGGAACTGCGCCACCCGTGCCTCGGACTCGGGATCGCTATGCCGCCACTGGGCATTGGTCGCCGCGCGGATTCGCTCCTCGACAGCCCGCAACCGGCCTTCGAGCTCTCTGACTCGTTCCCGCGGAACCTTGCCGATGGCCTCCCAGCGCTCCTGGATATTCCGCAGCTGCGCCCGGGCCGCTTCGATGTCAACGGTGGGATCGATCCGCTCCGCGGCGGCGACCAGCTCCTGCTTACGCGCCACGTTGCGGTCGAACTCCGAGTCCCGCCCGGACATTGCGGCGGAACGAGCGCTGAAAAAAGCTTCCTGAGCGGTGCGGAACCGCTGCCACAACGCGTCGTCTGCTTCTTTAGGGGCGCGCCCGGCTGCCTTCCACTCCGCCATCAGGTTCCGGAAGCGACTCGCGGTGGCACCCCAGTCAGTGGAGCCGGCCAGCTTCTCAGCCTCGACGACCAGCTCCTCCTTGCGATTACGGGCCCCGATGCGCTGCCTGTCGAGCTCGGCGAAGTGCGCGCCGCGGCGCCGTACGAAGGTGTCCCGTGCCTTGGAGAACCGGCGCCACAACACCTCATCGCTTTTGCGATCGACGCCTTTGATCGTCTTCCATTCATCCAGGATGGTGCGTAGCCGGTCGCCGCCGGCCTTCCACTGGGTGGATTCGGCGCCGATCTGCTCGGCCTCGTCGGCCAGGGCTTCCTTGCGGGCGGTAGCTCGTGCCCTGGCGTGCTCTCGGGCCGCCTTGGCACCGGCAAGGGTCTCCTCGGCGAGCCGCTGTAAATGGTCTAGCAGTGCGGTGAGCCCGATGAGGTCACCCACGACGGCCGGTTCGACGAGCTCGTCGCGCAGTGCGCGGACCCGCGACAGCGCTTGCTTGGGATCACCCACTCCGGAGGAAAGCCTGGTTTGGAGCAGCTCCGCCTCGGTGAGCAGGTCATCGAAGCGGCGGGCGAAGTGCGCCAGACCCTCTTCCGCCGTCCCAGCCTGCCAGGAACCGACTGGCCGTTCGCCTTCGGCGGTGTGCGTGTACACCGTGCCATCTGGGGCTATCCGCCCCCAACGTTGCGGATCGCGGCAGGCCCGCGCGACGACCGGTGGGGGACCGGCTAGGAAACCGGAAGCCAGATGTTGCTCGGTGTGGTTATGCTCGGTCATGCTGGCCTTCCTCGACCTCGTGCCCGCCGCCGCCTTCTGCGGGCACCCCGACTGCACAAGCCGTGCACTTCGACCAAACTGCCCCGAATTGCCCGGCTATAGCCGCATTGAAGCAGCTCAGGTGCGCGGGCAGGAGAGCTGGGGCGAAGTGAGCACTAACCTGCAGCGGTGATCGTACGCGTGGCGGTGGTGCCGCATCCACCACTCCTGGTGCCGGAAATAGCCGCCGGCGCTGCAGTGGAGACCGCTGCGCTGCGCGAGGCCTGCCTGGTGGCGGCGGGTGCGCTGGCGCAACGGTGCCCACGTTGGGTGGCTGTGGCGGCAGTCGATCCGGCCGCGGTGAGGGGTGCAGCGGGCAGCTTCGCCGGCTACGGGGCCGATGTCGACGTGGCGCTGTGCCCCGAGGTGACGGCGGCTGATCGCGTCGAACTCCCACTGCCGCTGCTGATTGCAGGCTGGCTGCGGGGTCAAGTAGGCGCGGCGCACGTCTCTGTGGCGGCGTGCCCGGTGCCGCCAGGATCCAGCACTGCGCAGTGCCGCCGGATCGGTAACGAGCTCGCGCAGCGGTTACGCCGGGATGGCGATCCGGTCGGGCTGCTCGTGCTCGGCGACGGTGCGGCCACGCACACCCTCCGGGCCCCTGGATATCTCGACTGCAGGGCGCACCGACTGGACGAAACGGTGGCGGAAGCGCTTGCCGCGGCGAACGCCACCGCGTTGCTGGACCTCGACGCGGCGCTGGCCGGCGAGCTGTTGGTCGCCGGCCGGGAGGCCTGGCAGGTAGGGGCTGCAGCTGCCCAGTCGCTGGCCCCGGCGTACCGGGGCGAGCTGCTGTACTCGGCCGCTCCGTACGGGGTCGCGTACCACGTTGCGCTTTGGGATGCCGTCTCGCCGGCGAGTGTGACATGAAGCCGCGGGTCGTCGCGGTGGTCGGCCCAACCGCTACCGGAAAATCAGACATCGCAGTCCAATTGGCCCGCCGGCTGGGTGGTGAGGTGGTCAACGCGGATGCCATGCAGCTGTACCGGGGCATGGATATCGGCACTGCGAAGCTTCCCGCCGCTGCCCGGTGCGGGGTCCGCCACCATCTCATTGACGTTCTCGACGTCACCGAGACCGCCTCGGTGGCCGCCTACCAGCGCGATGCCCGCCGCGTCGTGGAACAACTGCTCACCGCGGGCCGAGTGCCGGTGCTGACCGGAGGCTCCGGGCTGTATGTGCGCGCAGTGCTGGACGAGCTGGACTTCCCGGGCACAGCTCCCGAGCTTCGGGCGGAGCTAGAGTGTGAGTTGGCCGAACAGGGGGCACCGGCCCTGCATGAGCGGCTGCATCGGCTCGACCCGGTGGCGGCCGGTCGGATCCTGCCGAGCAACGGCCGCCGGCTGGTCCGTGCTTTGGAAGTCATCCGGATCACCGGACGCCCCTTCTCGGCGGCGTTGCCCCAGCCTGGCCCAGCGCGCTACCGGGCCGTGATCCTCGGACTGGACACCGACCCCGCCGTCCTGGACGCGCGAGTCGGCACCCGGGTGGATCGCATGTTCGCGCAAGGGCTGGTCGCCGAAGTCCGCGATTTATTGCCGGGCGGCCTGCGAGAGGGCCGGACAGCGTCGC
This sequence comes from Pseudonocardiaceae bacterium, assembly GCA_036378735.1. Lineage (GTDB taxonomy): Bacteria > Actinomycetota > Actinomycetes > Mycobacteriales > Pseudonocardiaceae. Next base: position 11,477 of record DASUVX010000087.1, on the reverse strand, counting down.
AGGCGCTGGGCTACCGGCAGGTCATCGCCGCTCTGGATGCGGGCAGTGATCCGGCAGCCGCCGCCGAACCAATCGCTGCCGCAACCCGGCGTTTTGTCCGCAAGCAGCGCAGCTGGTTCCGGCGGGATCCCCGGATCAGGTGGCTGGACTGCCAGCAGCCCGACTTGCTCGAGCGCGCACTCGTGCACACCCGCAACGGTTAGGCTCAGCGTCGATGGAGCAGGGCATCGAATTCCTCAAGGGGCAAGGGACGGAGAACGACTTCATTCTCCTTCCCGACCCCACCGGCACGCTGGATCTCACACCGTCTCGGGTGCGCGCACTATGCGACCGGCACCGAGGCCTGGGCGCGGACGGAGTGCTGCGGGTGGTGCCCGGCGCTTTGGTCACGGATGCACCATCGGGAAGTTCCGCCCAGGACTGGTTCATGGACTACCGCAATGCCGACGGTTCCATCGCCGAGATGTGCGGCAATGGGATCCGGGTGTTCGCCCGCTACCTAACCGACACCGGGCTGGTTAGTAGTCCCGTGTTCCAGGTCGGCAGCAGATCCGGCCCGCGCCGCGTGCGCAGCAACGACGACGGGACGGTGACTGTCGAGATGGGGCACGTGCAGGTCGACGGTACGTCGATGGTGACCGTCGAAGGCGCGGCGTTCACCGGGTGCATAGTCGATGTCGGCAACCCCCACTTAGCCTGCCTGACGGAGGTTCCGGTGGGGCAACTGGACCTGTCCGTACCGCCGGGACACGATCCCGGGAATTTTCCGCACGGCGTCAACGTCGAATTCGTCAACGTGCTCGCACGGGGGGAGCTGCGAATGCGAGTGCACGAGCGAGGGGTGGGGGAGACCCGCTCATGTGGCACCGGAACGGTGGCTGCCCTGGCCGCGGCGCTCGCGGCGCAGGGCCGGCGCACGGGCGAGGCCGACGTCCACACTCCCGGAGGTCGCTTGCATGCGGCGATCGTCGAAGCCGGCAGCACTCTGACCGGACCTGCGGTGCTCGTCGCACGCGGCCAGTTGACCCTGGACTGGTGGTCGGCCTACTGACCAGACTGCGCATCACGCCGAATGACGATGAGAGGCATATGACAACGTCACCGAGCTATCCATCCCGTGGCCCCAGTCCCGCGTCCCGCGGTGAGCTGGACCTTGAGGATCGTTCTGCACTGCGTCGTGTGCCGGGCCTGTCCACCGAACTCGCCGATGTCACCGAGGTCGAGTACCGGCAGCTGCGCTTGGAGCAGGTGGTACTCGTCGGGGTGTGGACCGACGGTTCCGCGGCGCAGGCCGACGCGTCGCTGGTCGAACTGGCTCGCCTTGCCGAAACAGCCGGGTCGCAGGTCCTCGATGCGCTGGTCCAGCGCCGCGAGCGTCCCGACCCGGCTACTTACATCGGCTCTGGCAAGGTCCTCGAGCTGCGCGAGATCGTGCTGGGTACCGGGGCTGACACCGTGATCTGCGACGGTGAACTCACTCCGGGGCAGCTACGGCAGCTGGAAGCCAAGCTCAAGGTGAAGGTCATCGACAGGACCGCGCTGATTCTGGACATCTTCGCCCAGCACGCGCGGTCCCGGGAGGGTAAGGCACAAGTCGAGCTGGCCCAGTTGAGTTACTTCCTGCCGCGGTTGCGGGGCTGGGGCGAGTCGCTGTCCCGGCAGGCCGGCGGTGCCGGTGGTGGCGCCGATGGCGGAGTCGGTACCCGTGGGCCCGGGGAAACCAAGCTGGAGACCGACCGTCGGCGCATCCACCGCCGGATCGCCAAGCTGCGCCGTGAGATCGCTGCCATGCGCACAGTCCGGGACACCAAGCGTGGGCGCAGGCGCGCCAACGAGGTGCCCAACGTGGCTATCGTCGGCTACACGAACGCGGGTAAGTCCAGCCTGCTCAATGTGATCACCGGCGCCGAGGTGCTCGTTCAGGACGCGCTGTTCGCCACCCTGGACCCGACCACCCGGCGGGCCACCACACCGCAGGGGCGGGAGTACACGCTCACCGACACGGTCGGTTTCGTCCGTCACCTGCCTCACCAGTTGGTGGAGGCCTTCCGCTCCACGTTGGAGGAGACGGCCGACGCCGACCTGGTGCTGCACGTGGTGGACGGTGCCGACCCGATGCCTGAACGGCAAGTGGAAGCGGTGCGGGAGGTCCTTACCGAGATCACCGAAGGACGCGACACCACGATGCCGGCAGAGCTGGTGGTCGTCAACAAGATCGACCACGCTGACGAGTTCGGGCTGTCCCGGCTACGCTGCCTGCTGCCGGAGGCCGCGTTCGTCTCCGCGCACACCGGTGCCGGCATTACCGGCTTGGTGCAGCGGATCGCGGACGCGCTGCCGCAACCGCAGGTTGAGGTCGACGCGCTCGTGCCGTGGACTCAAGGTGCCTTGGTGGCCCGGGTACACGCCGAGGGTGAGCTGCTGGCGACCGACCACACCGAGGACGGCACCCGGCTGCGTGCCCGGGTACGCCCGGACCTCGCCGGTGCGCTGGCCGAGTACGTGGTGCAGGCCTGATACCTGGCCGGTTGCCGGCCGCCCTCACAGCCGGCGCAGTACCGCCACCACCCGGCCGAGCACGGTCGCTTCCTCACCGGGTATCGGTTCGTAGGCGGGGTTGTGCGGGAGCAACCAGACACGGCCGTCACGGCGCTTGAACGTCTTAACCGTCGCCTCCCCATCGATCATGGCAGCCACGATGTCGCCGTTCTCGGCGCTGGGTTGCTGGCGGACGACCACCCAGTCCCCGTCGGTGATCGCCGCCTCGACCATGGAGTCACCGGTTACGCGCAGCAGGAACAGGGCACCTTCGCCGACGATTTCTTTCGGCAGGGGGAACACGTCTTCGATGGCCTGCTCGGCCAGCACCGGGCCACCGGCGGCAATCCGGCCCACTACCGGAACGAAGACCGGATGTGGTCGCCCGGGTTGGTCCTCGGGGGCCTCCTCGTGGGCCTCCGGTGCGTCGTCGGCTGGCCGAACACCGACCGCGCGGGGTCGGTTGGGATCGCGGCGCAGATATCCCTTGCGCTCTAGAACACGCAGCTGGTGAGCCACCGATGAGGTGGACGTGAGGCCGACCGCTTCGCCGATCTCCCGGACGCTCGGGGGGTAACCGAACCGTTCGACCCATTCTCGGATCACTTCGAGAACCCGTCGCTGGCGTGGCGTCAGACCCTGATCTGTCCCGCCTTCCAGATCGGGGAATGAATGCAGCTGCGCGGCGTCGCGTGGACCCGGCATGCTGCGATCCTGCCGATCCTGCGCCGGTGCGCCGGAACCTGCCCCCTCCGGCCCGTCGCTGCGCTGTCGTCCCACGGCTCCTCCTCGCCTGCCTGCCAGACCTCACCCGGTCCGTCGCGACGCTGACGCTAACCACTGGCGCCCTAAAGATCAAACGTTTGTTCGAACAACACGCCGCAAGGTCGCCGAGATTGTCAGGGTGCCGTGATAGACACCGCACAACAGTTCGATCGAACTCGCGTTCGATGCTACCCGTACTGAGGAGTTGCGATGACGGCATCGGCACAGTTGGGCAGTCGCTCTTTTGCACTCGATGAGTCGGAAGGCACGGCGAAAGCTGTACCGGGCAGTGTCCGGCAGGACCGCCGGGCGGTGCGCGCCCGGCCACGTCCGGCACTTCCGGCACTTCCGGCACCCCTGCCTCCAGCGCCGGTGCCGCCGGTTCCGGGGCCGCTAGCTCAGGGGCTGCTAGCTCAGGGGCTGCTAGCTCAGGGGTCGCTGACTCGGGAGTTTCCTGCAGTTGCGCATCCGCCGGCGCCGCGGGCCGGCCGGGTGGTCGCCCTGTCGGCGACGGTGATTGTGACGTTGAGTGTGGTCGCCGGCCTAAGTTGGCTGGGGGCCAGCTCAGATCCAGCAATCCCGGAACGGACCGCCGTGGTGCGGGTCGGTGCGGGCGAGACCCTATGGGATGTGGCAGCCCGGGTAGCGCCACGGTCTGACCCGCGGGCGGTGCTGGAGCAGATCCTGCAGCTGAACGGCCTCCCAGATGCCGAGGTGGTGCCTGATCAGCAGTTGCAGGTGCCCGATGGCCGGTAGCGGGCTCAGCGCTCAACTGTGGGGTGGCCGGCAACCGGCGGCCGAACCGCCCGTAGGGTCGTCGGGCGACGTTGGCCTCTGTTGCGCGCCGTGGCGGCTCGACTTTGTTGGCTACCACTACATATAGTAGTTACAAGGATGTTGTTCATCTACAAGTTGGGCGCCCCGCCGAAGGTCTGGGGGAATGGGCCTCGACGGGGGATGGCAGGGAGGGAGGAGCATGCGCTGCCCGTTTTGCCGGCATGCGGACTCTCGAGTCGTCGATTCGCGCGATGTAGTGGACCGGCAGGCGATCCGTCGGCGGCGCTCATGTCCGGAATGCGGTCGCCGATTCACCACGGTGGAGGAGCTCGTGCTAGCCGTGGTGAAGCGGTCGGGGGTCACCGAGCCGTTCAGCCGCGACAAGGTCGTGCGCGGCGTGCAACGGGCATGCCAGGGACGACCGGTTGATGAGGACGCGCTACAACAGCTTGCCCACCGTGTTGAAGAAGCGATCCGCTCGATGGGCAGCGCTGAGGTACCCAGCCAGGAAGTCGGGTTGGCCATCCTCGGCCCGTTGCGCGACCTCGACGAGGTGGCCTACCTGCGTTTCGCCAGCGTGTACCGGGCGTTCTCGTCGATCGAGGACTTCGAGAAGGAGATCCGTGCCTTGCGGGAGCTTCCAGGCCGGCACCCCGAGTGTTGCAAGGGGGAACCTGGCGTGAACTGATCGACTCTTAGCGGCCCACGAAAGCACGACGAAGCATCCTAGGAGCTCCGGACGGGGAGACCTGGACCCGGGAGTATGCACACCGCGATTGAGAGGGACGAGGGATGACCGAAACCGTCGGGACTCCGGCTGGCGTCGATGGGGGAGCCGCTGGGCCGTCGCATGCCACGCAGCTCAAGCGAGCGCTGCGAGTCGAGCGGGTCTACACGACCGAGAACCGTCATCCCTACGACGAGGTGACGTGGCAGCGCCGGGACGTGGTGATGACCAACTGGCGGGACGGCACGGTCAACTTCGAACAGCGCGGGGTGGAGTTCCCCGACTTCTGGTCGGTCAACGCGGTCAACATCGTGACCAGCAAGTACTTCCGCGGTGCAGTGGGCAGCGAGCAGCGCGAGTCGAGCCTGCGCCAGCTGATCGATCGAGTGGTGACGACCTATACCACCGCCGGTGTGCAGCACGGATATTTCGCGACCGACACTGATAAGGAGATTTTTTCTCAAGAGTTGACCTGGATGCTGCTGCATCAGGTGTTCAGCTTCAACTCCCCAGTCTGGTTCAACGTCGGCACCAAATCTCCGCAGCAAGTCTCTGCGTGCTTTATTCTTTCCGTCGACGACACCATGGATTCAATTCTCAACTGGTACCGCGAAGAAGGACTGATCTTCAAGGGCGGCTCTGGAGCGGGCCTTAACCTTTCCCGTATTCGCTCGTCGAAAGAACTGCTTTCTTCGGGTGGTACAGCGTCCGGACCAGTAAGCTTCATGCGCGGCGCGGACGCGTCGGCGGGTACCATCAAATCAGGTGGGGCAACCCGGCGGGCTGCCAAGATGGTGGTGCTCGACGTCGACCATCCCGATATTGCCGAGTTCGTGCAGACCAAGGCTTCCGAGGAACGTAAGATCCGGGTACTCCGTGATGCCGGTTTCGACATGGACCTCGGTGGTAAGGACATCACCTCGGTCCAGTACCAGAACGCCAACAACTCGGTCCGGGTGTCTGACGAGTTCATGCGGGCTGTGGAGACCGATAGCGGATTCGGGTTGCGTGCCCGGACGACCGGCGAAATCATCGAGACTGTGCGGGCCAAGGAGCTGTTCCGGGATATCACCAAAGCTGCGTGGGAGTGCGCAGACCCCGGCATACAATACGATGACACAATCAACGATTGGCACACCTGCCCCGAATCTGGTCGCATCACCGCGTCCAATCCATGTAGCGAGTACCTGCACCTCGACAACTCGAGTTGCAATCTTGCATCGATCAATCTGATGAAGTTCCTTCGTGAGGACCTCACATTCGACGCCGAACTGTTCGCTAAGACAGTGGAGCTTGTCATCACCGCGATGGACATCTCGATCTGCTTTGCGGATTTCCCGACCGAAACAATAGCGGCGACCACGAGGGCTTTTCGGCAGCTCGGCATCGGCTACGCCAACCTCGGGGCGTTGCTGATGGCCACCGGTCACGCCTACGACTCCGATGGTGGACGTGCTCTGGCGGCCGCGATTACCTCGTTGATGACCGGCACCGCGTACCGGCGTTCCGCGGAACTTGCCGGGGTTGTCGGGCCATACGAGGGCTATGCTCGCAACGCTGAGCCGCACCAGCGGATCATGCGCAAGCACGCCGCAGCCAACGATCTGATCCGCACCTACGACCACAATGACCGCGCTGTTCAGAAGGCTGCTACCAAGGCGTGGCAGGATGGTCTCCGGACCGGTCAAAAAAATGGTTGGCGAAATGCGCAAGCCAGCGTCTTGGCGCCGACTGGAACTATTGGTTTCATGATGGACTGCGATACGACCGGTATCGAGCCGGACTTTTCGCTCGTCAAGTTCAAGAAGCTGGTCGGTGGCGGCTCCATGCAGATCGTCAATCAGACGGTACCCAAGGCACTCACCGCTTTGGGTTACCAGCAGGAGCAGACCGAGGCGATCATCGAATACATCTCCGAGCACGGCCATGTGATCAATGCCCCTGGGCTGCGCCCCGAACACTATGAGGTATTTGACTGCGCCATGGGGGAGCGGGCCATTTCGCCGATGGGTCACGTACGGATGATGGCGGCTACTCAACCGTTCATCTCAGGAGCGATCAGCAAGACCGTTAATATGCCGGAGACGGCCACTATCGCCGACGTCGAGGAGATCTACCTTCAATCGTGGAAGATGGGGCTCAAGGCGCTGGCTATCTACCGGGACAACTGCAAGGTGGGCCAACCGCTGTCAACCGGTAAGTCCGGCGCTACTGTCACGGATAAGGCAGTGGTCGAGGCCAGACCGGTGCGTAAGCGGCTGCCCAAAAAACGACCCAGCGAAACGGTCTCGTTCACGGTGGGTGGCGCTGAGGGTTACCTGACGGCAGGATGCTATCCGGACGATGGGCTCGGCGAACTCTTCGTCAAGATGTCCAAGCAGGGCTCCACCTTGGCCGGTGTGATGGACGCTTTCTCGATAGCGATCTCGATAGCCCTGCAATACGGAGTCCCGCTGGAGACCTACGTCTCGAAGTTCGTCAATATGCGTTTTGAACCAGCTGGGATGACTGATGACCCAGACGTGCGGATGGCGACCAGCGTGGTGGACTACTTGTTCCGTCGGCTGGCGTTGGACTACTTACCTAAGGAGAAGCGAGAGCAACTGGGCATTCTGTCCGCCGAAGAGCGCACCATGCAGGTGTCCGCCGACTATGGCGTCGATGCCGATAGCGGCATCGACATCGAGACCCTTCGTGCCTCGGTGGACTCCACCACCCCAGTGCCGCCGGTGCAGGCTCGTCCGGCCCCTGTCTATGTGGGCAGCTCCACTGAGCTGTTCGAACTGCAGTTGGGCAAGGCTGCCGATGCACCGCTGTGCATGACGTGCGGAACGAAGATGCGGCCCGCCGGATCCTGCTATGTGTGCGAGGGCTGTGGCTCGACCAGCGGCTGCAGCTGAGGGTGGGCGAACCGCCCCTTCCACGCGCCACCTCGGCCGGCGGCGTAGCGGCGCGCTGAGTCCACTGTCATGGCGGCATACAGCGTCGCGACTGCTGGCAGCGCGAGTCCGCGCAGCGGCGAGAGTCCGTAGAGCCGCAACACCGGAGCTTGGGTAATGGCCATCGCCGCCCACGCGCCGAGCCCGGTCACGGCCGGCACTGGTGAGTGCCGGACCAGGCCGGTGAGTCCGGCGACGGGTGGGACGACGTAAAGCAGGCCCAGGGCGGTGATCGTGCCGGCGATCAGTACCGGTGATCGGCGCAGCTGGGTATAGGCGGTGCGGACGACCATGGTCCATAGGTCGGTGACGCGAGGATAGGGGCGGATACTGCGGACTTCGGGTGGGTCGCCGGTGAAGCCCAGCCACGTCCGCGCGCCCGAACGTTTGAGCAACCGGCCCAGCGCCACGTCGTCGATGAGGTCGCCGCGGATGCGCGACAGGCCTCCGGCGCGCTGCAGTGCCGTGCGGCGCAGCAGGATGCAGCCGCCGGCGGCTGCGGCGGTCCAGGCGCCGGGTCGGGCCACCCGCGGGAACGGGTAGAGCTGGGCGAAGAAGTAGACGAACGCCGGCACGAGGATGCGCTCCCAGCTGGTCTGAGTGCGCAGCAGCGCCATGAGCGACACCACGTCGCGGTCATCTGCCATCGCCGTGGCGACCAGCCTGCGTACCGAGGACCGGTGGTGGGCGATGTCGGCGTCAGTGAATAGCAGCAGATCGACCGCAGCCGCGTCGGCCGCCGCCACGCCGCAGTGCAGAGCATTGAGCTTGCCGGTCCAGCCCGACGGCGGGGGCGGGGCGGTGAGAACGGTCAGCGACGCTCGGCCGGCGTCCCGTTGAGCCACAGTGTGCGCGAGTGCCGCTGTGCCGTCCTTGCTCCCGTCGTCGACCAGCCATACCGCGAGTTCGCCGGGATAGTCCTGCCCGAGCAGCGTGGGCAGCGTCTCGGGGAGTACCGCAGCTTCATCCCGCGCCGGGACCACGATCCCCACACTGGGCCAGCGGCCGGGTTCCGGCGGTTCGGCCGGCAGGCGCGTCGAGGTGCGCCAGAAGCCGCCGTGCCCGGCGACGAGATACGCCCACGCGGCAGCGGATGCGATGGCAAGCGTGCCGAGCAGCCGCACTCACCCAGCATCTCATTGCCATTGCTGCCACGGCTACCGCGCGCGCCACGCCGTGCGCCAGGCCACATATTACGCAAAAGTGTGACCCAGATCACTACGTGCGTAGCCGCAACGATCACGGGGAATGCCTGGCGCAAGCCGACAGCCAGCGTGTGCACCCGTGTCCGGCGGCACGTCGGCGGTTCCGCGCCACAAGCGAAGGCTGAGGTGACGACGTGGCCCGCTGGAGCAGCCGAATACGGGGAAAGTCGGTCCCGGGCGCCGCCAAGCCAAAAGGGCCTCGCGGGACGGCTGCCCATCATGGCGCGGTGGCCGGCGCCGAGCATGTGATCGACCGGTTGGTGTGGAACGTGGAGCACGGGCAGTTCGAGCGAGCGCTGTCCGGGTTGACTGCGGCTGCCGCCGTAGTGACCGGCGCAGAGATCTATCTAGAGCACTACAAGGCCAGCTTCGGGAACAAATGGATGTGGAGCCCGATCGTGCTGACCCCACCGCTGGTGGTGGCCGGGATTGGGGGAGTGTTCTCCCGGCGTTGCGCCAAGACCGCGTTGCCGCTGACCGCGGCGCTGTATGTTGCCAATGGGCTACTCGGGGAGTACTTCCACGCTCGCGGAGTGGCCCGCAAGCCCGGCGGCTGGCGGCTGTACTCCTACAACCTGCCGATGGGTCCGCCGATCTCTGCGCCCAGCATGATGGCGATGGTCGGCGGTATGGGTCTGCTCGCGGCTTTGCTGCGCCGGGAGCAGTGAGCCGGTGCCTGACCTGCGTAGCCCAGATCACCTGCCCAAGCGCCGTCCGGGCGGCACGCCGCCGCACCCGTCGTGGCTGCCCCGGCAACGGCGGGGCACCACCCCGCAGATGATCGGGCGTTACCCCGACTTCGACGTGCTCGACGCGGTCGATACCTGGGATGAGGCCACCAAGAAGGTGGTGCTGGCCCGGCTGGACCCGCCCGGCCCGCTGCGTTTCTTCACCGCGCAGGAGGAACCGGTGCTGCGCGCTTTCTGCGACACCGTCTTGGCTCAAGACTGCGAGCCCCGCGTTCCGGTGGCCGAGATGGTCGACAGCAAACTTGCTGACGGGCGGCTCGACGGCTACCAGTACGCCGATATGCCCGATGATCGCGACACCTGGCGGCTGGTGCTGCGCGGGCTGGACCACACCGCGACCGAGGGTTACCAGGCCGGCTTCGCCGGCTGCACCGACGCCCAGCGGGAGGCGATCGTGGCACAGTTCGCCCAGGGCCGGCTGGTCGGGGGCGCCTGGGACGAGCTGAACGTCACCCGTGCCTGGTCAGTGGTGATGCGGGCGGCGCTCGCCGCGTTCTACTCCCACCCGTGGGCGTGGAACGAGATCGGCTTCGGCGGCCCGGCCTACCCGCGAGGGTTCATGCGCCTCGGTGGCCCCGGTGCCGACGGTCCCGCGGTGCGCGAGCCGTTCGAGAAGCCCGGTGCCACCGACGAGGACCCGGTGCAGGTTGTTGATTCCTGGCAGCGGTGATGGGAGCGATGGGCACGTTCTGGCGGGGCATCCTCAAGGGATCGATCGGGCCGCGGGACAACGACTCCCGCTTCCTGCTCGATGTGCATTCCCGGGACTTGCCGGGTGAGGCCACCATGGCTCGATACCGTGACGACGACGAGGTCGATCTCGTCATCGTCGGAGCCGGCGCAGGGGGGTCGGTGCTGGCCCAGCGGCTGGCTCGGCACGGCTGGCGGGTGGTGATTCTCGAAGCGGGTCCGTTCTGGCATCCCGACGAGGACTGGGTGTCCGACGAGGCCGGCAGCCATCCGCTGTACTGGACCCAGAAGCGGATCATCGGGGGAGCCGACCCGATCGAGCTCGGGAAGAACAACTCCGGGCGCGGGGTGGGCGGTTCGATGGTCCATTACGCCGGCTACACCCCACGATTCCACCCCAGCGACCTGTCCACCTATACCGACGACGGCGTGGGCGCGGACTGGCCGATCGAGTACGAAGACCTGCGCCCGCACTACGAGCAGGTGGAGGCCGAGTTACCGGTGGCGGGTCAGGACTGGCCGTGGGGCTACCCGCACCGCTACCCGTTTTCCCCGCATCCGGTTTCCGGCGCCGCCGACAAGCTGCGCGAGGGTGCGTTGCGATGCGGGATCGAAATGCGGGTCGGCCCGGTGGGGATCGTCAACGGCACGTTCGGCAACCGCCCGCACTGCATCTACCGCGGTTACTGCTTGCAGGGCTGCAAGGTCAACGCCAAGGCCAGTCCCTATGTGACGCACTTGCCCGACGCACTGGCCCACGGTGTGGAAGTGCGCGCCAACTGCATGGCCGTGCAAGTAGACATCGAGCAGGACTCCGGCAAAGCCCGCGGGGTGGTGTATGTCACCGAATCCGACGGTGCTCACCGGTTGCAGCGCGCCCGGTACGTCGCGGTCGCCGGCTACTCGATCGAGACCCCGCGACTGTTGCTGGCCTCGGTGAGCCGGCGCTTCCCGCACGGGTTGTGCAACCACGCCGACCAGGTCGGCCGCTACATCATGGTGCAGGGTGCCACCCAGACCGCCGGCAGGTGGCCTTACGAGCTGCGGATGTACAAGGCGCCGCCGCCCGAGATCTCCAGCGAGCAGT
>DASUVX010000086.1:0-14260 GCA_036378735.1 Pseudonocardiaceae bacterium | reverse complement strand
TCGCGCAGATGATCGAGCCGCGGCTGCCGAAGGCGGGGAGCTGACATGTCCGGTGCATGGGATGCGGTGGCCGGCCTGCTGGGCTTTGGCGGACCCAGCGGCAACGATCACGGCTCGAGCAACTGGGCGGCCTGGGGGCATCAGGAGATTCGCTCCATGCTGGATCATTCGGTGGTCCCCGGTGACATCGGCGATGCCGCCCAGGCGTGGCGCGAGCAATCGCGGGGCGATGCGGCCATCGTGACCGGGTTGACCCAGGACCTGCAGCAGACCGTGTCCGGTGGCTGGCGCGGCGCGTCGGCCGACGCAGCACTCGCTCCGCTCGGCGCGATCAACCAGTGGTCGACCGGCCACACCGACATCGCGGATCACACCGCACAGTTGATGGCGGATTCCGGGTCCTCCGCCGCGCAGGCCAAGGCCAGCGTGCCTCCGCCGCATTCGCACAACTGGCGGGAGTCGCTGGTCAGCTTCGCCACCGGCGGCGCAACCGGCGCGCTGATCGACGCGGTCGCGCAGGAACAGGCGCAGTCCGACGCGCATGCCGAAGCCGTGCGGATCATGACCAACGTGTACTCGGCGCCGATCAACGACAACCGCGCCGCGGTCCCGACGTACGCGCAGCTCGCCGACCCGACGCAGCAACCACCGGACGCCATGCCCACCGGCGGCTCGGTGGCGGCACCCGGCTATTCCGGCGGCGGGGCACCCGGCCCCAGCGTCAGCCCCTCGGCGACCGGGCACCGAGCGCGCACGTTGGCCGCGCCCACCGCCTTGCAGGCGGTCAGCAGCGCCGATTCTCCGGCAGCGACTGCGCCCGCTCAGACCGTCCGAGGACCTCAGCACGGCGGTGGGCAGATCGCCGCGGCGGCCGCGGCCGCCGCAGTGGGCGGTGTCCCGATCGTGGCGCCGATCGCGGAGGACGCCGCGCGGCGAGTGCGGGCGGGCGCGGGCGGGGGGTTCGGCGGTGGGCGATCCGTCGGCGGACAGGTGCCTGGCGTCCGGCAAGTGGCTGGTGCCGTACGGGCTAGCGCCGGCCACGAGTTCGGTCCCCGCCCCTCTGCCGCTGCCGCTGAGACCGAGGGCCGGATGGGCGCCGGCATGAGTCGTGGCGGCGGCGCCGCGACGGCCGGACGTGCCGGTCCGGGCGAGATGATGGCACCGATGGGCGCCGCAGGCGCCAAGGGCGGGGAAGACTCCGAGCACCGGCGCCCCTCGTATCTCATCGAGATGGACGACATCTTCACCGACGGCCGCAAGGTCGCCCCGGCGGTGATCGGCGAGGACCCGGCCGGCCAGGGCGGCTCGTAGTGGTGCCCTTGGGATGGCGCTTGTCCGCCGAACAATGGGACCTGCTCACCGAGGCGCTCCAGCTGGAGCGCTACCCGGCGCCGATCGAGGTCCGTTCGCACGGGTGCACCGCCGCCGAGCGCGGCCGTATCCGGACGGACGTGAGCGAGCAGCTGCGCCGGCTCGGGCTGATGCGCGCGGGCCGGGTGGACGCCGATCTCGAGGCCGCCATGCGGCTGCTGCACCGGCCGGCCAGCTGGCTGGACTCGGTATGGCTTGCCGGCCCGGCAACTGATCAGCCCGTTCGGGTGCTCGCGGCCCGCAGCGGCACCGTGGCCGTCTGCGCGTTGCAGGACCCTGACGAGGCCGGCGCCACCCTGCTGGACGTCACCCCGGTAGCGGGTATAGCGGCGGCGGTGGTCAGCCGGCTGCCCTCGCACCCGCCAGGCCGCAGCCCGGCCGGGACCATCGCGCTGGCCAGCCCCGACCGGCCTGCGCGAGGTGGTGGGGTGCTGGTATCTCCCATGCGGACCAGCAGCGAGCGCGAGCGCGCCGCAGTGTCCGCAATTCTGGACCAGCCACACGCGCGCGCCGGTCAGATCGCCGCCAACATGCGAGACTGCGGCCAGGTGCACCGCTCGCAGGTGCTGCGCTGGTGCGACAACCCGGACGGCCGGTACCAGATCACCGTCACCGCGCACCGCGGCGACCCCCGATCCCTCACCGTCGCACCCTGCGACCCGCACCGCCTGGTCGAGGCCGTCCAGCACCTCCTCGACTCCCTGGACTGCTGACGCCCTGACCCCGATATGGAGACATATCGGGCTCAAACGGGCGCTTCGAGCCCGATATGTCTCCATATCGGGGTCGGTTGGTCAGACCTGCTTGCGAAGTAGCCGGGCACTGGGAGACCAGCACACGCAGCGTGAGAAAGTAGCGTCCGTGCAAAGTGTCCTGCCTGCGGTCGGCGCGGTCCGCCGTGCCGCCCTGGGGATCGCCGGTGCCGTCGCTGCCGGGGTGCTCATCGGTGGCTGCGGCTCCGACCAGATCGGCGCCGCCGCGTTCGTCGACGGCACCGAGATCCGGCAGGACCAGGTCCACGAGCAGCTCGTGACCGTGCTGGACAAGGAAGGTCCACAAGCTCGCGCCCAACTCGCGGCCGGCCATCAGCTCGACGACGTATCGCGGAAGATCCTCACCCTGCGGATCCGGCACCAGCTTCTGGATATCGCCGCGCGGCGGGCCGGTGTGACCACCGACCAGGCTCAAGTCAATCGCCTGATCAAGGAGGTCGGCGGGGCGCAAGCCGCATCCAAGGGCACCATCTTCGATGCCAACTCCTACCGGGAGCGCGCCAAAGACAAACTCCGCATGGCCGCCCTGGGCCGCTTCGCCTTGCGGAACAGCGCGGTCACCGTCGACTACACCACCGCCGACACCCGAACCGCAGCCAAACAGCGCGTGGACGAGCTGTCGCAGGCCGGCTCCAGGGGGGCTCGGCAGTTGATCGATGCTGACGTGCGCGCCGGCAAGGACGCCGAGCTGGGCAAGCGCATCGTCGCGGCGGACGACCCGATCTTCGCCACCACCCCGGCGTTCGGCGTCGCTGAAGACACCGTCGTCGCTTTCCAGCTCACGGACACCAAGCCCTGGGTGGTCATGGTCGTCAAGAATCGCGCCGACCACGGTGTTCAGGCGTCCGAACATGCGCCCGAGATCGATCAGATCGATCCCGCGGTGTTGGAAGCCATCGGCCTGCGCCAGCTGGCCAGAGTGGCCGATGAGGTGGGAGTTCGACTCAACCCCCGATACGGCGTGTGGGACCCGGTGACCCTTCAAGTGGTATCCGACGAGAACGAGACCGGCGGCTTCGAGGCACCGCTGCGCGCCGTTCCCCGCGCGTGAGCGCGGCTGTCGTCGTCACACTGTCGCATCGGCTCGGCGCGGTGCTCCCGGCGGCGGCCGTGTGCCTGCTGCGCGGCGGCGCGCCTGTGCACGCCGACACCGACGTACCCACCGAGCTGGCCCAGCTGTGCGGGGCGGCCGCCGTGGGCGATGCGGTGCACGGCCTGCTGCTCACCATGGACCCCGGCACCGGCGCCGCGGCCCGCTGGGTCGCCGCCGGCGCCACGGTGTTGGTCACCCCGGAACCGGCCGGGGCCGCGTTGCTGGATGCGGCCGCGGTGATGGACCGGTTGCGTTCGCCGGGTGGCTGCCCGTGGGACGCCGAGCAGACCCATCGCTCGCTGATGCCCTACCTCATCGAGGAGGCCTACGAGCTGTACCAGGCGCTGGAAGACAACGACCTCGAGGCAGTCCGCGAAGAGCTCGGTGACGTCCTGCTGCAAGTGCTCTTCCACGCCCGGGTCGCGCAGGAGCAATCCGGTGGTTTCGACATTGACGCGGTCGCCGCCGACCTGGTCGCCAAGCTGGTCACCCGGCACCCGCATGTCTTTGCGGGCAGCGAACAGGTGCACACCGCCGCGGAGCAGGAAATACGGTGGGAGCAGCTCAAGCGCACCGAAAAGCGCCGCGAGTCCAGCCTCGATGGGGTGGCGCTGGCCCAGCCGGCGGTGGCGCTGGCAGCCAAGCTGGTGTCCCGGGCGGCTAAGGCCGGCCTGCCCCGTGATCTGCTGCTCGGCGCTGCTGTTCTACCCGGTGCCGACCCACCCGGTGCCGACCCACCCGGTGCCGACCTACCCGGTGCCGGCCCATCCGGCGCCGACGGCGATACCGGCGCGTCGTTGTTCGCCCTGTCGGCCGCGGCGAAGCTGACTGGTGAGGACCCCGAAGCAGCACTGCGCTGCGTCGCCCGGCGTTTCGCCGACGAGGTGCGCGCCGCTGAGCGCTCGGCTCGGGCCGCCGGTTTGGATCCCGCTCGGCTCACTGCTCACCAGTGGCGGCAGCACTGGCCCAATCACAGGGACCCCCACTAGCGGGGATCCACGTATCCCCCAAGCGTAAGCGTCGTTGATCTGTGATATGAGTGGCGACGAGCGAGCCGGCGCGCGAACCGGGGGAATTGGGCGGTTTAGCTACGCGCGGCTTCGCCGCGGAGTGCCGCGAGTTTCGCACTACCTGCTACGTGGGGTGCTGTCGGGTGGCGCGTTGGCCTGTGCCGGTCTCGTGCTAGTCGGTCTGGGTTCGGTGGCCGCGCCCTTGCCCGATCGCGGGCTCGCCGCTCCCGCCCCGGCTGCACTCGCCGCACCCGCTGCGCTGCCCGACGTCGCAGAGCCGGTCGCGCAGCCTATCGCCGAGACGGCGCCCGCCCAGCAAAACCAAGCCGCCCGCCAGGCCGTCACCATCCCGGTGCAGGTTCCCCCCGCGCCGGACAAGCCGGTGGGTGGGCCTCAGCTGGCCTTCGCCGATTGGGCGCTGCGGATGTCGCGAGTGAGCAACATCCCGCAGCGCGCCCTGGAGGCTTACGCCAACGCGCACGCGATGATGGCCGCCGCGCATCCGAACTGCCGCATAACTTGGGTGACCTTGGCCGCTATCGCTGCCGTCGAGTCCAAGCACGGCGGCTTCGAAGGCCGCACTCTGCTACCGGACGGCCGGCCGTCCGCGCCGATCATCGGAATTCCGCTCAACGGTGCCCCTGGAGTCAAGGCCATCGCGGATACCGACAACGGTTTGCTGGACGGCGACAAGGTGTGGGATCACGCCGTCGGGCCCTTCCAGTTCATTCCGTCCACCTGGGCGAAATGGCGCGCCGACGGGAATCGGGACGGGATCACCGATCCGCAGAATATCGACGACGCCTCGATGGCGGCGGCGCAGTATCTGTGCGCGGACAACCGCAATCTCAGCTCGGGTGATGGCTGGCTGCGAGCGATACTGTCCTACAACGATTCCCTGGACTACGCCCAAGAGGTATACGCCTTCGCCCAGAGTTACGCGCGCAACGCCAAGGGCGTTATCTGAGTCCTGGCGACCTAGCGGCTGGCTATCCGCATCCGCACCTCGTTCAGCGCTTCCTGGTAGTCGGGAGTGGGATTCATAGCCACCGCCATCGCAAGTTGCGCCCGGGCCTCCTCCAGCCGGCTTTGCCGTTGCAGTGTGCGGCCCAAGGCGAATCTCGCGTAATGATCGGACGGGTTGTGTTCGAGGACCCGGAGAAAGGCCTCCTCGGCACGGCGTAGCTGGGCCGACTGCAGGTAAGCTCGTCCGGCCAGTAACTGCACACTGGGCGCGTCGGGCTCAGCGTCGAGAACCGGGGCCAACTCCCGCAGGGCTTCCAGCGGACGCCGTTGTAAGACCAGCGACTCGGCAAGCCGGAACTGCTCGACGACGTCCCGGGGTCGGTCGGCGGCTGTCATGGTCACACCAACGGTACGCGGATACGCGCTGTTACACGAGAGCTGACACTCGATAACGGCACTCGATCACCGACGCGCGCCTCCGACCGAGGATGCACCACCGTAGTTACGCTGTTGCTGCCCACTGCTTGACGAGGAGTGTCTGTGGCTGTCATCGAGGAGGTTGGAGCCCGGGAGATCCTGGACTCACGCGGGAACCCCACCGTTGAAGTTGAGATCGCGCTGGATGACGGCACGCTGGCTCGGGCCGCGGTGCCCTCGGGCGCGTCCACCGGGCAGCATGAGGCGGTCGAGTTGCGGGATGGTGATCCCGAGCGGTTCGACGGCAAGGGCGTTGAGCGGGCGGTCGCGGCGGTGCTGGATGAGATCGGGCCCGAGCTGATCGGCATAGAGGTAATCGAGCAGCGCGTAGTGGATCAGAAGCTGGTCGATCTGGACGGCACCCCGGACAAGTCGCGGCTGGGAGTCAATGCGGTCCTCGGGGTATCGCTGGCGGTGGCCAAAGCGGCCGCCGAGTCCAGCGGCCTGGAGCTATTCCGCTACATCGGTGGCGTGAATGCGCATGTGTTACCGGTGCCGATGTTCAACATCCTCAACGGTGGGGCGCATGCCGACACCAGGGTCGATGTGCAGGAATTCATGATCGCCCCGATCGGTGCGGACTCGTTTCGGGAGGGCCTGCGCTGGGGCGCGGAGGTCTACCACGCGCTGAAGTCGGTACTCAAGGCCGACGGATTGCCGACCGGACTCGGCGACGAGGGAGGTTTCGCGCCCGACCTTCCAGCGGCTACGAAAGCGTTGGACCTCATCGCCACCGCGGTGGACAAGGCCGGTTATACCCTCGGCCGGGATATCGCCCTCGCGTTGGATGTGGCCGCCTCCGAGTTCTGCACCAAGGGCGTCTATTCCTTCGAGCGCAGCGACCGCAACGCCGAGCAGATGATCGACTACTACGCTGACCTGCTCGACGATTACCCCCTGGTGTCCATCGAGGATCCGCTGGCTGAGGACGACTGGGACGGCTGGGCGCGATTGACCGCAGAGCTCGGCGATCGGGTGCAGATCGTCGGTGACGACCTGTTCGTCACCAATCCGGAGCGGCTGGAAGAGGGCATCAACCGCCGGGTGGCCAACGCGCTGCTGGTGAAGGTCAACCAGATCGGCACGCTGTCGGAGACGCTGGACGCGGTGGCACTCGCCCAGTCCCACGGGTACCGCTGCATGATCAGCCATCGTTCGGGTGAGACTGAGGACACCACGATCGCCGATCTGGCGGTGGCGCTGGGCTGTGGGCAGATCAAAAGTGGTGCCCCGGCGAGGTCGGAACGGGTGGCTAAGTACAACCAGCTGGTGCGCATCGAGGAAGCTCTGGGAGACGCCGCTCGCTATGCCGGGGACCTGGCGTTCGCCCGGTTCACACCGGAGGGCTAGGCCGCGGTGGGCGATGCCGGCGCGATCAGGCACCATGGTGCGCCCGCTGACTGCGCGCCGATCCGTCCGCTGGGGGTACGGATCGGTTACGCAGTGGGCGTCACTTCCGGGCGCCGGGCGGCGCTGCTCGCTGCGGTGATCTGTGTGCTGATCTTGAGCGTGGCCGTGCCGTTGCGCAACTATGTGGGCCAGCGGGCCGAGCTGTCGGCGGTGTACGAGCAGCAGCAGATCCTGACCGACAAGATCACGGAGCTGGAGCGCCGCCGGGTGCTGCTGGCTGATCCGGAGCACATCGAGACGCAGGCCCGGGAACGGTTGCGGTATGTGCGGCCCGGCGAAGCCCCGTACCTGGTGCAGCTTCCCCCCGGGCAGCCCGCTACCGTCGCCGGCGGTGTCCCGCCACCTGCGTCGCCGTGGTACAGCCAACTGTGGCAGTCGATCAACAGTGGGTGAGGCCGTGGACCGCGCTGACCGGGAGGCCGTCGCGGCGCAGCTGGGTCGCCCGCCGCGGGCGCTGCGATCGGTCGCGCACCGCTGCCCCTGCGGCCTGCCCAGCGTGGTGCAGACTTCTCCGCGGCTGGCCGACGGCACCCCGTTTCCCACGCTCTACTACCTGACCTGTAGGCGGCTGACCGGGCTGGTGGGGCGGATCGAAGCCAGCGGCGCGATGCGTGAGATGACCGACCGTCTCGCCACCGACCCGGAGCTTGCCGCCGCCTATCGGGCCGCGCATGAGTCCTACCTCGCCGAGCGCGACGCCGTGGAACCACTCGGGACGCAGGTCAGCGCCGGTGGCATGCCCGGTCGGGTCAAATGCCTGCACGTCCACGTCGCCCACGCGCTAGCCCGCGGTCCAGGGGTGAACCCCTTCGGTGACGAAGTTCTCGCCCAGATCGGCCCCTGGTGGACCCCCGGCCCCTGCGCCTAGCGCCTAACCTCCTCCGCCCCCGCGCCGGCGTGTCGCGCCCTCCCGTCCCGCGTGTCGCGTCCCCGCGCCCGGTGTGTCGGGTCGTGGTGCTCGGTAACAGGCTCACCCCACGGGCGGCGTCACTCGCTCGACAAGCACGCGAGTATCTGTTCCGGCGGGCAGTACGCCAAGCGTGCACCCGGTGATGTCCCCGCCGAACCGCGATTCGAGGAACGCCTCAGCCACCACTGATGGCGAGTGTCGCAGCAGCAACGACCCCTGCAGGCACCGCGCGATCAGCTCGGCCACCCGCCGGCCCTGTTCCGGCGCGGGAACGCGAAGCTCAGTACGTAACAACGACAACGCCCGGTCGAGGCCGGGATGCGCACCGGCGACGGAGTTCAGCTCGGTCAGCAGCGCCTCCGCCGGCGCCTCGTCCCGGGCCAGCGCGCGCAGCACATCCAACGCGGTGACGTTGCCCGAGCCCTCCCAGATGGAGTTCAGTGGAGCCTCCCGGTACAGCCGTGGCAGCCCGGAGTCCTCGACATAGCCGTTGCCGCCCAGGCACTCCAGCGCCTCGGCCACCACCACCGGCGCCCGCTTGCAGACGAAGTACTTGCTCGCCGGCAACGCGACACGCAACAGCGCCCGCTCGTCGGCGTCCACCGCGGCGGCCAGGCGCATCGCCAGCGCGGTGGCGGCTTCGCTTTCCAGCGCGAGGTCGGCCACGACCGCCGCCATCAGCGGTGCGTCGGTCAACCGAACGCCGAACGCTCGGCGATGTGCAACGTGGTGCGCAGCCTCGGACAATGCCGCGCGCATGGTGGAGGCCGACCCGATCACACAGTCCAGCCGGGTCATCGTCACCATCTCGATGATCGTGGGCACCCCACGCCCCTCCGCGCCGACCGCCCATCCCAGCGCACCGTCGTACTCGATCTCGGCGGAGGCATTGGCCCGGTTGCCCAGCTTGTTTTTCAGCCGCTGCAACCGCATGCCGTTGCGGGTGCCGTCGGGCAGCACCCGCGGCACCGCGAAACACGTCAGGCCGCCGGGTGCGTAAGCGAGCGCGAGGAAGACGTCGTTCATCGGTGCTGAGGTGAACCACTTGTGCCCGACGAGCCGGTACGCGCCGCCCTCAACCGGCGTGGCGGTCGTCGTGTTCGCCCGCACGTCGGAGCCGCCCTGCTTTTCGGTCATCGACATCCCGGCGAGCAGACCGTGTTTTTCTGTGGGCGCTCGCGATCCGGGGTCGTACACCCGCGAGCACAGCCCCGGTTCCCACTGCGCGGACAGCTCCGGGCAGTGGCGCAACGCGGGCACTGTGGCGTAGGTCATCGACAGCGGGCAGCCGTGGCCAGCCTCCACCTGAGTCCAGAGATAGAAGCCCGCCGCGCGGACGAGGTGAGCTGCGCGCGCCGCATCGGGTCCCCACGGAGCAGCGTGCAGCCCGTGCGCCACCGCGCGACGCATCAGCCAGTGCCAGGACGGGTGGAACTCCACCTCGTCGATGCGATGGCCGTAACGATCGTGGGTATGCAGCACCGGTTGGTGTAGGTCGGCCAACCGTCCATGTTCGCGCGCCGCCCCCGACCCGGCTTCCAGGGCGAGTTCATCAACCGCAGGTATGCGACCGCAGTACCGCTCAAGCGCCCCACCCAACGCCGGATCGCACCCCACCGGGTCGAACCCCACCAGCGGTGGCGGCTGGTTCGTCACGCCATCAATCTCCCATTCACCATCAATCTCCCATTCAGCGGGCTCAGCGGGGTTATAGGGTGCCTGATTACCCCGTTCAGCCCGCTGAATGCGAGTGGGCAACCGTGGAGGTGTAGATGGTGAGGGTGGCCGCGATCGACTGCGGAACCAACTCGATTCGGTTGCTGGTGGCGGATTTGACCGATAACAAGCTCGTCGATGTGCATCGCGAGATGCGGATTGTCCGGCTTGGGCAGGACGTCGACGCCACAGGGCGGTTGGCTTCCGAGGCTGTGGAGCGAACCCGCGTGGCGCTGGCCGACTACGCCGCCATCGCACGACGCACCGATGCCCAACGGGTCCGGATGGTGGCGACCTCGGCCACCCGGGACGCCGCCAACCGGGAAGAGTTTTTCGGGATGGTCCGCCGAACCCTCGGTACTGACGCCGAGGTGATCACCGGAGATGAGGAGGCCCGGCTGTCGTTCACCGGAGCGGTGGGCGACCTGGATCCGGCCGACGGGCCGTTCGTCGTGGTCGACGTGGGCGGCGGGTCCACCGAGGTGGTCCTCGGCGACTGGGACGGCACCAGCGCGAACGTCACGGCGGCGCGCTCGGTGAACGTCGGCTGCGTCCGGATCACCGAGCGCCACCTGCGCTCGGATCCCGCAACGCCAGACGAAATCAGCGCGGCCCGGCAGTTCGCCGCGCAAACACTGCAAGGTGCGTTCGCCGACGTGCCGGTGGACAAAGCCCGCAGCTGGGTCGGGGTGGCGGGCACCGTCACGACACTGTCCGCGGTGGCCCAGCGGCTGCCTTGCTACGACCCTGCACGCACCCATCTCTCCTGCTTATCGCTGGAGCAGGTGCGCGACACGGCGGACAACCTCCTCGCGTCGACGCATCAGCAGCGGGCCGACAATCCCGTCATCCACCCCGGCAGGGTGGACGTGATCGCTGGCGGCGCGCTCATCGTCGCGGTGCTTGCCGAGGAGCTACATGCTCGGGCCGGCATCGCTGAGGTGGTGGTCAGCGAGCACGACATCCTCGACGGGATCGCGCTGGGACTGTGCTGACCACCAGGCGGCTGACCACCAGGCGGCTGACCACAAGGCGTGCAGGAGAACACGACACACTGGGCATGAGAGCGCGACACACCGGGCGTAAGGACGCGACACACCGTGCATGAGGACGCGACACGCGAGGGGTTGGGGGCGCTGGATGAGGCCGTCACCCGGTGCCGGGAGTGCCCGCGGCTGGTCGCCTGGCGGGAGAAGGTCGCCGTTGAGAAGAGGGCCGCTTATCGCGACCAGGACTACTGGGGGCGTCCGGTGCCCGGGTTCGGTCCGGCTGACGCGGCGCTGGCGATCGTCGGGCTCGCACCCGCCGCGCACGGCGCCAACCGGACCGGCCGGATGTTCACCGGGGATCGCTCCGGCGATGTGCTCTACGCGGCGCTGCACGCAGTGGGTCTGGCCGACCGGCCAGTCGCCACCCACCGCGGTGACGGGCTGACGTTGTACCGCACCCGGATCACCGCCCCGGTGCACTGCGCGCCCCCGGCGAACAAGCCCACGACGATCGAACGCGACGCCTGCCGTCCCTGGCTGACCCGCGAGCTGCAACTGCTACGCCCGACGCTGCGCGCGGTGGTGGTGCTCGGCGCGTTCGGCTGGCAAGCGCTGCTGCCCGCGCTGAGCCTCGCGGGGTGGCCGGTGCCCATCCCACGGCCCCGCTTCGCGCACGGCACCGAGGTTGCCCTGGATGGGCTGCACCTGCTCGGCTGCTACCACGTCAGCCAGCAGAACACCTTCACCGGCAGGCTCACCCCGATGATGCTGGTCGACGTGCTGCGCCGGGCCGCGGTACTGGCCGGGATCGCGCCTTAATAGCCAGCACGCCGGGGCTGCAATCGGGATACTGCTGATATGGCTGTTATGCCGAGGGAGTCACCGCACATCCTCATCGTCGGCGGTGGCTATGTGGGGATGTACACCGCGCTAGGCCTGCAATCCAAGCTGAGCCAGGGCGACGCGACGATCACTGTGGTAGATCCGCAGACGCAGATGACCTACCAGCCCTTCCTGCCCGAGGCCGCGGCAGGGTCGATCGAACCCCGTCACGTGGTCGTGCCGCTGCGCCGGGTGCTCAAACGCTGCCGCGTCGTGTGTGGCCGGGTCACCAAGGTCGAGCACGCCCACCACGTCGCCACTATCGAGAACTGCGCCGGGAACGTCGAGCAGATCGGTTACGACGTGCTGGTGATGGCGCCGGGCTCGATCGCTCGCACGCTGCCCATCCCCGGGCTCGCCGAGCACGGTATCGCGTTCAAGACCATCGGCGAGGCCATCTACCTGCGTAACCATGTGTTGTCCTGTTTAGAGGCCGCCGACGCCTCGATCGATGCGCAGCTGCGCCGCAGGCTGCTGAGTTTCGTGGTGATCGGCGGGGGATACGCGGGCATCGAGGTGCTCGGCGAGCTGCAGGACATGGCCCGCTACGCCTGCCGGTACTACCAGACCATCGAGCCTTCGGACATGCGTTGGGTGCTGGTCGAGGCCACCGGCCGGATCATGCCCGAGGTCAGCCTGGCGCTGGGCCGGTACACCGCCAAGCGCCTCGCCCAACGTGGTATCAAGATCTTTTTGAATACTCGGGTCAACGCGATGGAAAACGGTCATGTGGTGCTGAACAACGGCACCGAGTTCGACGCCGACACCATCGTCTGGACCGCCGGGGTCAAGGCCAACCCGGTGCTAGGCCAGACCGACCTGCCGCTGGATGACCGCCAGCGGCTGCGGTGCAAGCCCACCCTGCAGGTGGTGGGTTGCCCGGATGCCTTCTCCGCCGGGGACTGCGCTGCCGTACCCGATCTGACCTCCACAGACCCGAACGCCACCACCAGCCCGTCAGCCCAGCACGCGGTTCGCCAGGCGAAGGTGCTCGCCGACAACGTCATCGCGTGTCTCCGCGGCCAGCCGTTGCGGCATTACCAGCACCGCTATGTCGGGTCAGTGGCCAGCTTGGGCCTGTACCGCGGAGTAGCGGAGATCTACGGGATCAAGCTCACCGGCCCGCTGGCCTGGTTCATGCACCGTACCTACCACCTGAGCCGGATGCCGACGTTCAACCGCAAGGTGCGCATCCTCACCGACTGGACCGCTGCCCTGCTGTTTCGCCGCGAGGTGGTTGCGCTAGGCCAGATCAACGACCCGAAAGCCGAGTTCGTCCGCGCCACCGCCGTATCCTGATCCGACCCGGATACCCTTGGCGCGCGCCCCCGTAGCCCAAAGGCAGAGGCAGGCCCCTTAAAAGGGCCGCAGTGTGGGTTCGACTCCCACCGGGGGCACTCTGCGTATCTGCGCGCAAGATCAGGGTGCCGTGGGGAATGTCCGGTCGGGTCCGCCAATCTCCGGCGTACTCATATGCGCCCCCAACCCACCGGCTTCATGCCTGTTACAAAATACGACCCATCCGTGTTATAGCTGACCGCTCCTTCGTTCTTGAACATGTCTGCGAGCACAAGCATCTCTTCCGCCGTCACTAAGATTTGATGGGCCGACGGATCGCCTACCAACGTATAGTAGACAGAGCATTGCTTGTCAGGGACTCTGAAGCTAAGACCATACTCTGCAACCTGTATAAATGTCATCACGCGCTACCCTTCCATCACTCAAACCCAACCTGCCCACGGAAACCAGATCTCTACCCTGGGAAACAAACGAGCGCCGAAGCTCGACTAAGATCAGGCCAAGGGCATGACCAATCGCAAAGCGCCGATTCGATCTCTTTTCGCGCGCGACTGTCGGCAAGCCATCGGCGAACCAGATGTGAAATCGTCCGCCTAATGAGGCCTGGAAAGAGTCTAGGGGAATAGGCACGGACATCTGGTTTAAAGACGCGGGTTGTTGTGGTCTGGGATGTGGCGGTGACGCGGGTTATCTGGCTGGCCAGTCCACGCCCCGGGGCGCGGGGCACAGCGGTCGGGGGCGCTGACTCTCGGCTATTCCATCCGCGAGCTCGGCGCCGTGGATGAGAGCTGCGACGACCCGGGCGTTGCTGAGTGTGGGGATAGTGCTCATGGTTGTCTCTCCTGCCTAGGCCGGGTTTGCGGATCTAGGTCCTGGCCCCGCGTGTATCGCAGTTTTGGGGCCGCTGGTTACGTCAGCGGCGGGGAAAGTGATCGGTGGATCGCGGACTCGGGGGCAGACGAGCTTGCCGGCATGACGGGACACCCGCTTGGGGTCCACTTGTCACGCAAGCCGGACAACGATGTTGCACCGCCTCGGACGCCTTGGTCCCCGAAACTCGACACTTGGGCAGCGTTAGGCACATTCGCGGGTGAGTGCGGTGAACTCGACGCCAGCGACCTCCCAGAACCCAAGGGCCTCAAAATGTCGATAGTGTCGAGTTCACGACAGCGCCCGTCCCGGTTAGGACCAACCGCCCACCTCGGCGGTCCGAGGCGGCGCCGCCTAGTACTCCAGCCGTAGATCGTGATCATGCGAGCTGGGCTTGCTGGCGGTGGTAGTGGCAGGCGCGGGCATGGTGTTGATGGCGACGTCGCCAGTGTGACCATGTGTGTGGATCGGTGAGCTGGCGGGTGGGTTCGGTG
>DASUVX010000085.1:0-8527 GCA_036378735.1 Pseudonocardiaceae bacterium | reverse complement strand
CTCACACTCAGCGCGCCTTGCCGGGTTGCCAGCAGGAACAGCACGTTGGCCACCATGTCCGCCGTTCCGCTGAGCAGTATCAGGCCGAAACGCGTCCAGCTCGCCTCGCTCGAACTGCGGCGTGCCAGCAGCAGCGAGCCGAAGACCACCACGGACGCCACCTTGGCCGCCAGCAGCGGCCACAGCCCGGAGTCCGGCGGGGTCGCGTTCAGTGCGACGAAGAACAGGCCGAATCCGACGCCGGACCCGATCCCGAGCAGCAGCCCGCCGGTCGCAGCCCGATCCCGGCGGGTTCCTACGGTGGCCAGCGCGATCGCCAGCAGAGCAACCGCGACGCCACAGACAGTCACCGGGCCGGTACTCTCCCCGGCCGTCACGCCGACCACGAGCGGCAGCCCCGCGCTGGTGAGCGCGGACAGCGGCGCCACCACGCCCATCGGTCCGCGGGCGAGCCCCCGGAAATACCACACCAGGCCGGATGAGCCCGCCAGGCCGGCCAGCGCGCCGACGCCCGCCGCAGCTGCCGAGGGCCGACCCGGCAGGAGCATCAAGGCAGGCAGCAGCGCCGCCGCTCCGGCGAACTGCGCGACAGCGATAACGGCCAGCGTGCCGGAGGTGCGGCGGGTCGCCAGGCCTCCCGCGAAGTCGGCAACGCCGAAACTGACGGCGGCGGGAAGCGCGAGCTGAACCGTCATCCCGACTCCAAAACTCTACTATGCTGAACTTTCAGGCCAGTTCGTTGGACTCTAGCGGGCGACCAGGCGTGGGTTCAACAGGATTGACTGTGTAGTACGCCATAATGGACCGCATGCAGGACCCCGAAGAGGTCGCCGCTGCGGTGGGCCGGAATGTCCGCGCGTTGCGCCAGCAGCGCCGGATGACCATTGATGCACTGGCCGCTGCGTCCGGGGTCAGCCGCGGCACCGTCATCCAGGTGGAATCCGCCCGGGGCAACCCGAGCATGGCCACGCTGTGCAATCTCGCCGCGGCGCTGCAGGTCGGCGTCGCCTCGCTGGTCAGCGCCGACTCGGCGCCGCGGGTCACGGTCCGCGCCGCGACCGACGCGGCGGCGCTGTGGACCAGCGCTGCCGGCAGCCGTGCCCTGTTCCGGATCGGCACCGACCCGCCCGACCTGGTGGAGCTGTGGGACTGGACCCTGCAAGCCGCCGACGCCTTCGACGGCGAGGCGCACCCGCGGGGAACCATCGAGGTGCTCTTCGTGCTTGACGGAATGCTAACGCTGCAGGTCGGGGACGAAGGCCGGGTACTGCGCGTCGATGACACGGTGGTCTTCGAGGCGCACGCCCCGCACCGCTACGCCAACGAGTCCACCGCGCCGGTGCGGTTCATCATGGTGGTCCTGCAATTCGGTGACACCGGCATGGTCCCGCCCACCAGCATCGCCCCAGCCGACTGATTCATTCGACGGTCACCGACTTGGCCAGGTTTCTGGGACGGTCGACATCGTGGCCCAGCGCG
Source organism: Pseudonocardiaceae bacterium (assembly GCA_036378735.1). Taxonomy (GTDB): domain Bacteria; phylum Actinomycetota; class Actinomycetes; order Mycobacteriales; family Pseudonocardiaceae. Next base: position 7,048 of record DASUVX010000085.1, on the reverse strand, counting down.
CTGGCCATCTCACGCGCCAGATGCTGCAGCGCGACGGTTGCCTCCAGCGGTCCCCAAGGCGGCTCGATGGATGGCAGAACTGCAGGTAGTACAGCGTTCGTACCGCCTACAGTGATGATCTGCGCGCCGCGGCTGGCCAGTTCGCAAGCGTTGACCGCCAGGCGAGCCGCCGGCTGAGCCTGGATGAGAACGACCGGCGTGCCGGCCTGCACGAGTGCGATCGGACCGTGTTTGAGTTCGCCGGCTGGCAGCGCCTCAACCCAGCGGTAGGCGAGTTCCTTCAGTTTGAGCGCGCCTTCGTAGGCGTAGGGCACGCCGGCGCCGCGCGACACGTAAATCCACCCTGGACGGTCGGCCAGCTCGGTGGCGAGTCGAGCGGCCACGGGTCGCGCGAGCGCCTCGCTGGCCGCCAGCCGGTCGGGTAGGCCGATGAGAATATCGACCCATTGCTGCAACTGGTCGGGATCCACGGTGGCCCGGGCGGCGCCCACGCTGAGCGCGAAGACGGACCCGGCGATGACCTGAGCGGTGAAGGACTTGGTGGCGGCGACACCGAGTTCGGGTCCACAGCCCAGATCCAGCACGGCATCGCAGCTTCGCGCCAGGCTGGAATGCGGATTGTTGGTGATAGCCAGCCACGGCCCACGCCAGGTGTCCCTGGCGGCGAGAACGTCGGCGGTCTCGCCGGATTGGGAGAACGCCACGGTGAGGGTGCCAGCGTCGTCGAGGTCGGTGGTGTGCTCGCTGGCGGTGACGACCCGAGCCGGCACCCCGCAGGCAGTGGCGAGTACGTGCGCGGTGACCTGCGCGGCATAGGCGGAGCTGCCACACGCCACCAGCCGCACTGCCGCCGGCACGGGCACTCCCAACGCAGCCGGCAACGTGCCGTCCGGCACGGATCCGATCAGCCGATCGATCAGGCGCCGGGCCGCCGCAGGCTGATCGTTGATCTCCTTGCTGGTGTAGTCCGGCGCGCCCTGCAGGTCTGTTCCAGTGTGCTCAACGTGCACGTCCAGCGGTGCGGGCAGCCCGATGTACCGACCGTGCCGGTCATACCAGCTCAGCTCCCGATCCGGGCCGAGGGTGACGATTTCGCCGTCCCGCACCTCCCTGACCGCGACTATCTCGCCGCTGAAGCCGAGGGTGTCCGAGGAGGCGAGCAGGGCGTCGCTGGTTTCGGCGACCAGCAGCGGGCTGCGGTGACGAGCCAATACCACTCCCGGCACACCCACCGCGGTAACGGCCAACGCCCACGAGCCTTGCAACTGCCCTACCGCCGCGGCGACCGCTGCGGCGAGCTGGGCGAGGTCGCGTCCAGCGCGCCTGATGAGCTGATCCTCGATGAGGTGGGCGACGATTTCGGTGTCCACATCAGTCACGACGGTGTGGCCCGTCGCAGCAAGCTGTGCGCGTAATTCGACCGCGTTGTCTATCGTGCCGTTATGCACCACGGCCACCGCGCCCGCGCAGTCCAGGTGCGGATGCGCGTTGGATTCGGTTGGTGCGCCGTGCGTCGCCCAACGGGTGTGGCCGATCCCGATAGAGCAATCAGTGCCGTCATCGGGCAGCACCTCGAGTAGCGCGGCCAGCCGTCCCGCGGCCCGATGGATTGTCAGCCGCTCACCGCCGGCTGTGGACAGGGCCAGTCCAACTGAGTCGTAACCGCGGTATTCCAACCTGCTCAGCCCGCTCAGCAGGGACGGTAACGCGGGGGAAGGGCCATGGTAGGCCACGATTCCGCACATGATGATCTCCGAGAAAAGCTTATCCGAAGGTAGGGGAAAGAAGCCGCCAGACGCCCTCGCTGTTACGTCAACTGCCGACTTGACGCTCCAGCGGATGCCTTTTCAATACATAGTGACGGCACTGCATTGCCATCGCGGAGGCGAGGAATCCGGGGTTACTTAGTATGCGTCGAGCGTTGCCGTCATAATCGCCCCCTGTTGCCGGTCATTTCGGTGGTTACTGCCGCCGGTTCGCGGCTCGGCGCTCTGGTTGTCGTCCATACGAGCCATAACGTTTCAACGGGGTACCGCCCGCCGACCAGTGCGAGCTAGCGAGGTTTGGGTGTAACGTCACTTCACTTCCAAGCGATAGGCTCTCATTTGGCGAGGTTCGTGTCATAGCGCGCGAAGTTCGTCGATCACCTGCCGATGAATGTCATCCACGCCATGTTGATCCGGGACGCGATGCCCGACGACTGGGCGGCGATCTGGCCGTTCCTGCGTCGCATCGTGGCCGCCGGCGAGACCTACTGTTACGACCGTAACCTCGCCGAGGAACAGGCCCGCCGCTTGTGGCTGCTGGAACCGCCAGGCCGAACGGTCGTCGCGGTCGACGCCGATCACGCCGTCCTGGGCACCGCCAAAATGCACGCCAACCAGGGCGGGCCCGGCGCGCACGTCGCTACCGCCAGCTTCATGGTCGATCCCCAGCACGGCGGGCGAGGCGTGGGGCGAGCCCTCGGCGAGCACGTCCTGGCCTGGGCGCGCGCGCAGGGCTACCGAGCGATGCAGTTCAACGCCGTGGTCGAGACCAACACCGGCGCGGTCGCGTTGTGGCGATCGCTGGGCTTCAAGATCCTGGCGACCGTGCCGGCAGCCTTCATCACCCAGTGCACGGCTACGTCGGGCTGCACATCATGCACCGTTATCTGTGAGTGCCCGCCCCCGCCGACAAACCCCGACATGGAGACATATCGGGGTTTGTCGAGGGTCAAGAACCCCGATATGTCTCCATGTCGGGAGGGGGAACGGGGGAACGGGGGAACGTTCTAGGCTCGCCGAGATGGATGCGGATCCGTTGGCGCCGCTGCTGGAGCTGCCCGGCGTCCAGACCGCCGTCACGCGAGTGCGCGCTGCGGTGACCACGGTGCACCGGCATCCGGTGAACCAGCGCCGTTGGCCGGTTACCGCGGCGGAGGCATCCGTGCGGGCGGCCCGGGCTTCGGCCGCGCTGGACGGCGGCCCTACCACATTGCCCACCGACGGGTCGGTGCACGACCCGGTACTGGCCGGCGCGTTGCGGGTCGCGGAGGCTTTGGGTGGGCTGTTGAGCACCTGGCAGCGGGCTCCGCTACAAGCGCTGGCCCGGCTGCATGTGCTGGCCGCGGCGGACCTGTCGCCCGAGCCGGAGCTGGGCCGGCCGGACTCGTCGCCGGCGATCACCGCCCGGCTCGGTGGACTGGCCCAGCTGGTCGCCGGGGGAAGTCGGGTAGCGGCGCCGGTCCTGGTCGCGGTGGTGCATGGCGAACTGCTGGCGCTAGCGCCGTTCGCGCACGCCAACGGGGTGGTCGCGCGGGCCGCAGCCCGGCTCACCGTCGTGTCCAGCGGCTTGGATCCGAAGGGTTTGGTGATACCGGAAGTCGACCATCTGCGCCGCGAACGGGAGTACCGCGCGGCGGCAGCCGGCTTCGCCGGTGGCGGTGCGCAGCCAGTCGGCGAGTGGATCCTGCACTGCTGCGCCGCGCTCACCGCCGGCGCGCGGGAAGCCACCTCGATCGCCAAGGCTATCACTGACAGTAACAGGTGACCGCGATTGCGTGATCAAGAACAGGTGACCCTCGAGTACTCCTCCGCGACCGCGCTAATGACGACGGCGGCGCTGCTGGACGCTCATCGCGAGCTTCCTACAAGCGCCGCCGCCCGCACGGGCTATCGGGGTACCAAGCGTGCAACTCGTGTCGTACCCGATGGGTCTCGGCGCCCGCATTCCCTGAGAACACGGTACGCAGACCCTTGACGACAAGCCTCCCGCGGCGTGCTGCGCGTGGGGTGCCCGACGCCCGTGCACGGAGCCCCAGTCGGGGTGGACGGTACTTCTCTGCCGCACCGCCCCTGGCCTTCCAGAGGTCCGTGCCGTCATGTCTACTCCGTGACCCGGGGCACAGCAAGAGGCCCGATCAGGCAAAAAAGCCTGGCTACGTTGAGTAATAATCCTGGATGGGTGCTACCCATTCGACGTAAGGACACCCTCGTTGAGCGCACTTGGCTCAACGGTGCTTTAACGCTGCTCTTATCGCTGCCGGCGCCGCAAGCCGTACCAGGCCACGCCCGCGGCAGCCGCGGCGCCCAATCCGACAGCTGCAGCGATCTGCGCACCGGACGGCGCCGGGATCCGGGTCCGCAAGGATACCGGGTTGGAAAAGGCGAGTACCGGCCATCCCCGCTGCAGTGCCTCCCGGCGAAGCGCACGATCCGGATTTACCGCCGTCGGATGGCCGACCGCCTCCAGCAGCGGCAGATCCGAGATGGAGTCAGAGTAGGCGTGGCAGCGTTGCAGCTCGTATCCCTGCTCCTCGGCTAGCTGCCGGGCGGCGAGGGCTTTGTTCTCACCGGCGCAATAGAACTCCACGTCACCGGTGTACCGGCCGTCCTGGGTCACCATGCGGGTGGCCACCGAATGCGTCGCACCGATCATCTTGGCGATCGGCTGCACGACCTCTACCCCGGAGGCCGACACCACGACGATGTCCTCGCCTCGTTGGCGATGCGTAGCGATCAGATCAGTTGCCTCGGCATAGACCAGCGGATCTACCACGTCGTGCAAAGTCTCTTCGACAATGGCCGTCACCTGCGCGATGTCCCAGCCGGTGCACTGAGCGGTGATGTGCGCCCGCATCCGCTCCATCTGCTCGCTGTCGGCACCTGCCAGCAGGTACATGAACTGGGCGTACGCACTCTTGAGTATGGCCCGCCGGTTGATCAAGCCTTCCTGGAAGAACGCCCGGGAGAACACGAATGCACTGGATTTGGCAATGATCGTCTTATCCAGGTCGAAGAATGCTGCGACGCCCGAACAGGCCGGGCCAGGGGAGCTCACAATAGGCAGCATATGAGGCGACGTCCGTGCTTGGGCGCCCCCCTGAACATCCGCTCCTGCCCCGCGGCGGCGCTGCTCTTGTCGACACATTGAGGATCTCAGCGGGTGGGGCCGGGGGGTATGCTCAGCCATCCGGCTGTGAAGCCGGAAGGGGTCAGCCCGACCCCCCGGGGCTGACACTCTGGCGACCCCCGTCTCCTCCTGGCGGGGGTCGTCTCCCCTTCGCCTGTTGTGTGATCACGGCGATCCGGGGTTATCCACAGCGACCCCCATTGTCCACATGTTGATCATGACGGGTTCGCATCGCCGTCTCGGTCGTCTCATAGTGGCACTGCAAGAAGATCACATGCCCCGCTCGGGGCCGGCGACAACGGGGGCGACGATGCGGGCATACGACGCGCGACCGGCGGCGATGATGGCGGCCGCTCGGCGGCCGGCGGCGATGATGGCGCCCGGGAGATTGGCCGACGAAGTCTCCCGGCTGGCCGCGGCCGCGGGATGCGATCTTCATCGGGTCCACGACCCTGGATCGCTACGTGAGCAGTGGAGCTGCGCCCCGCTGTTGTTGCTGGACCTCGCGACGGCAGAAGCCGGCGCGGGCGCTGGTTTGCCCCGCAGAGACGGGGTTGTGGTCGTCTGCGCTGACGGTGACCCGCAGGTGTGGCGATGCGCGGTCGCAGTGGGTGCCCAACACGTCGCGGTATTGCCGGACGCGGAAGCCTGGCTGGTAGGCGCGTTGGCCGATGCGGTGGAGACGCCGGCCGACGGGGGACGCGTGCTGGCCGTAGTAGGCGGGCGTGGTGGCGCCGGGGCGTCGGTGTTCGCGACCGCGGTGGCGGTGGCGGTGGCGGAGTCGGGCCGCCACGCAATGCTGGTGGATTGTGATGCGCTAAGCGGTGGCCTCGATCTAGCCGTCGGCGCGGAGAAGGTCGACGGGCTGCGCTGGTCCGGGCTGACCCTGGCCAGTGGGCGGGTGTCGGCCTCGGCACTGCATGCGGCGCTGCCCAGCGCACGCCTGGGCCGCCGAAGCAATCTCACTGTGCTGTCCTGCGACCGGGATGATCCGGGCCCGGACGCAGTCGCGGTGCGCACGATCTGTGACGCGGGGCGCCGCGCCGGGGATACCGTGGTGTGCGACGTGCCGCGGCACCCCTGCGAGCCGGGTACCGCGGCGTTGGAGACCGCGGACCTGGCTGTCCTGGTGGTGCCGGCCGAGGTCCGGGCCTGCGCAGCGGCCGCGACGGTGGCCGCACGGGTGTCGCGGTACGGGATTGCGCTGCAGCTGGTCGTGCGGGGACCCGCGCCGGGTGGGATCACCCCCGGCGACGTCAGCCGCGCACTGGACTTGCCGGTGCTCGCCGCGATGCGCCCCCAGCGCGGCTTGGGCGGTGCACTGGACCGCGGTGCGGTGCCGGGCCAGTCGCGGGGACCGCTGGCCACCGCCGCGCGCCAGGTAATGGCCGCACTCGACCATGCGGACCGCACGCAGGGTGCCGGCCGGCCCCAAGGTAGTGCAGCGTGAGCACGGCGACGGCGCTGGTCGATCGGGTGCGGCACCGGCTGGCCAGCACCGGCGCACCGGTGTCGCACAGCGCGGTGGCGGCCGCGGTACGGGCCGAGTCCGATGGGGTACTGGGCGATCTGCAGGTCCTTGCGGCGCTGCGGGAGCTGCAGCAGGAACTGGTCGGCGCCGGTCCGCTGGAGCCCTTGCTGGCAGACGCCGAGACCACCGACGTCCTGGTCAGCGGACCCGACCAGGTATGGGTCGAGCAACGCGGCGAGCTGCGCCGTACCGGGGTGCGCTTCGCGGATCCCGAGGCGGTCCGCCGGCTGGCCCAGCGGCTGGCGCTGACCGCAGGGCGGCGGCTGGATGACGCTTCGCCCTTCGTGGACGCTCCGCTACCCGGCGGTGTCCGGCTGCACGCCGTGCTCGCGCCGATCGCCACCGGCTGCACCTGCATCTCGTTGCGGATCTTGCGGCCGGCCAGCCAGGGGCTGGATGCCCTGCAGCAAACGGGCAGCGTGTCAGCCGAGGCAGGCGCCCTGCTGCGGGCCATCGTCGCCGCCCGGCTGGCCTTCCTCGTCATCGGGGGCACCGGTAGCGGCAACACGACCCTTAACTTGAGACACACCTACCGGGTGACATCCGATGCGCCTGAGCTGCAGAGAAAGTCGAGGGTCGCCCTGACGGGTTCGAACCCGCGCTCCTGCCTTGAGAGGGCGGCGC
>DASUVX010000084.1:0-8368 GCA_036378735.1 Pseudonocardiaceae bacterium | reverse complement strand
CGCCATGAACGACGACCCCGCGGTCCGGGCCGGCCGGACCCGATCAGTTGCCGGGAGCCGACGATGAAGCCGACCCGCTCCGCACTGGCGATCGCGCTGACTGCCGCGGTGATCAGCCTGCCCGGATGTGCAGCCGGCGCGACCGCCGGGCAGAGCACGTCCAGTCCACCGCCGGTGCCGGCGAACGCGCCCGCCCTGGAGCAGGCTTACATCAGCGTGGTGGCCAAGGTGTTGCCCTCCGTCGTGCAGATCACCACCGATCGATCCCTCGGTTCCGGTGTCGTCTTCGATACCAAGGGTGACATCGTCACCAACGCCCACGTCGTCGGTCAGGCGACGAAGTTCCAGGTGCGGTTGGCGGACAGCCCTAAAACGATGCCGGCCACCCTTGTCGGTGCCTACCCGCCGGATGACCTCGCGGTCATCAAGCTCGATCAGCCACCGCCCTCGCTTCACCCGGCGCATTTCGGCGACTCCACCAAGCTGCAGGTCGGCCAGATCGTGATGGCCATGGGCAACCCGCTGGGGCTGACCGGGAGCGTCACCAACGGCATCATCTCGGCCACCGGCCGGACTGTCACCGAGCCTGCCGGGAGCGGACCGGGCGCAACCCTGCCCGAGATCATCCAGACCAGTGCAGCGGTCAACCCGGGTAACAGCGGTGGCGCGCTGGTCGACCTGGCCGGCGACGTCATCGGCATCCCTACCCTGGCCGCGCTGGAGCCACAAGCTGAGGGTCTTGGCGGTGCCGCACCGGGCATCGGCTTCGCGATTCCCAGCCACCTCGTCACCGACATCGCCGGGCAGCTCATCGCCCACGACGGTCACGTAGTCAACACTCACCGCGCCCAATTGGGCGTGCGAGTGGTCACCGTGGTCAGTCCAGACGGCCGGCCCGCGGGTATAGGAGTGGTAGGGGTCATGCCTGACGGCCCGGCCGCGGCGGCTGGCGTGCAGCCAGGCGAAGTGATCACTGCGGTCAACAACACGCCAGTGCAGCAGAGTGCCGAACTGGCCCAGGTGCTGGCCAACCTCGATCCGGGACAGCGCGTTCCCGTGACATTGATCAGTCCGCAAGGCGGTACCCGATCCGTCACGGTGACCCTCGGCCAGCTCCCCGGCAGCTGACGGGGGGGGGCGGCCCCGCGCGGCGTCAGTTCTCGCCTGGGCTGTCCTGCTCGGCGAGGAACTGCTCGAGTTCTGCGGCGATCTCATCACCGGTGGGCAGCGACCCGGCATCGGCAGGCAGCAGGGACCGTCGCTGCGAGTCGTTCATGACGGCGTCGAACTGCTCCTCCAGGTTGGTCACCACCTTCATGCTCTGCGGGGACCGGGCCAGCCGTTCGTTGACCTCGTCCAGCACCCGCTGTGCGGCGGGGAGCAGCGCGTCTACAGGGAGCTCCAGCCCGCTGCTGCGGGCCAGGTGTTCGAGCAGGCCACGGGCCGATTCGGGGTACTCCATACGTGCCAGGTAGTGCGGCACATGCACGACGAAGCCCATCGCATCGTGCCCGACTTCGCCCAACCGAAGCTCCACCAGCGCCCCGGCGTGACCGGGGATCTGCACCGTGTTGAACCACCGCTGATAGCCGGAGATCAGCTCGCGCCGGGTCGCATGTGCAGTCACCATCACCGGGCGGGTGTGCGGGACCGCCATCGGCGCCGCGCCCAAACCCACCGTCAGCGACACACCGAAGTCGTCCACCAGCTCCCGGATAGCATCCGCGAAACGCTCCCACTGCAAATCCGGCTCCGGGCCGGTCAGCAGCAGGAATCTGGTACCCGCGCAGTCTTCGACCTCATAGAGCACCAACTCGGGCTGCTCATAACCCGCCCACCGGTCTTCATCGAAAATCATCATTGGGCGGCGGGAGCGATAATCCAGCAGCTGATCGATGTCGAAGGTCGCCACCAATCGATGCTCCAGATTCTCCAACAGATGGGCCACTGCCAAGTGCCCAGCCTGGCCTGCATCGACGAATCCGGTCAGGGCATGCACCAGCACCATGCCCACCCGGCTCGGCCGCTCCTCGACGCGATACAGCTCGGTATCCATAACAGAGACAACGCGTTGCGCCAGCTCAATCATCCCCTCGCGGTAGGAGATCGATTTCACAACGCGGCGTCCCGGCGGCAGGATCTGGCAGCATGCCGCTGTCGTCGCGACACGTTGTCGCGTTCCTCGCTGCCGTGGTGCGCAGCCCGGCTACGGTAGGCGCAGTGGTGCCAAGCTCTTCCCAGCTCGCGGCTCGCCTGGCGGCCGTGGTACCCCGCGCCGGTGAACCGGTGGTGGTCGAGCTCGGGTCCGGCACCGGGTCGGTCACGACCGCAATCGAGTGTCGGCTCGGGGGCCGTGGGCGCCAGGTGGCCGTCGAGATCGACCCGGTACTGGCTGACTACCTGCGCGCCGAGCACCCAAGCGTCGAGGTGCTGGCCGGCGACGCTGTTGAACTGGAACGGTTGTTCGCCACGCACCACATGCCGGCGGTGGACGTGGTGATCAGCGCGCTGCCCTGGTCGCTGATCGACCCGGACGCGCAACGAGCGATTGTCAACGCGACGGCACGCTCCCTGGCGTCTGGGGGTCGCTTCACGACCTTCGCGTACGTGCACGCTCTGTCGATGACCCGGGCACGGCAGTTCCGCACGTTGCTCGGCGAGGTTTTCGACGAGGTGCTCACCACGCGCACGGTCTGGTGGAACCTGCCTCCGGCGGTGACCTATGTCTGCCGGCGGCCCCGGGCGGCGGTCGAGCGGCGTTGCGGCGGGGCAGCATAACGTTCGCCGCCGACATTGCGCTCACGGTGAGGCCCGTGACGGTCAGGTAGTCCACATTGCCCCCCGCAGTCCACAGCCTGCGACCGCGCGGCTGTACCCCGCGGTAGCGCAGGAGGACTGTTCAGGGCCATGAGCGCACCTACCGCCGGCGGTATCCGGCTATCTGATCCGTCCGAGCTGATCGCCGCCGTCCCGCATCTCCTCGGTTTCCATCCCCACGACTCCGTGGTGCTCCTGGCCCTGCACGGCAGAAACTTGGGGCTGACGTTGCGGACTGATCTGGTCGCGCCCGACCAGGCGCGTCGACTGGCCGAGCAGCTGCTACTGCCCATCACTAGAACGCGGCCCACCGGCGTTGCGCTGATCGTCATAGGTGGCGATGCATGTGCCGATGACGATCTCCCACACCGAACGTTGGTGCATGCACTTCGTGACGCGCTGGCCGGTGCGGGACTGCCCGTGATGCTTGCGGCGTGGACCACTGAGACCAAGCGCGGGGCGCCGTGGCGCTGTTACGACGATTCGCTGAGTACTGGGACCGTGGCCGATCCGGCAACCAGCCCCTTGGCGGCCGCGACGGTCGCAGCTGGTGCGGTGACCTTCGGTAGCCGCGAGGAGCTGGCCGAGCTGTTGGCCACCGAAGATCCCGCAACGTTGCAACGTCGTGCGGCGCTGCTGGACGCGGCCGACGCTGAGCACCCGATGAGCGCTCGGCTGGTAAAGCAACGATTCGCGAAGTTGAAACAATTGCACCGAGCAGCGGCTGCGGGGGACGTGGCGTTGAACGACAGCACCGTTGCCGAGGTGGCCTCCGCGCTATGCGACCACCGGGTCCGGGACGCCTGCCTGCCCTGGTGCTCGGGTTCCGAAGCGGTCGCCGCCGAGCGGCTCTGGTTGACCCTGGTCCGCGCCACTCCCGCACCAGAGCGAGCTGAACCGGCGGCGCTGCTGGCGCTTACCGCCTACTTGCGCGGCGACGGTGCGTTAGCGGGTGTCGCACTGGACGCTGCCCAGCAGGCCTGCCCACATCACTCGTTGTCCGGATTGCTGCGGGCTGCGCTGGACGGCGGGCTGCCCCCGGAGCTGCTGCGCGGTGTCGCGAGGGACGCTGCGGCTGCCCTGCGACAACGGCCTGCCCCCAAATCCCGCGCACAGCGGCCGCGACGTGGCCGATGATCGGCGGCGATCAGCGCGTGTGGTGGCGGGCGTCCCGAGCGAACTGCCAGGCGTCTGCAATGATCACAGCGAGGTCGCAGCGTTCCTGCTTCCAGCCCAACTCGGCGCGCGCACGATCACTGGAGGCGATCAGGACCGCTGGGTCGCCCGGCCGCCGCGCCGCGGGTTGCGCCGGGATCGGGTGCCCAGTGACCTGCCGGCAGGTGTCCAGCACCTGTCGCACCGAGAAGCCGGTTCCGTTACCCAAATTGTAGATGCGGTGCTGCCCGGGCACGGCCTGCTCCAGTGCGCGCTCATGAGCGTCGGCGAGATCCACCACGTGGATGTAGTCGCGGACGCAGGAGCCATCCGCGGTCGGCCAATCATCGCCGAAGACCATGATGTGGTCTTGGTGGCCGAGGGCAACTCGAAGTATCAGCGGAATGAGGTGGGTTTCGACGGTGTGCCGCTCACCGTAGGGGCCATAGGCACCGGCGACGTTGAAATACCGCAGGCTCACCGCAGCGATGCCGTGCGCGACGGCATAGGAGCTGATCGCGTGGTCGATCGCAAGCTTGGTCGCCCCGTAGGGATTGGTGGGTCGAGTGGCCGCATCCTCGGTGATCGGCAGCGATTCGGGTTCTCCGTAGGTCGCCGCGGTGGAGGAGAAGACCAGCCGGGGAGTGCCGTGCTCACGCATCGCCTCCAGCAGCCGTATCGATGCCACGACATTGCCCAGCCAGTAGCGCTGCGGCTGCACCATGGACTCCCCGACCAGTGAGCGAGCCGCGAAGTGCAGCACCCCATCAAAACCTTCGGCCAGCACCGTGCCGGCATCCTCGACCGCGCCCTGCACGAACCGGCAGCCATCCGGCACCGCGTCACGGTGACCGGTGGACAGGTCGTCCAAGACCACGACGTGGTGGCCGGCCTCGACCAGCCGCGCGGCGCAGACGCTACCTATATAGCCCGCCCCCCCGGTGACCAGCAGCCGCATCCGGTGCGACGCACGCGAACGCGGCTCTGTCACCGCCGACGACCCATGACGGCGTGTGCAAGCGCGCCGGTCACCTCTACAGTGGCGCCCCTGCCGGAGAGCACCACCGGATGGGTCGTGCGCGCCTGGGCCGCCACCGCTACCACGTTGCCGGGCACGGCGTCGACCTTATACAGGTCCGCCATCAGGGCCGGGTCCAGTTGCACGTGTTCGGCGATGCGTCGCACCTCCACTGTGCCCCCGCCACGCCGGGCCACCTCGTCCAGCCGAACCAGATCAGGCTCGATCGGGCCAGCAGGCTCGCCGACGCCGAGCTCGTCGAGGCCAGGGATCGGATTGCCATACGGGGACGTAGTCGGGTTGCCCAGCAGCGCGACCAGCTTGCGCTCCACCGCCTCGCTCATCACGTGCTCCCAGCGGCAAGCCTCGGTGTGCACCTGCTCCCACTCCAGGCCAATCACGTCGACCAGCAGCCGTTCGGCCAGCCGGTGCTTGCGCATCACCGAGATGGCTCGACTACGGCCGGCCGCGGTGAGTTCAAGGTGCCGGTCATCGGCCACGTTGAGCAGACCGTCTCGCTCCATGCGGGCCACTGTCTGGCTGACCGTGGGCCCGCTTTGGGCAAGGCGTTCGGCGATCCGCGCGCGCAGCGGGACCACACCTTCTTCTTCGAGCTCGAAGATGGTGCGCAGATACATCTCGGTGGTGTCGATGAGCTCATTCACACCAGTCTCCCTCGGTTGCATCTATGGTAAATCCCGACTGGGGCATTGCGGTGGCTGCATGTCAAAGGGCGGCAGGATGGGCGCCGTGCATCCGGTGATCACACCCCAGGAGTTGGCCGCGTTGCTGCGCGGCCCCGAGCCGCCCACGGTGGTGGACGTGCGGTGGTCGCTCACCGGCCCACCGGGGCGCGTCGACTACAGCGCGGGTCATCTGCCGGGCGCGGTGTTCTTGGACGTAGACACCGATCTGGCCGGCCCGCCGGGAGCAGGGGGACGGCATCCGCTGCCCTATCCGGGGGCGCTGCAGGTCGTCCTGCGGGCCGCCGGCGTCCGCGCAACGACCCCGGTCATCGCGTACGACGCGGCGGATGGATCGGTTGCAGCACGGCTGTGGTGGCTGCTGCGCTGGGCGGGACACCGTGCGGTCGCGGTGCTCGACGGGGGGATCGCGGCGTGGCGGGCGGCCGGGCTACCGGTGACCGTCGCGGTGCCCCAACCTCAGATGGGCACGTTCACCGTCCAGCCCGGCGGGATGCCGGTGCTCGACGCAACGCGCGCCGCGGCACTGGCCCGCGACGGGCGCCTGCTCGATGCTCGAGCGAGGCCCCGTTACCGGGGAGAGACCGAGCCGGTGGATCCGCGCGCCGGTCATATTCCGGGAGCGACCAACGCGCCGTTCAGCGAGCTCACCGATGCACAGGGACGCTGGTTGCCAGCGAACCGGTTGCGGGAGCTCGCGCGCCGGTGGGGGGTGGCGGATGCGAATGTGGGTGCTTACTGCGGTTCCGGGATCAACGCCTGCGCCCTGGTACTCGGACTCGAACTCGCCGGGGCCACAACTGCTGCGCGTCCGGCGGCGCTGTACGCCGGTTCATGGTCGCACTGGTGCACCGATCCGGATCGTCCGGTGGTCACCGGCCAGGCTCCCGGGTAAGCCGTCATTCACGCGCTACCGGCCACGCCAGCCGGTAGCGTGCTCGTCATGAGCGCTCCCGCTACGGTGATCGTCTGGGACGAGGCCCTGCTCGGCTACGACCTGGGTAGGCTACATCCACTGAATCCTGTCCGGCTCGACCTCACGATCCGGCTGGCTCGCTCGCTGGGCATTCTGGATGGCGTGCCGTTAGTGGCACCGCCCCAAGCCACCGATGATGAGCTGCGCGCGGTGCACTCCGACGACTACCTTGCCGCAGTCAAGCGCGGGCGCCGAGGGCACGGCTTGGGCACTCCGGACAATCCGATCTTTCCCCGCATGCACGAGGCCTCGGCGCTGGTCGCCGGCGGCTCGTTGCTCGCCGCCGACGAGATTCTTGCCGGTCGCGCGGCACGGGCGGTGAACATCGCCGGCGGGTTGCACCATGCGATGCGTAACTATGCCTCAGGTTTCTGCATCTACAACGACGCCGCGCTGGCGATACAGCGGCTGCTCGACGGGGGAGTGGCCCGGGTCGCCTACGTTGACATCGACGTGCACCACGGGGACGGCGTAGAAGAGGCCTTCGTGAACGATCCCCGGGTACTGACCATCTCGCTGCACCAGCACCCGGCGACGCTGTTCCCGGGCACGGGAAACTCCACCGACATCGGCGGCCCCGGCGCCGAGGGTTCAGCAGTCAATGTGCCGCTTCCACCCGGCACGGGTGACGATGAGTGGTTGCGGGCATTCCATGCGGTGGTGCGGGCGTTGCTGCGCGCGTTCCGGCCCGAGGTGTTAGTCACCCAGCACGGTGCGGACACCCACGTGGAGGATCCGCTCGCCAACCTGGCGCTGTCGGTGGACGGTCAACGGGCTGCCCACCGCGCGTTGGCCGACCTCGCCGAGACGACCGCCGGTGGTCGCTGGCTGGCCCTCGGCGGGGGCGGCTACTCCTTGTACCGGGTGGTCCCGCGGTCATGGACGCATCTGCTGGCCACCGTCCTTGGCCGCGAGGTTGACGTGCACACGGAGGTGCCGCCTGACTGGACGGAGTATGCCGCCTCCGTGGCGTACGGCGAGCAGCTACCGACTTCGATGACGGATGGCGCTGAGCCCCGCTGGACGAGCTGGGACGGGACCGCCGGCACCGAGCTGGACCGGGCGATCCAGGAGACCCGGCGCGCTGTCTACCCGCTGCACGACTTAGATCCCGACGACCCCAGCGAGCGAACCGACTGACAGGTGATTACCGCGCAGGCGCCGGGGCGGGCATGTCGGATTTGATGATGGCGGCTGTTATCTTCCATGACCCGTCTGGCTGTTTTTTCCAGACGTCGAGGAACGTTCCCTTGTCGGCGGGTGGGCTGTCTATCGTGTAGAAACCTAGGGCGTAGGCCAAGTCGTGGGAGTTGGCCACCTCGACCTTGGTGGTCCCGGCGCTGAAGGGCATCCCAGCCGGCACGGCCGCGAAGATTTGCTGCCATGTCTGCCGGTATTCGTCTTTGTTGCGAGCATCCAGGGAGTTAGGCGCTGAGACGACTGCTCCGTCAGCGTAGTAGGAGACGGTGGCGTCGAGCTGTCTGGCACCGATGGCTTTGATCTGGCCATCCTCTTGTTGCCGGATCGCTGCCTCCGCCTGGGTCCGTTCGTTGCCTTGGTTGCTGTTCTCTGCTGGAAGCTTCGAGCAGGCCAACGTCGATACGGCCAGCCCTATGCAGCTGATCGAGATCGTGATGAAGCGAGCTACCTTCCCCCTTGTTGATGCCATGAGCCCGTTCCTTTCCGACTCCAACAGGT
>DASUVX010000083.1:0-22387 GCA_036378735.1 Pseudonocardiaceae bacterium | reverse complement strand
GGAGGACTTCCCAGCGGGCACCGAGTCACGCATGGCGGATTTCATGGAGCTGGCCGCGATGGCGATCGCCAACGCCGAGGCCGCGCAGAAACTGCGCGAACTGGCCGACACCCAGGCGTCCTTGCGCCGCCTGGCCATGCTGGTCGCCCGGGGCGAAGCGCCCGAGGCGGTGTTCGCGGCGGTGACCAAGGAAGCGTTGCGCCACTTCGGTGGGGGCACCGCCCGGATGATCAGGTATGAGCTCGACGGGACGGTGACACTGGTCGCCAACGAGGGAACAACTAGTCCTCCACGTCCGCGCCGCCGAACGCTGGAAGGGCTACCCGCGGCCGGGCTGGCCGCGACCATCCGGCGTACCGAGCGGGCCGCCCGGGTCGATGACTACCGCGACATCCCGGGTGGGGAGCCCTATCTGGGCGAAGGCCTGCGGACTGCGGTTGCGGTACCGGTTCACGTCGATGGCCGGTTATGGGGAGCAATTGCTCTCGGATCGGAGGAGGGGCCGCTGCCGCCTGACACCGAGCAGCGGATGACGGGGTTTACCGACCTGGTCGCGACGGCGGTCGCCAACGCGCAAAGCCGGGCTGAGCTGATGAGCTCCCGCGCGCGAATCGTCGCCGCATCCGATGAGACCCGGCGGCGCATCGAGCGCGATCTGCACGACGGCGCGCAGCAACGCCTCGTCGCGCTGGCACTCAAGCTGCGTTCGGCGGCGGCAGAATCCTCCGAACGTGACGAGCTCCGCACCGAGATCGCGAGCGTAGCCGCGGAACTCATGGGCGTGATCGATGACCTGCGGGAGATCTCCCGGGGCATCCACCCGGCGATCCTGTCCAGAGCGGGCCTGCGCCCGGCGCTGCGCGCGCTCGGGCGACGCTCGGCCGTCCCGGTGGAAGTGGATGTGCGGGTCGACGGCCGGCTTCCCGAGCCCATCGAAGTGGGCGCCTACTACGTCGTCTCGGAGATGCTCGCCAATGCCGCGAAGCACGCGCGCGCCTCGGTTGTCGAGGTGGACGCGGAGACCTCCGGCGGCACGCTCCGGCTGCGTGTGCGTGACGACGGTATCGGTGGCGCCGACCCGGTGCGGGGCTCCGGGCTGCTCGGGCTCAAGGACCGCATCGAGGCGCTGGGCGGGACGTTCTCCGTGCACAGCCCGGTAGGCGACGGCACTACGGTGTCCTGCGAGCTTCCGGTGATGGCCGGCGGCGGGCATCCGGAAGCGAGCCCCACCGAGTAGCTGGTACCAAGCGGCGAAGGGGGAGGAATGCGGCTATCCCGATACTGCCGGGTGGTGACGCTGGTGATCTGCCTGATCACGACCGTGCTGGCCTGCGGTGGAGGGTCGCAGACCACCGAGGCGTCCACCCTGACGGACCCACCGGAGCTGGTCAGCCATAACGGGGTCTTGAACGTCCGGCTCGTCGTCGAGCGAAGGCAGGTGAACCTGGCCGGCCGCATGCTGTCGGCCCTGACCTACAACGGTCACTACATGCCACCCACGCTACGGATCCACCCCGGTGACCGGGTGGAGTTGGCGCTGGAAAACCGGTTGGGAACAGATACCAACCTCCACACCCACGGGCTACACGTATCACCAGGCGGTAACTCCGACAACGTCTTCATTCACGTGCACCCCGGCCAGACTTTCAACTATTCCTACCAATTCCCGACCACCCTCAAACCGGGCACGTACTGGTACCACCCCCATGGGCACCCACTCACCGCCCCTCAGGTCGGCGGGGGGCTGTCGGGCATCCTCATCGTCGACGGGCTGACGCAGTATTTGCCGCCGGAGTTGCGCCACATCACCGAGCATGTCATCGCGCTGAAGGATTTCCAGGTAGATGGCGATGCGGTGAAGACCGCTGATCTTCACATCGGCGCGACCACCAACCGCACCGTCAACGGTCAGATAAACCCCACTATTCACATCCGGCCCGGCGAGACTCAGTTGTGGCGGCTCGCCAACATCAGCGCCAACATCTACTACAACGTCCGCCTCCGGGGACAAAGATTTCAGGTGATCGGCCACGACGGCTTTCCCGCGGACCGGATCTGGGCAGCTGACTCGCTGCTGCTCGCCGCAGGTACCAGGTTCGACGTGCTGGTGCAGGGCGGCCCGCCCGGCAGCACCGTCCTGGAGACCCTGCCGTACAACACCGGGCCCGCGGGTAACCAGTTCCCCCAAGCACCCCTCGCGACCCTGAAATCCGAAGGGTCGCCCGTGCGTCCGGCCGCGCTGCCCACCACGTTCGCGCCCGCAGAGGATCTCGGCAAGGCCATGATCGCCGCGCGGCGAACCATCGTATTGTCGGAAAACGCGGCAGGAAATGAGTTCTACATCAACGGCAAACAGTTCGATCCAAACCGGGTCGACATCCAATCCAGGCTGGGCGCCGTCGAGGAATGGACTGTCCGCAACGACAGCAATGAAGAACACTCATTTCATGTCCACACCGACCACTTCCAGTTGATAAGCACCAACGGCCGGCCGCACGACGCCTACAGCCTGCAAGATGTCGCGAACGTCCCCGCCAAGGGACAGATCGTCATCCGGATCGAGTTCACCAACTACCCCGGTAAGACCGTTTTTCACTGCCACATCCTCAATCATGAGGACGGGGGCATGATGGCGGTCGTCCAGATTGTCGAGTGATCAGCAATACCGCGCTAGTGGCCGTGTCCCGGGTCGAACGGGGGCTAGCCGGAAGAGGATACGGCGGCTGGCAGTGATGACCACCGAAGCCGTTCCGACCGATAATTGCCGCGGGACAGAGTTCGATTGAGGGCGGGGCTGCAACGATGACCGCAACAACGACTACGACACTGGGCTTCGTCGGGCTGGGGCACATGGGAGCGAACATGGCAGCCCGGTTCCTCGCCGCGGGATATCCGGTTTACGGTGAAGATCAAACCCGTGAGCACGCGCAGCCTCTCGTGGATGAGGGCCTGCGCTGGTGCGGCAGTCCCCGCGAGGTCGCAGAGCCGGCCGACATCATCTTCACCTCGCTGCCCGACGACGGAGTGCTTGACGCCGTTGCGTCCGGGCCCGGCGGTATCCTCGCCGGTCTGGCACCCGGGAAGATCTGGGTGGACCTCAGCACGGTCAGCCCACGCGCCAGCCGGGAACTCGCTCGGCGGGTGCGCGGGTGTGGCGCGGCCATGCTCGACGCACCGGTGTCCGGGAGCGTTCCCCAGGTGCAGGCGGGCACGCTCACGATCATGGTGGGTGGGGACGAGCAGGCCTACTCGCGGGTGGAACCAGTCCTGCGTGAGCTGGGAACGCCGACACGCATCGGCGACAACGGGCAGGGGCTGGTGCTCAAACTCGCCATCAATATCAGCCTCGCCGTGCAGATGCTCGCGTTCAGCGAGGGGCTGCTGCTTGCGCAGCGCGACGGGATCGACCCCCGGCTGGCCGCCAAGGTGATGGTCCACAGCTCGATCGGCTCGCCGATGCTCAGGGCTCGCGTGCCACTCGTGTTGAACCTGCCGGACGAAGCATGGTTCGACGTGTCCTTGATGCACAAGGACATCCGTCTGGCTTTGGCGGCCGGGCGGGAACGTAGGGTTCCCCTGCCCTCGGCCGGTGTCGCCGACGACATGCTTGCCAGGGCAGCCGAATTGGGCTACGGACACCGCGACCTTGCGGCACTCTACAAAGTCCTCATGAGCCTGAACCCATGACACAGCTCCTCGACCGCGTTCTGGATGCGGTCGGCCGGGGCTAGCTTCCGAGGACGGTCTGGCCCGGATCGAGGTTGGCCAGTACCTGGGCCAGCTCGGGAGCACTGTGCACTGGAGTGTGGTTGACCGCGGTGATCACCTCGCCGGGTTGTACTCCGGCCGCCGCGACCGGTCCACCAGGCACCACGCTGACGACGCCGATGCCGTCCGGCTGACCGGTCGCGCCCACCACGGTGACCAGGCGGACGTCGAGTTCAGCGTGATGAGTATTGACCACGTGACCGTCATGCGCTACGAGCTGCCTGGCGATGTTGGTGACAACGTTGCTGGGAATCGCGAAACCGATGCCCGGCGCGGGAGCACTGCCCCTGGCATCTCCCGCCGGCTTCATTGCGGCCAGCGTCGGTACCCCGATGACCTCGCCGGCCAGGTCGACCAGCGCGCCACCGCTGTTCCCCGGGTTGATCAAGGCACTTGTCTGGATGGCCTCAGGCAGCATCGCACCAAGGTCGTCAGGTAGGTAGGTGCCGGCCGGTGGTGATCTGCACGACCGAGGGCAGCACCTTCTGCACCACACTGATGTAACCCTGTTGCAGGCTTGGCGTGTTTGCCGGCCGCGCCGAGGCTGACGGTTGACTCGTGGCCGTGACACCAATAGAGCATCGCCGAGGATCAGCGCCGCGGCGGCTATCGCACCGGCCAGCATGTTGTTTCCGCGGAAAATGCTCAGCTGGAGGTCCCCGCCGCTCCGCGTAAGGGGGCGTCCGGCCCGATCGCCAACGCCCCCGGCGGATCCGGATCATTTGTCGTCGGGGTTGAGGGCGAGAAAGGCGAGTCCGGCTGCGATACCAGCGACTAGCTGGGCAACGATGTAAATCCACAGCGTGGGCCAGGCGAACAGGCCGATCGCGGCGCCGCTGATGGCGACAGCCGGGTTGAACACGCCACCGGAGATCGCGCCGACGGCAATCGCGCCGACCAGGATGGTGAAGCCGATGGCCAGACCGTAAAACGAGTTGTTCGGGTGATCCTTGCTGGTGGCCACGTTGAGCACCACGTAGCACAGCGCGAAGGTGAACACCAGTTCGGCCACGAAGGCGGCACCCAGCAGATGGCCGGACAAGGCCAAGGTGCTGACCTGCGCGGGGTGGACCACCCAGCGGGCCAGCGCCATACCGAGCACGCCACCCACGATCTGGGAAACCCAGTACGCGACGGCGTCTGCGGGTCCGATCCGGCCGCGGACCAGTGCGGCAAGGGTTACCGCGGGATTGTAGTGGCCACCGGAAACGTGTCCACCGGCGTAAACCATGACCATCAGGGCTGCGCCGATGGCCAGCGGGGCAAACGAGCTGGTGCTCAGCACGCTGGCGGCGATGGCGAACAGGAAAAGGAACGTCCCGATGAGCTCAGTGGCGTACTTCCGGCCCGCGGTAGGACCAACCACCTCTGTGACTTCGGGGACGACTTCTGGGGCTGTATCAGTGATGACGTCCATGACGTCGAGAGTCGTCTCGCAGCGGCCCTATGTCGTCAGGGCCAACGCCTATCTGCGTTCCCGGCCGGCTGGACTCTTCTCTTACCTGCCAGCTGCAAAATTACTTCGTGCCCACCGCGCCCGCAGGGTGGTGGGGATCATGAGCGGATCGGTCGTGCCGATGTTCGCGTTCAACCGCGCGGGCAATGCTGACCGTGGTGACGGCTAGTACGCAGAGGGGGAGCAGCCACCAGGCGACGATCCCGGCGTGTGTCAGACCCCAGGTGCCGAGGAGGGCGAGCGCGACCGTAGCGGCCACGGTCCAGTCGTCGCCGATGACGAAGTCCACCCAGAACATGACGAACGTGCGGACGCCGCGCACGACCTTGCTCATCGATGCCTCCCCGAGGGAGATGGCGCGGAGGTTGATCGCTCCGCCAGTTGTATGGTTTCGCGCTGCCGATGGCGGACCCAACGCATCAGTCCCAGCGCTGCCAAGACGTAGACCACCCCGAGGGCGAGCAGCGCCAATTGATCGCCAGGCCAGGCCACGCCGAGGCCTTCCGCGGCCCAGAACGTGCCGAAAGTAGTCAACATGGCCCCGACGAACAGCTGGAGTGCCCGCCGTGGGATTCGGGCCACCAACCGGTAGGTTAGCGCGCCGATGGCGGCCACGGCGATGATCGCGGCGGCGGCGCCCACTACGGCCGAGCCGAGCGCGCCGGCTGCCGCCCCGAACGCCACGACGATCACCGCTACCTCAAGGCCTTCTAGCGATACGCCCTTGAACGACAGCACAAACCCGGTCCAGTCGAATCGGCGTTCGACCAGGTCGGCAACGTCGACGTCTGGGAGGCGATGGCCCACGTCCCACCCGTCGCGGGCAACTCGTAGCACGCCCTTGCGCAGCCACTGCAACCCGAATACCAGCAGCAACGCGCCGACGACCAGTCGCACCGGGGCCAGCGGTACGCCGCGCAGCGCCGTGCCCAGCCCGGCAACCAGCGCTGCGAGCACGAGCACACCCGCGCCTGCGCCCACCAGCGACGCTCGCCAGGAGCGCGCCACCCCTACTGCCACCACGATCGCAACCATTTCAATGACTTCGATTGCCGAAGCCAGAAATGCAGTGAGTAGCACCGTCGGGTTCAAAGCTCATCACCTCGCCGGTCGAAGGGCATCCGACAATTGGTGTTTGGTCTGGCCTGGCTGGTCACAGAGCAGGACTCAGCATGGCCCCGATGTCGTGGAGTCGGGGGCCATGCTCTTGGGCGTGGTGCCGCAGAACAGCAGCTCGCCACCGTTGCGCAGCAGCGCCCGAACCTTCGCTCGTGGGCTGCAGCGGTCACAGCCCTTGTGGCCGACGAGCACGGGCTGCACGGTCGTTGTCCCGGCCATGATCATTTGGTCACGCTGCCTCGAGGAGCGCACGGCCGGAGCCGGTCAGGTGGTTCAGTGGGGCGGCGGTGGTGGCGTTCATCTGATGTCCTTTGGCGTGTTCGAACTGCTGTAGGATGCGCCGCCGCCACCAGCCGGCCCATCCTGGTATCCCCCAGAAGCTATGGTGGTGAACACCCCTTTATCTTGTAGGGAAACCGTTACCACACCCCGCCGCGATGCCAGCGCAGCCGCTGCTCGTCCGTACGTGAGTGGGAACCGCGATTCCAGGAGACTGCAAATTTCCGGTTCGGGGGCAGGGAATGGCTAGCGCATCGCGAATTGGCGCTAGCTGCATTGCGTGCCCCGCCGGTCGCGCTCGTATGCTGCGCAGGTGGCACTACGCTGCTTGATCGTCGACGATAGCGCGGATTTTCGCGAGGCGGCCCGCGTGCTGCTTGAGCGGGAGGGCGTGCATGTCGTCGCGGTGGCCTCCACGGGCGAGGAGGCGCTGGCGTGTGCCGGTGACCTGCGTCCGGACGTGACGCTCGTCGACATCGATCTCAACGGCGAGAGCGGCTTCGCTGTGGCCCGCAAGCTGGTGGATGACGGCGGCATCGACGCGAGGAGCGTGATCCTCATCTCGGCCTACGCGAAGGAGGAGTTCGCCGACCTGATCGAGGCATGTCCGGCGGTTGGGTTTGTGTCCAAGTCTGAGCTGTCTGCGGAGGCGATTGGTGCGCTGCTCGCGCGATGACAGTGCGCCGCATCTGGTTGCCAGCGGCATTCTCTGAGCAGAGGGAAGAAGGTGTGCGATCCATGCCTGCGCCTCGCTGGTTTGCTGTCGGGTCCGCTGATGCCGCCCAGCCAGACCCGGGTATGCGGGCCGCGGATGAGGCGCTGGTGCACGGCGACGCGAAGCTGCTGGTGGTGTTCTGTTCGCCGTCCTGCGACCTTGCGGAGCTGCTGGCGCAGATCCGCACGCGGTCAGCGGGTGCGCCGGTCATCGGAGATACCACAACCGGGGAGATCGCAACAAGCGGGCCGAACGAAGCCAGTATCGTCGTTGCCGCCTTCGGCGGTGACGGCTTCGAGATCGGCACCGCGGCCGCCAAGGAAGCGTCGAAGGATCTACGCCAGGCGGGCGCGCGGGCGGCGCGCTGCTTGCCATCTCGGCAGGATCGACCGAACCGGGTGCTGTTGTTATGACCGACGGCCTTGCCGGCGATCAGCAGGAGGTCGTCCAGGGCGCCTACGGAGTCGTCGGCGCCGGCGTGCCGCTGATCGGTGGGTCAGCCGGCGACGATCTGCAGATGACCATGACATTCCAGCGGTATGACGATCAAGTCCTCACCGACGCGGTGGTCGCCGCCGGGATCGCCTCGGATGCGCCGCTGGGAATCGGCGTGCGGCACGGCTGGCGGCGCGTTGGCGAGCCGATGCTGGTCACCCGCAGCAGCGGAAACCGGGTCTACACCCTCGACGACCGGCCTGCTCTCGACGTTGACCTCAAGCACATTGGCCCCGGCATCACGGGCAAGCCGGGGACCGAGGAGAGCTTCCCGCGCCTGGCGCTGACCCACCCGTTTGGGGTGGGCCGGCCCAGCGGCGAGGAGCAGGTGCGCTTCATCGGGGACGCCGATTTCACCGACGGTTCGTTGCGCTGCATTGCCCAGATCCCGCAGGGTGCCCTGGTGTGGACCATGGAAGGGGACGCCGATTCCGTGCTCGCGGCCACCGATGCTGCCTGCCGCGACGCACTGGCCGCGCTGGACGGTCGCCCGCCGCTGGGCATGCTTGCTTTGGACTGGATTGCCCGACGTGGCGTGCTCGGAGGCCAGGGGATCCACACAGAGATACAGCGGCTGGCCCTCATTGCCGAGCAAGTGCCCGTCGCAGGGTTTTATACCTACGGAGAAATCGCGCGTACTCGGGGGATGCGCGGTTTCCACAACCAGACGCTGGTCGTCTTGTCGATCAGCTGAGCATGCCAATGTCTGCCTCGGCGTGGTCAACCCAGCAGCTGGCCGAGTTCCTGGCGGCCCTGTCCGCCGCTGGGACGGAGGCGGCCGCCGCGCTGGCCACGGTCGAACGAACAGCCGAGGAACTCGACGCCGAGATTGCCGCCATCGTGTGCGGCGATCAGCTGCTCTCGGCGGTCGGGTATCCGGATTCGGCGGTGCCGGTGGCCCAGCTTGCCGCCGTTGCTCCCGGCGTGGAGGGTCAGTTGGCCGTGCCGAGGCTAGGGGTGTGTTCAGCGACCGCGGTGCAGCTGGAGCACCCGCCGGGCGCGAGGCTGGTGGTCGCGCGGTGCGGGACCGGCCTGGATGCCCAGGAAGCGAGTTTGCTGCGCGGGATCGCACACGCCAGCTCGATCACGATGCGGATGCTGCACCTGTTCGACGAGGAGCGCGCCGCCCGGCAGGACAGCGCGCAGCGGCAGCGGCAGCTGGAGCAGCTGGCGAGCGAGCAGGCTGCACTGCGCCGGGTCGCCACGCTGGTGGCGGGCGGAGCTTCGCCATCCCAGACGTGGTCGGCGGTCGCCGCGGAGGTCGGGCAGCTGCTGGGTGCTGACGTCACGATGGTGTTGCGCTACGAGCTGGATGGGACGGGGACCGTGATCGGCGGCTGGGGCGGTCCCGGTGTGACGGTTCCGCAGGGGCGCGGCCTGACCATCGAAGGCGTGGGGGTGGCGGTGTTGGTGTTGCGCAGCGGCCAGCCAGCGCGCACTGAGAAGTTCGAAGGACCGCCAGGCTCGCTCCCGGCGCTGGTCCGGCAGCTCGGCATGCAATCGGGGGTGGGCGCGCCGATCACCGTCGAAGGCCGGCTATGGGGCGTGGTCATCGCGGCATCGATGCAGGCCCCGCAGCTGCCCGCCGGCAGCGAGTTGCGTATCGCCATGTTCACCGAACTGCTCGGCACCGCGCTCGCCAACGCCCAAGCCCGGGTGGAGCTGCGCCGCATCGCCGCCGAGCAGGCCGCGCTACGCCGGGTGGCCACGCTGGTGGCGCACTCGGTGACCCCGGCTGAGGTGTTATTGGCGGTGGCTACCGAGGTGCAAGCCCTGCTCGACGCCGACGGCGCGATGATTTTCCGTTTCGAGCGCGACGCCACGGCGACCCTCTTCGCCACGGCCGGCGCCGATACCCCGCCGGGCACCCGATGGACCCTTGAGCCACCGCTCGCGATCGAAGCCGTGTACCGCACCGGACGCTGCGCCCGCGTCGACGACTACGGCCACTCTTCCGGACAGGTCATCGAGAAGATCATTCGACCCGAGAGAGTTTGTTGCTCGGTGGCCAGCCCCATCGTCGTCAGCGGGCGCCTATGGGGCGCCATCGTCATCGCTTCACGAGATGCACCGCTGCCAACTGACACCGAGCAGCGCATGGTGGACTTCACCGAACTCGTCGCTACCGCGATCGCCAACACGCAGGCCCGCGAGGAGCTGCGGATGATCGCCGGCGAGCAGGCCGCACTGCGACGGGTGGCGACGCTGGTCGCTCGTGGGGAGCCGCCAGCGGCGGTGTTTGCGGCGGTCGCCGAGGAGGTCGGGCAGGTCCTCGCCGCCGCCGACTTCACGATGGTGGCCCGCTACGACCCCGACAGCGCCGTGGAGGTCGTCGGAAGCTGGAGCAGAGCGGGCAACCACCAGCTCGTTGGCCGACGGGCAGGTCTGGGTGGGCGCAACGTGAGCACGCTGGTGTTCGAGCGCAAGGAGCCCGGGCGAATCGACAACCTTGCCTACGACGCCAGTGCCGTCGCCACGGCCGCAGGTGAGCTGGGAATGCGCTCATCGGTCGGCGCGCCCATCAGCGTGGAAGGTCGGCTGTGGGGAGTGATGATCGTTGCGTCGACGCACGAGGACGCGCTGCCCGCTGGCACGGAGCACCGGCTGGCGGAATTCATCGAACTCGTCGCGACCGCTATCGCCAACGCACAGGCGCGCGAGGAGCTGCGCACGCTCGCCGACGAGCAGGCCGCACTGCGGCGGGTGGCGACGCTGGTCGCTCGTGGGGAGCCGCCAGCGGCGGTGTTTGCGGCGGTCGCCGAAGAGGTCGGGCAGGTCCTGATCGCCGCCGACTACACGTTGGTAGGCCGTTACCACCCCAACCGCACTCTTGAGCTGGTGGGAGCCTGGAGCAGGACCGGCGACGACCCTATCCCCGTCGGCAGGAGAATCAGCCTGGAAGGGGAAACCATCACCGCGCTGATCTTCGATACTGGGCGGCCGGCACGCAAGGACAGCTGCGCAGACGCCCCCGGCATCCTCGCCATGGACGCCAACGTCAAGAACGTCGGCTCTGCGGTTGGTGCGCCGATCAATGTCGAGGGCCGCGTGTGGGGTGTCGTGGTCGTCGCGTCGACCCGCGAGGAGCCGCTAGCACCGAGCACAGAGGAGCACCTCGCCGACTTCACCCGGCTCGTCGCCACCGCGATAGCCAACGCAGAGGCGCATGCCCAGTTGACGGCCTCCCGCGCGCGCATCGTCGCCACCGCTGACCAGACCAGGCGCCGGATCGAGCGTGATCTCCACGACGGCGCGCAGCAGCGGCTGGTCTCGCTGGCGCTGCGGCTGCGTGCGGCGCGGGCGGCGGTGCCGCCCGTGCTCGACCAGCTCGCCGGTGAACTTGACCGCGTGGCTGCTGGGTTGACCAGCACGCTCGACGAGCTGCGGGAGATCACCCGCGGGATCCATCCGGCGATCCTGGTCGAAGGTGGTCTCGCTGCGGCGCTGAGGACACTCGCTCGACGCTCGCCCGTCCCGGTGCGACTGGACGTACGGACGGAGGCCCGGCTGCCCGAACGTGTCGAGGTAACTGCCTACTATGTCGTCTCTGAGGGGCTAACGAACGTAGCCAAGCATGCCAGCGCCTCAACGATTCACATCAGTGTTGATCTTGTCGAGGGGGTCCATCAGCTCCTGCGGCTTTCGGTCAGTGACGATGGCATCGGCGGAGCAGATCCCACGCATGGCTCCGGTCTGATCGGCCTGAAAGACCGCGTGGAAGCCATCGGCGGGACAGTGCGGCTGCACAGCCGTCCCGGCGAGGGGACGCGGCTTGACCTCGAGCTTCCGCTCGAGGACTCGTAAGTGGCGGGTATAGCCGAGCCCGTCAAGGCATGTTGCGCTGCCAGGAAGTGGTCGGGGCTGACCGCTATGGCGCCAAATTAAGTCAGATTGAATGGCGTGGACGAGTTCGGCGAAGGCTGCGGGGATCCGATTTCTCGAGTCGACGTGGGTGGCGAGTTCGTAGTGTCCGCGGCGGTTCTGGACGAATGCGTGTCCGGTACTGATGACGTGTGCTGAACGCAGCATGTGGAGTCCTCGCATCGTGTGCCGTGCCAAAACTCGTCACATGAGTTCTGACCTCGGGCTTCAGTGACCCGCCGTGATCATGACATGATCGCGGGACATGGGGGACTGTTGCATGGAGGGAAGACGTCGCTCGGCATGATCAAGCCCATGCGCCACAGCTGCCGTGTTCGTCCGGTCCTTCCACCGAGATCGGCGTTCGCCGGCTTCCGGTTTCCGCGGGAGGTGATCCTGCTTGCAGTGCGTTGGTATCTCCGTTACGGACTCTCCTAATGAGACGTCGAAGAACTGCTGGCCGAGCGAGGCATCACCGTCGATCACGTCACGGTCTTTTGGTGGGTGGAGCGCCTCACACCCTTGTTGATCGACGCGGCACGACCCTGTCGACACGTTCCCGGTGATCGGTGGTTTGTCGATGAAACGTCATGGGAGAGCCTGTGGGGTTCCAGAAGTCGGCCTGCGCCGCTGACCTGGGTGATCAGTGTGGCCGGCTGGCAGGCATGATCGTGCGCCGTGTCGTTGCGCCTGCTGTACTTAATCTTCCTTCAGCTGCTGAACCTGCTGTTGTTGCTGGGCCGCTCATCGACGTCTAAGGACATCGAGCTGCTGGTGCTGCGTCATGAAGTTGCCGTGTTGCGCCGAGCGCACCCGAAGCCCCGCCTGGACTGGGCGGATCGCGCGGTCTTCGCCGCGCTGATCCGGAGGTTGCCGCCGATGCTGCGCAGGCATCGGTTGGTCACGCCAGGCACGATCCTGCGCTGGCATCGCCGCCTGGTCGCCAAAAAGTGGACGTATCCGACCCGCGTCGGGCGCCCACCCGTCGAGGAGGCGGTGGCCGTGCTGATCGAGCGCATGGCTCGGGAGAATCCCCGCTGGGGATACCAGCGCATTCAGGGCGAGCTGCTCAAACTCGGCCACCGCGTGGGAGCCTCGACCATCCGTCGCGTCCTGCAGCGGTTGCGGATACCTCCGGCGCCGGCGCGGTGCCCTGACACGCCATGGCGGCAGTTCCTGCGCGCTCAGGCATCGACGATGCTGGCCTGCGACTTTTTCCACGTGGACTGCGCGGTCACCCTCAAGCGGATCTACGTCTTGTTCGTCCTTGAGGTCGCTAACCGGTCTGTACACCTGTTGGGCGCGACTACCAACCCTGATGGCCGATGGACCACCCAACAAGTCCGCAACCTCGTGGTGGATCTCGGTGATCGTGTGACCCAGTTCCGGATCCTCGTTCGCGACCGGGCTGGCCAGTTCACCACATCCTTCGACGCCGTCCTGGCCGATGTGGGCATCCGGGTAATCCGGATTCCTCCACGCTGCCCGCAGGCGAACTGTTTCGCCGAAAGGTTTGTCCGCACCGTCCGAGCCGAACTCACCGACCGAATGTTGATCTTCGGTGAGCGGCACTTGCGTCTGGTGCTCGCCGAGTACCTTCGCCATTACAACGGTCGACGGCCGCACCGTGCCCGCGAACTGCACCCACCGCAACCGACCCACCCCGTGGCCGACCTTAACTACGAACAGATCAAGCGTCGACCGGTTCTTGGTAGCTTGATCAACGAGTACGAACGAGCTGCATAAACCCGCTGATCAGCGCAGGTGACCAACTTTTTTGGCACCCCACACGCTGGACCCCTCCCACGTCCGCCGCGAGTTCCGCCGCGCCATCCGCGGTACACCCGGAGTCAACCCCGCCGAGTGGACCCCCAGGGAACTACGCCACAGTTTCGTCTCCCTGCTCTCCGACAGTGGCGTCCCGCTAGAAGAAATCTCCCGACTTGTCGGCCACAGCAGCACCGCCGTCACCGAGCTGGTCTACCGCAAACAAATCAGGCCAGTGCTCCAACAAGGAGCAACAGCCATGGACCCGCCTCTTTAGCACCGCAGATCATCCCGAGTGAGCGACGGCCCCGGAGATGATCCCAGGACCCATCCACCTACGGACCGGATCAGTTGTCATCTTCGTCCCCGTTCACCTGATCGACTTCGACGTCGTCGAAGATGAGCGTTGAGGCGCCAACCGCTAGGCTCCATTCACCAGTGGGCCATCGAGGCACCTTGCCAGCCGCCGCCGTCCACTCGCGGTTCAAGACCATGCCGTCGGCAGCATCAACAAGCAAACGGACGCAAGACAGCTCGAGACGCTGCTCGGGCCGGCTCGACCGTGGGCGCACGGCGATCATGCCCCGGCCCGCATCGGTGCCCAGCGCCCTCGCCCGCTAACTGCTAAATGCGCCGGCCCGGCAACGTCACCGGTTTCGCACCACGGTCTCCGCCCGGTGTCGATTCCCGAAACCGCGGCTGGCCACGACCACCATCTCTGAGATAGCGCAACGCCAAAAAGATGCCCTACCGGGAAGGGATCGATAGTCACGCAGTTAGTCACTCAGCAGATCAAGGACCAGCTCCCCAACCTTCAGAACTGGCCCCTGACCTGCGGTTTTGGCGTCGGGGTGGCGGGATTTGAACCCACGGCCTCTTCGTCCCGAACGAAGCGCGCTACCAAGCTGCGCCACACCCCGGATGGACGCCGACGAGTCTAGCCGACGCCCGCGGCGTGCCATGCGCTGGCTGGCATGGGGACGCCGGTGTCGCGGGGCACCAGCGTGAGCAGGCTCGCTTCGGGTGGGCAGGCGAAGCGAACCGGTGCAAACGGCGACGTGCCCAGGCCGGCCGAGACGTGCAGCCAGGTGTGTGCCCCCCAGCGGGACGCGCCGCGGGCCCGGGAGCGGTCCAGCCCGCAGTTGGTCACGATCGCGCCGTAACCGGGCAGCCGCAGCTGGCCGCCGTGGGTGTGACCGGCCAGCACGAGGTCGTAGCCGTCGGTGGCGAAGGAGTCCAGCACCCGTGGCTCGGGGGAATGCGTCAGGCCCAACCGGAGATCGGCGGCGGGATCGGCGCGCCCGGCGATCCGCTGGTAGCGATCCCGTTTCAGGTGCGGATCATCCACCCCTGCGACCACGATCCGGCGCCCAGCCACGGTGAGCTGGCGGCGGGTATGGGTCATGTTCAGCCAACCGTGCTCGACGAAGGCCGCACGCAGATCCGTCCACGGCAGCGGTGCGCCCCTGATCTTCTTGCCGGTGCCGACTAGGTAGTGCGCTGGGTTCTTCGGTTTGGGGCCGTAATAGTCGTTGTTGCCGAAGACGAACACCCCAGGTAACGCGAGCAACGGCCGCAACGCTCGCAGCACGGCCGGCACCGCCCGCTGATGCGCCAGGTTGTCACCCGTGTTCACGACGAGATCGGGCTGCAGGTCGGCAAGGCTCGCCACCCAGCGCTGCTTGGACTGCTGCCGGGGAGTCATGTGCAGGTCAGAGATGTGCAGGATGCGAACTGGCGACGCCCCGATCGGCAGCACCGGCAGGGTGGCCTGCCGCAGCGTCCACCGGCGGACCTCGACCCCGGCGGCATAGGTGGTCCCTGCGACGGTCAGCGCGGCGGCGCCGACCATGGCGCGTCCCCAGTGGTTCATGGTGCCCGAGCCTAGCTGGCTCGGACAGCGCATGGGTGGCAATGAGTATCCAAGCGGGCGGCGCCACTCACCCGGCGTAGTCTTTGGGAGATGGCAGAGCTGAAGGATCGGCTGCGCACCGACCTGTCCGCGGCGATCAAGTCCCGGGACAACGTCACGGTCGCGACCCTGCGGATGGCGCTGACTGCGATCACCACCGAGGAGGTCTCCGGGTCATCAGCCCGGGAGCTGTCCGACGACGAGGTGCTGGCGGTGCTGGCTCGAGAGGCGAAGAAACGTCGGGAAGCCGCCGAAGTCTTCGCCGCCGCCGGGCGCGATGAACTGGCGACCCGGGAGCGCGCCGAGGGTGCGGTGCTGGCCCGCTACCTACCTCAGCAACTCGGCGACGACGAGCTGATGACGCTGGTCGGCGAGGTCATCGACGATGTCACCGGGCAACTCGGCAAGCGCCCGGGGCTCGGCCAGCTCGGCCTGGTGATGAAGGCGGCGAAAGCCAAGGCGTCCGGTCGCGCCGAAGGCCAACGCCTGGCCTCCGCCGTGATGGCCGCACTGCGAACCTGATCCGCCGCTGAGCCGCACGAATCCCGACATGGAGACATATCGGGCTTGTGGAGGCCCTTTTGACCCCGATATGTCTCCATGTCGGGGTGTCGGACCGGGCTAGCGGCCGAAGCGATCCGGGGGACCGTTGTCATCCGGGGGACCGTTGTCGCGTTCCGCCCGTCCGGAATCGGGGCGCTGGTCGCGCCGATGCGGTGGGCGGTAAGGGGCCGCGGGTGGCGAGGAGTTCACTGCCGGCCTCGGCCCAGCCGTCCCGTCGCTGATCGTTATCGTGATCTCGTCACCGGGCTGCGCGGTCATCGGTGATTCGGCCGCGACCAGGCCGGCGGGCTGATCCGACGACGACACCACGCGCTTCACCCGGAACCCGGAACGCTCCAGGGTGAGCTGGGCGGTGTTCTCGCCCTGCCCGATCACGTTGGGCACGTTGGGCCCGGCGCCGCTGACGTAACGCGGTTCGGTGGGCGGCATCGGCATCACCGGAAGCCCCTCGTGCAGCGGTCCCATCGCGTCGAACCAGGTCCGCGCCGGTACCTTGCCGCCGAAAATGTTCCCGCTGCCGCACAACCGGGGTGGGTCGGTATCGCAAATCGGCGCCGGGTGCGATCCGTCCGGCCACACCAACACCGCGCCGGAGTACTGGGGCGTCGCGCCGAGGAACCCGGCGGACCGGTTCTCCTGCGTCGTGCCGGTCTTGCCGAGCAACGGGCGGTTCCAGTGCGCGGCCTGGGCCGCGGCGAAGGACGTACCGCCGGGTTGGTCATCCTTGCTCAACCCGACTGCCAGTGAGTTCGCCAACCCTTCCGGAACGACCTGCTCGCAGGGCGCTTCGGGTACCGGCACGGGATGGCCGTTGCGGTCCAGCACCGCGTCGATCGGGGTCGGCGGGCACCACTTGCCCCCGCTCATCAAGGTGGCGCCGACGTTGGCGAGGTCCAGCGGGCTGGTCGGCTCGGCGCCCAGCGTGTAGGAGCCGCGCTTTTCCTTCTTCACCGCGTCACCGATAGTCCGACCATCGGCATCCTTGAAGTTCAGGCTTTGCCGCATACCCAGCCGGTAGGCCATGTCCACCACCGGATCGATCTTGCCGATCCGGTCTTCCAGCGCGACGAAAGTGGTGTTCGGGGAGATCGCCAGCGCGGTCTGCAAGGACACCGACCCGGTGCGGTACTTGCCGGCGTTGGTCACCGTGTACGGGCCGCCGTTGTCTCGGAACACCCGCGAGGTGTACGCGTCCATCACCGGCACCGGATTCATGATCCCCATTCCGCGCTCCAGCAAGGCGGCGGAGGTGAAGATCTTGTAGATCGACCCGGCGCCGAAGCCCTGCACGAGAGACGGCAGCGCATAGGACGTCTGGCCGGCATCGGCGTCGAGACCGTAGTCACGGTTGGCCACCAGCGCCCGCACCGCGTGCCGGTCGCGGCCGGGCTCCACGATGGCCATCGCGTTGGCGATTCCCGGCGTCTGGGTCGGGACCTCCGCGGTGGCCGCACGCTTGGCGATGTCACTGGCCCGCCGGTCGAGGTTGGTGCGGATCAGGTACCCGCCGCGGCGCAGCTTGTCCTCGGGGAATCCCAGGGTGGCGAGATAGTCCAGGGTGTACTGGCAGTAGAAGCCGTCAGCGGGGCCGGCGCCGACGCAACCGTTGGTCAGCCCGGTCAGTGGGCGCTGGATACCCAGCGGCTCGGATTTGGCCGCGTCGGCTTGAGCGCGGGTGATCGACCCGACGTTGGTCATCTCGTCGATCACCATGTTGCGCCGGGCCAGTGCCTGCTCGGGATGTTCCACCGGGTCGTACTCGGTGGTCGAGCGCACCATGCCGGCCAGCAGCGCGGCTTGGGAAAGGGTGAGCCGATCCGGGGTGGTGTTGAAGTAGGTTCGGGCCGCAGAGGCCACGCCGTAGGCGTTGTGACCGAAGAACACGATGTTGAGATACCGGGCCAAGATCTCGTCTTTGGACAGCTGTTTCTCCAGCTGCAGCGCCACCCGAACCTCGCGCAGCTTGCGAGCCGGGGTGCTCTCCACGGCCGCGGCGCGCTCGGCGTCGTTCTGCGCGACCGCGTAGAGCATGTAGTTCTTGATGTACTGCATCGTCAGCGTCGAGGCGCCCTGACCTTCCAGCGCGCTGCCGCTGGAGGACAGGTTGGTCATCAGGGCCCGGGCGGTACCGCGCCAGTCGACGCCGTTGTGCTCGAAGAACCGGCGGTCTTCGATCGCGATGATCGCCGCCTTCATCGTGTCGGCGATGTCCTTGGGCGGCGTGTTGAACCGGTTCTGGTCGAACACGTAGGCGATCGGCACCCCGTCCTTGTCGGTGATGGTGGTGACCACCGGCACCTGGCTTTGCACGAGGTTGGTCGAGACGCTGCTGACCGTGTCGCTGGCCTGGTTCGACGCAAGACCGATACCGCCTACCACGGGAAACAGGACGGCCGCCACCAGCAGGCCCGCGATCAGACACAGGCCGAGGATCCGGATCAGCGCGTTGCCGGTCACCACCCGAGCGAGCCTACGCGTCGGTGCCTGACACCCACATGAGGCGTGGCCGGTATGCCGGCGGAGAGCACTTGTTTAGGCGGCATTATGACCGGGTTCATGATGGCCGGGCGGCCGAGTACGCTCAGAAGACGTGAGCGCATCCAACACTACCCAGCAGAGCCTTCTGCAAGAGGTAGAAGCGTTGGTGGCAGCCCTCATGGGTGACGCCCTACCAGCGGAGATCACATCCATCGCGGAACGGCTCGAGGCAACCGCAGGCCAGGGTGACGACGTCCCGGCCGCTGCCCTCGAGGAAGTTCGTTCCGCGATCAGGTTGGTGCGCAACGGCCAGCCGTGCGCCGCGGTCAGCGCACTGCTTTCCGCCCGCTTAGAACTCGGCGCTCCCCCGCGCTGATCGTCACGCGCCTGCCGGCGTGGACGACAACGCGCTCACCAGAGCACTACGCATAGCAGTGCGCGGTGACGTCGCAGCTGACGCCGGGACCCGCGCGCTCTACGCCACCGACGCGTCGAACTACCGGGTACCGCCGCGCGCCGTCGTGCTGCCACGGACTGCCGAGGACGTGGCCGCGGTCATCGGCGTCTGCCGTGAGTTCCGCGTGCCGCTCACCGCGCGGGGCGCCGGCACGTCGATAGCGGGCAACGCCATCGGGCCCGGCGTGATCCTCGACTTCTCCCGCCACCTCGACGCGGTGCTCGAGCTTGATCCGGTAGCCCGGCTGGCGCGGGTGCAACCGGGAGTCGTGCTCGACACGCTACAGGCCGCCGCTGCCCAACATGGCCTGCGCTTCGGCCCGGACCCGTCCTCGCACAGCCGCTGCACGCTCGGCGGGATGATCGGCAACAACGCCTGCGGGACGCACTCGGTGGCCTGGGGCACCACCGCGCAGGCCGTCGAGGAACTCGTCGTGGCGCTACCCGACGGTTCCCGGCTGGTGGCCGGCGCCGGACCGTTGCCGGCCGCGGTGGCCGATCTCGAACGCGACAACCGCGCGTTGATCCGTACCGAACTGCCGGACTGGCCGCGCCGCGGTTCCGGTTACGCCTTGCAACACCTGCTGCCCGAGCACGGGTCGCGGCTGGCCCGCGCCCTGGTGGGCACCGAGGGAACCTGCGCGGTGCTGCTGGAGGCGACTGTGCGGCTGGTCGCGCCGCCGCCGGCGGTGGCCTTGCTGGTGCTGGGGTTTCCCTCGCTGGCTGAGGCGGCCGACGCGGCTCCGGAGTTGTTGCGCCACCGCCCCCTCACCGTGGAGGGCTTGGATACGGCACTAGTCGCGGCGTCGGCGTTGGGCACCCGTCGACGTCCCGAGCTGCCTGCGGGCGCGGCCTGGCTGCTCGTCGAGTTCGGCGCGGACGTGCTGGACGGGGCGGTGGCGTGGGCTCGCACCGTGGCGTCGGAGCTGGGAGGCCCGCATCTGGTGGTGGCCGATGCGGCGCATCGGGCAGCGCTGTGGCGCATCCGCGAGGCCGGCGCCGGGTTGGCGACCCGGCTACCCGACGGATCGCAGGCGTGGCCGGGTTGGGAGGACGCCACGGTACCTCCCTCACGGCTGGGCGACTACCTGCGCGGCTTCGCTGACCTGCTCGCCGAGCACGGCAGGCGCGGTGCGGTGTACGGGCATTTCGGCGAGGGTTGCGTGCACGTGCGGATCGACGCCGACCTGGTCAGCGCGCCGGGACGGCGAGACTTCCGGCGGTTGCTGGAGCGGGCCGCTGATCTGACGGTGTCACACGGCGGGTCACTGTGCGGGGAACACGGTGACGGGCGAGCCCGCGGTGAGCTGCTGAGCCGGATGTACCCACCGGCGGTGCTGCGGTTGTTCACGCAGTTCAAGGCGATTTTCGATCCGGACGGCCTGCTCAACCCGGGGGTGCTGGTGGATCCCCGGCCGCTGGATGCGGACCTGCGTCCCGGACGCGAGCGCCCGGTGCCGGTGAGCCTGGCGTTGGGAGGAGACGGCGGCAGCCTGGTGGCGGCAACCCGGCGCTGCGTCGGCGTCGGCGCGTGCCGGCAGCTGGGTGGGGCCGGGGTGATGTGCCCGAGTTTCCAGGTCACCCGGGACGAGAAGCACTCCACCCGCGGGCGGGCGCACTTGCTGGCCGAGATGCTCGCCGGCGATCTGGTGACCGGTGGTTGGCGCTCGGCGGAGGTCGATGAGGCGCTGGATCTGTGCCTGTCCTGCAAGGCGTGCGCGTCGGAGTGCCCGGTCAACGTGGACATGGCTACTTATAAGGCGGAGTTCCTGCACCAGCGTTACCGGTGGCGGCTGCGGCCGCGCTGGCATTACGCGCTGGGTGGTTTTCCGCTGGCGGCTCGGGTCGGCTCGTCGGCGCCGGCGGTGGCGAATTGGATCGCGCCGTGGTTCGCCAGGCTGGGCGGGATATCCACGGCGCGCCCGCTGCCCCGGTTCGCTCGCTACCGGCCGCCCCGGGTGGCCGGCGGTGGCTCTCGCGGTGCGGTGTTGCTGTGGCCGGACTGCTTTACCAGGTCGTTCGATGCGCAGGTGGTGCACGCCGCTGCCCGGGTGCTGGCGGCGGCCGGTTTCGCCGTCCAGCTGCCCCGAGGCACCGTGTGCTGCGGCCTGACCTGGTTCACCACCGGGCAGTTCGGCACCGCCCGGCTGGTGTTGCGCCGCAGCCTGCGGCTGCTGCGGGCGGCGCTCGCGGCGCGGGTTCCGGTGGTCGGCCTGGAGCCCAGCTGCGTGGCCATGCTCCGCACTGATCTGGCGGAGCTGCTTCCGGACCATCCGGGGGCGGGCGTGCTGGCGCAGCGGGTTCGTACCCTTGCCGAGGTGCTGCGCGAGCGGGCGCCGGACTGGCAGCCGCCTGAGCGCCCGGACGACGCGGTGCAGCAGGTGCACTGCCACCAGCACGCAGTTCTCGGCCATGAGGCGGACGACGCGCTGCTGGGCTTGGCCGGGATCCGGGTGCGACGGGCCTCCGGATGCTGCGGGCTGGCCGGCAGTTTCGGCTACCAGCGTGGACATGAGGAACTGTCCGCTGCGCTGGCACAACGCTCGCTGGTGCCGGCCATCCGGGCGATGCCCGGCGCGCTGGTGCTGGCTGACGGGTTCAGCTGCCGCCAGCAGGTCGCCCAGACGACGGGCCGGCGCGCGCTGCACCTCGCCGAGCTCCTCGACCGGGGCATTCGCCGGGGGCAACCGCTGGTCGAGCGCTGAGCGGTGGGCGTTTTACGCCCTTTGGAGCTGGTTAACCTCACGCAATCACCCGGTAGGAGGCTGCACCTGGCGATGAACGGTAGATAGGTTGCGCCGAGCGGTGGCGACGTAGATACATGCGCGTACGTGAGGACGAAGTTCAGGAGGGCGAATGAGCCGACTGCCGAGCACCTACGATCTCGGTCTGGATACTGGCGCGGAACTGAGCAGGGGCTCAGTGCCCATGCAGCGCGGGCAGGATCCGCATCGCGTCACGGCCGAGCAGGTCGACCGGGCTCGCCTGTCGGTAGCCCGATCGGCGACCGGCGCCGAGGACTGCCGGATGCTGTTGGACATGCTGGGTCTCATCGACGGCGAGGATGGCATCCCTCCGGTACGTCGGTGACCCTGTACGCCGATGACACGGTACGTCGGTGACAACGCCGGGCGGTGACGGCGGTTAGTCGCCGACACGCGTACCCGTCGTGCACCCGATCACGGTGGTGTCCTATGCTGGTTGTGCTCACGGCGGGCCACCGGCGCGGGCAGGTCTGGACGACCAAGTCCCCATCGTCTAGCGGCCTAGGACTCCGCCCTTTCAAGGCGGCAGCGCGGGTTCGAATCCCGTTGGGGGCACGAGAGCAAGGCCCAGTGGCGCAGTTGGTTAGCGCGTCGCCCTGTCACGGCGAAGGTCGCGGGTTCGAGTCCCGTCTGGGTCGCTTCAAAACACAGCGGGTCGCCTGCGGCCCGAACGGCCAGGTAGCTCAGTTGGTACGAGCGTCCGACTGAAAATCGGAAGGTCGGCGGTTCGACCCCGCCCCTGGCCACCACCT
>DASUVX010000082.1:0-2119 GCA_036378735.1 Pseudonocardiaceae bacterium | reverse complement strand
GGTCGGCGTCCTAGTCTGGTCACGTGTCAGAGGACCGGCTGTACTTTCGTCAACTGCTTTCCGGTCGCGACTTCGCCGCCGGCGACATGGTGGCGACGCAGATGCGCAACTTCGCCTACCTGATCGGCGACCGGCAAACCGGTGACTGTGTGGTCGTCGACCCGGCCTACGCCGCCGGCGATCTGCTCGACGCGCTCGAGG
The DNA here is from genome assembly GCA_036378735.1 of Pseudonocardiaceae bacterium. Classification (GTDB taxonomy): domain Bacteria; phylum Actinomycetota; class Actinomycetes; order Mycobacteriales; family Pseudonocardiaceae. The sequence continues at coordinate 1,918 of DASUVX010000082.1, read as the reverse complement.
CCGACGGCATGCACCTGTCGGGTGTGCTGGTCACCCACCACCACCCCGATCACGTGGGCGGATCGATGATGGGGTTCGTGCTGGCGGGGCTGGCCGAACTGCTGGAGCGGGCCCCGGTGCCGGTGCACGTCAATACCCATGAGGCACTGTGGGTTTCGCGCGTGACCGGGATAAGCATGGGCGACCTGACCTCGCACGAGGACCATGACAAGGTGAGCATCGGCGACATCGAGATCGAGTTGCTGCACACCCCGGGCCACACGCCGGGAAGCCAGTGCTTTCTGCTCGACGGCCGCCTGGTCGCCGGTGACACGTTGTTTCTGGAGGGCTGCGGGCGCACCGACTTCCCCGGCGGCGACTCCGACGAGATGTACCGCAGCCTGCAGCGGCTCGCGACGCTGCCCGGTGATCCGACGGTGTTTCCGGGCCATTGGTATGCGCCGGAGCCCAGCGCCGCGCTGTCGGAGGTCAAGCGTTCCAACTACGTGTATCGGGCCGCGAACCTTGACCAATGGCGGATGTTGATGGGCGGCTGAGCCCTCGGTCACGACCCGTCGGCTCGACCGCCCCTGTGATATAAGCGGAGGGTGGATTCCATGGGTTGGATCCAGGACAGCTGGCAAAGTGTCACGCACGTCGGGTCCGGCACCTGGATTGCGTGGGCAGCGTGGGCGGCTATCGTCCTGGCCGTCGTCACGCTGATCTTCACCAACAGCCAAATCAGCCGCAACCGCCGAGCGGTGGCCGAGCAGACCCGCCCCCACGTCGCGGTCTTCATGGAGCCGCATTCCGCCGACTGGCATGTGATCGAACTGGTGGTCCGCAATTTCGGCCGGAATGCTGCCTACGACATCGGGTTCTCCTTCGCGAATCCCCCGACCGTGGCCGAATACGAGAACGCCAGCGACGGCTACGCCGACGTCGTCGAACTGCGCCTCCCTGACAATCTGCCGATGCTGGCGCCCGGCCAGGAATGGCGCATGGTGTGGGATTCCGCGCTCGACCGCGCCGAGATCGGCAGTGGCATCGAATCCCGCTTCACCGGCACCGTGACCTACTACGACCGGCCGGATCCGTCACACGGCCGGCGGTTCTGGCAGCGCGAGCGTTCGCCGCTGCGGACCGACGTGGTGCTGGACTGGAACACCCTGCCGCCCGTTCAACGCATCGAGTTGATGACCACCCACGATTTGGCCAAGCGGGAGAAGGAAAAGCTGGAGCTGCTGCGCGGCCTGCTGACCTACTTCCACTACGCCAGCAAGGAAACCCGCCCCGAGGTGTTCCGCAGCGAGATCGAACGGATCAACGCCGCGGTCCGGGAAACCCAAGACAGATGGCGCACCCGCCAACTCGACGAACCCACCGATGTCAGCCTGCGCTGGAGTAACGCCGAAGACGACCTGGGCAGACACCACAGCCAGCCCGCCTGACGGCAAGGAGTAACCGATGACCGCCCCGGTCCACTACAGCACCAAAGACTCCATCGCCGTCATCAGGATGGACGACGGCAAGGTCAATGCGCTTGGCCCCACCATGCAGCAGGCCCTGAACGACGCGATCGACCGGGCCGAGGCGGACAACGCCGGGGCGCTGGTCATCACCGGCAACCATCGGGTGTTCAGCGGCGGCTTCGACCTGAAGATCCTCACCTCCGGTGAGGCGCAGCCGGCGATCGACATGCTCCGGGGCGGGTTCGAGCTGGCGTATCGCCTGCTGTCCTTCCCCAAGCCGGTGGTGATGGCGTGCACCGGCCATGCCATTGCGATGGGGGCGTTCCTGTTGTCGGCGGGCGATCACCGGATCGCCGCGCATGCCTACAACATCCAGGCCAACGAGGTCGCGATCGGCATGGTCATCCCGTATGCCGCCATGGAGATCATGAAGTTGCGGCTGACGCCGTCGGCCTACCAGCAGGCCA
>DASUVX010000081.1:0-23081 GCA_036378735.1 Pseudonocardiaceae bacterium | reverse complement strand
CGATAGCCATCCCCGGAAGTCGACCTCAGATGGCTCGCTGATGGGTCGGGCTGGCTGCGTCGGCACTGCCAGCGACACGACCGGTGCCGCCCGACTGGTACCCGTGGCACTGAGTATCCGCTGCTCCAATCCGACGCTGGGAATCGTCTGCGGGACGGACAGGGCCAGCAGGGCACCGACCTCCTCGGTCTCCGCGGCACTGCTGGCGCAGGCTGGGCAATCAGCCAGGTGCCCGATGACCAGGGATTCCTCGGCGGGCTCCAGGGCGTGCAATGCCCAGCCGACCACCAACTCGCGGTACGGGCAGCCGCTCACACGGTTGTGCTGGTTGTTCATCGGTTGACCACCTCCCTGACCAGCTGGGCCTCTGCGACCAGGGCGCCAGGATCCAACTGATCGGTCAGCAGCGAGCGTAGGCGCTGCACCGCGGCCAACGTGCAGGACTTTACCGTGTCCAACGGGAGATCAGCTAGCACCGCAATCTCACGCTGAGTGTGCCCGCCGAAATAGGTCAAAGTGAGGACCCGCCGCTGCTCGACAGGTAGGCGATCAAGCGCCGCGCGCACTTGGCCGGCCGCCACGCGCGCCATCGTTGCCGCGTCGGTGCCCGGCACCGGGGTCGGCGACCAGTCCTCGCCTGCCTCCGGCGCAGCGACCACCCCTCGCCGGCTGCTGGCTTCTTTTCGCACCACGTCCACCGCCCTACGGTGGGTCATCGTGAGCAGCCAGGTAGCAAAGTCACCCCGAGACGAGTCGAACCGCGTCGGCTCACGCCACAGCGTCAGGAAGATCTCCTGCACCACGTCCTCAGCCAGTCCCTCGTCCCCGCAGATCCGCCGCGCCAGCGAGTAGCACGGGCGCCCGAAACGCTGATAGAGCTGAGACAGTGCCGCCCGGTCGGCATTCCCGAGTCTGCGCACAAGTTCGGCATCGCAAGGTCCCTCGACCGCACTGTCAGTCGCAGGTCTCGGCTCCGTACTACCCTGCCAACCGTCCTGCCGGGGGTCGCTCGATCGAGCCTCGTCGGCCACCAGAGACATCCTCACATCGGACCTACACCGGGCGCCGGGCGTCACCTACCGGTTCCGCCTCGTTGCCCTAGGGTATCCCCGCACAGCACGGTAGGCACCACAAGCAACAATCTTGTGGCTTGCCGGACAAAATGCCCACTCCGGAAAGCGGCCGACAAGTCGCCGGAATAGCCGCACATGTGCTGAGCTCGTCGATGTGCCTCGGGGGCAAGCCCGGCAAGCGCGGCCGGTGGTTGGGTAGGGACGGGCTGGGCTGTAATCAGGATGCTGTAGCAGCGCAAGTCCACGATTAACTACGTGCAGCGTGCTCTTGGCGTGCTATTAGCCTCGGTGAACCACGGTCAATAACGGGTAACTGTGACCTGTCCTGACCGCAGGTCGAGGCCCCTGATGGCGCAGTGGGCACAGTCTTCCAAACTGGGCTCACTGGTGATCATTATCGCTGCGGCGAGACCGCCGGACGAACTGTGGTCCCAGCGTCAACAGCCCTAGTACGACCATGATGGCTAGCGGAACACCCGCCATCACGAGGACAATCTCCAGGGACGTCACGAAGTCACCGTAGCCCGCGGGGTAGCCTTGCTGGCCACGGTGTTGCGAACATTGGATGCAGACGGTCGGCCCACCACCGTGGTGGTGGCCTCCTTGCCGTTTTGGAGTCTCACCGATGACACCGGCATCGTGATGGCGCACCCGGGCACGTTCACTGAGGTCTCCCCGTGGGTCTACGGGCTGACCGCCACTGGGCATATCGCCGCGCAGGCACCTCATCGGGCCGCGGAAACCGCCGCAGCCGTGCACCGGCTACGCACCTTGGGCATTCCCCTGATTCCCAGCATCGCCAACGTCACTGACGGCAGGTGGGCTTATCACCCGGTTGCGGCCATGTTGAACGATCCGGCCGCAACGGCCCGGCACATTACTGACATCGTCACACTGGTCAACCGGGAGGGTTATGCCGGCGTCGACATCGACTATGAAGACCTGAAGGCCACCGACCGGGAGGCGTTCACCAGGTTCGTGACTCGTCTGGGCGGTGCGCTGCACGGTGACAACAAGATTCTCTCGGTTGCCCTGTTCGCCAAGACCACCGATGCCGGCGAAGACCAACGCAACATCGCTCAGGATTACGCGGCTATCGGCGCAGCCGTAGACGAGGTCCGGCTCATGGGCTACGACTACCACTGGAATGGCTCCCAACCCGGACCAGTTGCGCCGATTACCTGGATCCGCGAGGTGCTCACCTACGCCAAAACCCAGATTTCACCGCAGAAGGTACTGCTCGGGATACCGGTGGCCGGCTACGACTGGGTTGACGGCCGCGGCGAGGAAGTGACCTGGCAGCAGTGTTCTGACCGCACCAAAGCTTTTAAGGCAACCCTGCACTACAACGGGGAATATGAAGCACCGTGGTTTCGCTATACCGACGCCCAAGGTCGCGAACACGAGGTGTGGTTCGAAAACGCTGACAGCACTAATGCCAAACTCGACGCGGTGAAGGCCTCCGGAATCCGCGGTGTCTACCTGTGGATGTACGGCGGGGTGGATGGCCGGACGTGGGACCAGTTGCGCCACTTCCGGCCCACCAACGCCACACCGCCTCCCGGCACGGACATGGCACCACGTTAATGCTCAGCCGGCATGCTCGACGTCATGCCGGGCGCGTTCATGTCATCGCGATGGCCGAGCCGACGATCTCCATGTTGCGGCTGGCGCAGGGAACAGTTTTTGATCAAGTCGTTGCGTTGGCTGCTGCAGCGCGTAGGGGTCATCCGGGCCGGTCGTCCTGCGTCGAGCGTGAACGGACACCTCAACACGTGGCCGACCGCGAGTCACACTCGACCTAACCGCTAGTCTCCCATTCTGAACCAAGTGGCGGCGGACCTACCCACTTTTGCGGCACTGCCCACCGCTGTGCGGTAGTACGTGGTATGCCAGTTGCGTTTTCAATGTCCCGATAGCTTAGGCCTTCATCGCGTAATGCAGCGATCACTGCACCACCAAGCTCAGTGTTGCGATCACGCCGGCGCATGGCTTCATTCATGCCCATGATTAGGTCGGCACGTACATCGCCGGTGCGCCGGCCGCCGAGCAGCTCGGCCAGCGCTTCATCGACCGTCATCTTCCACCCCTGTTGGCCAGGCTGTCCGTCATAGCCGTGCGTCTTGGCTGTCGCAATCGCAGCCTAGCTGGCACACCCACCACGCGATCGACCGGCGAGCCACCCTTCGGCTGTTGCTTCCATGGCATCACAACACCCAGGATCTGCTGTCCTGGCGGCGTGAACCGCGGAGCGCTGAGGTACTTAGTGATGCGCGGCGATCTGGTGGATCGATGCCGCCGGTGGTTGGTCATCGGTGCAACGGGCCCCGTCCTTCGGCACAGCCAGGTCGATGAGGTACGCGACTTCCACCGCTTGTGAGCAGGGGCTGTGAGCAACACCGGAGTGCCCCTCGCCGACGAAGGTGAGCAGATGGCCGTTTTCCAGAGTGGCGGCAAGGGTGACAGCGTCCTGGTATGGCGTGTCCGGGTCACCGGTCGTGCCGACCACGAGAATGGGTGCTGAGCCGTGCGCGTTCCACGGCCCGGCGTATCGGCTGGCTCGTTTGGCCGGCCACTGCTGGCAAGCGTTAGCGTGGGAGTGGTCATAGCCCGGTGGACCGTATGCGGCCACGGGGCCCGTTCGAGGCGCAGAAGTAGTCGACAGCGCCAGACGGGAGGGCAGGAGCAGTTTGTTGGGTGGGTAAACGCGGTCGGCGCACTCCACCGAAACGTTAGCGGCGAAGAAATTCGACTTGGGACCTATGGAGTCGACGTACGGTCCGCTGTGCTGTTGAGCAGCGCTCAAGTCCTTGGCTATTCCTAGCCAACTGGACCGGCCACCGTTAAGGGCGAATATGACGCGGTAGGTCAGCGTTGCCCCGTTCGCGACGATTTTACCGTGGGCGTCGCGCACTGGGTTGCCATCTAAATCCGACACCAGCGCGTCGTAGGCAGCCGCTGGATCACCGTTCCCGAACGGGCAACCCGGGCTGCCCGCACACCAGTCGAGGAAGCGGTGGAGCGCGCCTTCGAGGGCGACGTACTGCCCGTAATCGTATTTGTAGGGGTTGTTGGCGTATGCCTCGGGATCGTAGGCACCGTCAAGGGCCATCACCCGGATCCGATTGGGAAAGAGGTTGGCGTAGACGGTGCCGAGGAACGTCCCGAATGATACCCCGAAGTAATTAAGCTTCTTGTCGCCGACCGCAGCTCGTAATAGGTCCAAATCGCGGGCGACATACTCAGTTCCGATATAAGGCAGAAGATCACCACTGCGTATCTGGCAGGCGGCGTTGAACTGCTCGGCGGCCTGCTGACCGCGCTCAAAGGCCCCCGGCTGGACGCTCGCGGACACTCCCGCCCACGCCTGCTGGGTCTCGTCCGCGGTCATGCATGTGACTTGCCCGCTTCTGGCGACGCCTCTGGGATCGAAGCCGACGACATCGAAGCGGCTAGCCACCTCCGGTGGCAATCTGCTGACCACGGTGCTGACGAAATCGGCGGCAGAGTTACCCGGCCCACCGGGATTGACGAATAACGAACCGATCCGGTGCGTGGAGTCGGTGGCGAGGTGGCGTTTGACGTTCAACGAAAGAGAGCCGCCGCCCAAATTCCGGTAATCGCGGGGAACCTGGGCGGTCGCGCACTGGAAGCCGTTATCTCCACTAGTACAGCTCTTCCAGGACAAGGAGGGCACCTGGATACCGGGCAGCCCACCGGGGGGTGAAGGGTCATGCGCCGCACTCATCGGGACGGCGACTGCGGCCGACAACAGTCCCGCGGCAAGTAGCATGCTCGCTGCGGCGGCTCGGTAGTGGTCCCGGAGCCTGATCATGCGTGCCTCTCTCGACACCAGCCAATAGTCTTGTGTCGCATAAACAGGGTTCGACCTGATTTGCAGTGGTCGAGGATGCGCCGCCGAACGCGTCCGAGCATCGCTTCACAGTTCTTGCGTCGCCCGCATCACTTGCCATGTCGCCTATAGTTCGCCCGGGGCGGCCGGTTTGTTACGCAAACCCTTAGCACCGGTGTGGACCGTGCTCATGGATACCGGGCCGTACGCACCGGACGGCTGGATTGGGGAACCGACCCGGTGCTCATGCTGCGGGAAGGGTGGCGCGTGGTCGTGCCGGTGTTCCGGACGCCATTGCCCTCGCTTAGGGGATGACATTCCACATTGCCTGCGGTTCGGCCCACACAAACGGCACCCCAAGATGGGCGGCGCAGGACTGATCAGCGTTCACACGCTCGAACAGCCTGGTACACCGGCATATCACCGGTCACCAGCTCCAACGTCACCCCAACCACGGGGATGTCCAAGAGTGCCAAGAGGACCGCTGCCACATCATCCCGCGGCACCGCCCCCCGACCGGTATGAACGGCAAGCTGGACCAGCCCGGTGCCGGGCTCATTGGTCAGCCGCCCCGGCCGCAGAATCGTCCAGTCCAGACCAGCGCGCGACCTGAGGTAGGCATCAGCAGCGCCCTTCGCCCGCAAATAAGCAGCGAACACGGGGTCTGCGTCCGGCGGTGGCTCCCGATCCGCGCTCATCGCTGAGATCATCAGGTACCGACATACTTCCGCACGTTCTGCAGCATCGGCACATAAGACGGCGGCGCCGCGGTCCACCGTCTCTTTGCGTGACATCCCGCTGCCTGGCCCAGCTCCAGCCGCGAACACCACCGCGTTTGCGCCGCGCAGGTGACTGGCGAGCTCATCGACCGATGCCGACTCCAGATCGCATACAACCGCATCCGCGCCGACGGCCCGCAAGTCCTCCGTTTGATCAGGATTGCGGACTATGCCCACTGGCCTGTCACCGCGTTGCGCCAGCAGCTTCTCCAACCGCATGGCGATTTGCCCGTGTCCACCAGCAATGACAACACGCACCTCGTCACGGTATCGGACTGACTTGGCGCAACCTTCAATGCGCTGGGTCCCAGGCCCTTCTCCTGTGGCACGGTCGCTGGGTCGTTGGTGGGTCGCGGGGAGATGCCATCGAGTGCTTAGGCCGGGGCGATCCGTGGCGAGAGCGCGGCGACCATGCCAGTGTGGCTTAGTGACTTGCCGGTGGTCTCCGGGGCGAGCAACTGGGACACCACGGCGCCGATCACGCACATCGCCGCCCCGGTCACCATGCACCACGGCAGGCCGATGGCCTCGATCCCGACCGGGAGCAGAAACGTACCCCCCGCAGCCCCGATCCGGCTGAACGCGTTGGCGATGCCCACCCCGGTGGCCCGCACGTCGGTCGGGAAAACCTCGATCGGATACACGGCGGTGAGGTTGCCGGTCAGGGCGTTGAAGAACGCGAAGACCGCGAAGGCACCAACCAGCGCCATCGGCGGCGCACCGGCCCACAGCCCGATTACCAACAACGCCCCCGCCATGATCCAGAACGGGCCGATCAGCTGCTTGCGGCGACCGATGAACTCGATCGTCAACATGCCGGCGATCGCACCGATGAACGCGATGCTGTTGGCGAAAATGGTGCCGGCCATCTCGTTCAGTTTGAGCGACTCGAACACCTTCGGGGCGAACGTGAAGATCGCGAAATACGGCGTCACCACGCAGATATAGAAGGTGCTGACGAAGAAGGTGCGCGAGCGCATTCCCGGGGCGAACAGCTGCCGCCAGCCGGCCTCGTTCCTGGTGTCCGAGCTGTAGTCGGCCTCGGCCATGTGCTGCTCGCCGCCGAGGTAGCGGTCGATGATCGCGCGTGCGTCGTCAGTGCGCCCGTGCAGCATCAGCCAGCGCGGCGACTCGGGCAGCCCGACGCGCAGCCCGAGCACGACCAGCGCCGGGATCGCGCTGGTGGCCAGCGTCCAGCGCCAGCTCCAACCCAGGCCCTCCAGCAGGCCGTAGGCGGCCGCCACCGAGACCAGGTAGCCGCCGTACCAGAAGACGAGCATGTAGGACACCCGGCGGCCACGCCGACGCGCCGGCACGAACTCCGAGAGCATCGACGAGCCGATGGAGTACTCAGCCCCGATGGCGATACCCAGCAGCAGCCGCACCACGAACAGCTGCCACCCCTCGGTGACGAACGCCTGCAGCACGCCGAGGACGACGAACAGGCAGATATCGATCAGGAACAGCTGCTTGCGGCCGAACCGGTCGGTGAGGAAACCGCCGATCGGCGCGCCGAAGAAGATGCCGATCAGCGACGACGCCCCGATCAGGCCAGCCCAGACCGGCGAGATACCGAGCTCTTTCGACAACGGCACCAGCACCACGCTGAGCACTCCCAGGTCGAACCCATCGAGGCCCTCGCCCCACGCCGTGGCCAGCGTCAGCCGCCGCAGGAAGCCCTTGTCGCCGAACTCCGTCGTGCTCGTTGTGGCTTGCGCCATGCCGCACCATCCTCCTGGCCGTCACGGTTCTCAGTAAAGGTAATCACTTCGCCGGGCAATTGGACTAACGCGGTGCGCTCCGTCAAGCTTCAGTCGCTGTGTGCTCAACCTCTTCTGCCGCCTGGACCCGGCGTACTGGGGACGCGGCGTCGGTGGGGAGCCGCCGCCGCTGTCGTGCAGTGGGGAAGAACCATCGCCGGCTTCGCCGCCGGGCCCCTCCTGGCGGATGCCGGTCACCCTGAGCTTGGGTGTAATGCTCGCGCGATCGCGAGTTCGTTGCGCCACCAGCATTCCGCGAGCTGCATTTGTTCCTGTGGGCTGTACCCGGCCAGCTGCCAAATCCCCTCCCGGGCAGCCGCTTTCCGTGCTGCCTCCTCAAGGAGGTCGGCGAGCTCGGCGTCGCCCGGGAAGGCCCGCGCTCGGTAGGCCGCCGCAGCGGCGGCCATCTCGTCTGAAGCCTGCACGCCGTAGTTATGCCCGCTTCTCGGCATGAGCGGGGAGCGTCGTACCATAAATCACCGGAAAAGGTCGAGCGAGGTCGCCTAACTCCGCCCATAAACCGCAATCTGCGGCCATGCTCGTAGAAGTTATCACGGCGAACGTCTATTAATAGTACAAATCGGATAACCGGCTCCTAGGTGGGTAAAGATAGTTAGTCGGCCGAATCCGCGCGATGGAAACAATATCCGCACAATCGGTCTGCGCCGGCCGAATCCGGCAGTGTTCACAGTGATGATCACAGACGTCAGTGCCACGCTCGGTACGGGCCCGCTCAGCAGCGCCGCGGGCGGATGCGGTTCGGTGCGCCTGCGGCTGCGATCCGAGCGCTGCCAGCCGTGGCGGTCCAATTCGTCGTTGGGCGGCACCTGGAGGACGGCGTCGAGGGGCCTGGGTTCGATCAAGATGTCGGCACGGCAGCAGGAGGGCATTAGCTACGTAAGTCGAACGGGCAAAAGCCTGAAATTTACCTTGCCGTGTTTAACGATCATCGATGGTTGGCACTCTCGACGACACGTCAAGTGATCGGTTGGCGGATTGTACTCGTGGACCCCGATGGCGGTTCCGCGGAGACATCCGCGCTCACTCGTGGTGGTGACCACGCTGGGTCATCACGATGAGGAAGCCGTACAACATGGGGACGAACGTGATTTGAGGTGTTCGAACCCCGCGAATAAAGGAGCGAGTAATCAATGCTGATCGAAAACGAGTTCGAGGTTGCTGCACCGCTCGAGCAGGTGTGGAAGCACATGCAAGACATACCTCGAATCGCACCGTGCTTGCCGGGGGCTGAGCTCACCGACGTCAGCGGCGACACCTATAAGGGTCGAGTGACGACCAAGATGGGGCCGGTAAAACTTCAGTTCGCGGGCACCGCCAAGATCGTCGAGCGTGACGAGTCCGCTAAGCGGATCGTGATGGACGCGTCCGGGTCGGAGGAAAAGGGTAAGGGCCAGGCCACCATGAAGGTGACCTCGACGATGGCGTCTGCGGGAAGTGGGACGCGCGTGAAGGTGGCTCAGGATCTTAACCTTTCCGGCGCTGCTGCCCAGTTTGGCCGTGGCATGGTTCAGGACGTCACTAGCGTCCTCATGAAGAGTTTCGCCAAGTGCATCGCGGATGACATTGGGCGCTCCTCACGTGGCGAGGCAGCCGTACAACGCCAAGCTGCGCCAGTGAAGGGTTTTAGCATTGGCATGCAGGCGTGGGTGACTGCGATGAAACGGTTCTTCGGAAGGCTTTTCGGCCGGGTGGATGCGTGATTCCGGAAGCCGGTGGGGGATCTTGCCGTGTCCGGTGAAGTTCGGTGATGTGAGCGGGTGCAGCCCGGTGGCCAAGAGGCCCGGTACCGTGAAAGGTACCGGGCCTCGTGATCTGTGGGCTGCTCGAAAGCGGGCGTCGTAAGACGGCTATTTCTTGAAGGCGTCCTTGATTTTTTCGCCGGCCTGCTTGATGTTTGCCCTGACTTGGTCCGTCTTGCCCTCGACCTGGAGTTGGTCGTCGTCGGTCGCCTCACCCACGGCCTTCTTGGCCTGGCCCAGAAGCTCTTCGGCCTTGTTCCTAGCCTTGTCCGCTAAGCTCATTGCATCTCCTTCTTCTGGTAGTCGCTGGCCGCGTTGACGTCGGCTGCTGCCTCGTCGGTGGGAGATTCAGTATCAAGCTCGACGCTCTGGGGGCGCCTTCTGACTCTTCCATCGCGAGGTCCCTTCTGTGTGCCCTGTTTGGTACCCGCCAAGGAAGATCATTAAGCTTTGGATGGGCCTTCAGGCTCGCATGCCTGCGGTGTCTTCAACTACAGCCGACCTCAGCCGAGGTCGGGAGTGTCAAAGGTGTTGCAACTCGATGGGTCCCCGGCCTGGTATCCGGTGCTGTACCACCGCTGGCGCTGCTCGGAGGTGCCGTGAGTGAACTGGCTTTCGTTGACGGGACCGCCGCGGAGATGGGATTGGATGAAGTCGTCGCCGATGCGGCCGGCGGTGTCGAGTGCCGCGCCGACGTCTGCGTCGGTCACATTGGTGATCAGCGGCCGGCCGGACGGTCCCGGGGTGGTGCTCGCGTTCTTCGCCCAGACTCCGGCGTAGCAGTCGGCCTGCAGCTCGAGGCGTACCGAGCCGGAGGTCGGTCCGGAGTCGCCCGCCTGCACCCGACGGGAGGTGCCGCGCAGATTCTGCACGTGGTGGCCGTACTCGTGCGCGACCACATACGCCCGAGCGAATGGTCCGCCCTTTGTGCCGAAGCGCTGCTCGAGCTCCTGGAAGAAGCGCAAGTCGATGTAGGCCTCGCGGTCGGCAGGGCAGTAGAACGGGCCGGCTTCTGAGCTGGCGCTGCCGCAGCCGGTGTTCACGCCGCCGTTGAAAAAGGTGATCCTGGGCTTGCGATAGGTCTGCCCGGAGCGGGCGAAGGCGTCGGTCCAATAGCTGTCTAGGGAGTTGACAACTGCGACGACCTCGCAGTCGAGCTTGGTGTTCGCGTCGTGGCCGGTCCGGCAGCTTTCGCTGATCTGCGTGTCGTTGACGCGTTGTCCCGCGCCGAGCCCCGGCAGGCCGTCGGGCAGTGGGCTGCCCGCGCCGCTGCCGCCGCCGAGCTGAGAAAGCAGGAGGTAGAGCACCAGAGCGACGATGCCGGCACCGCCACCACCCAGCGCGACGCGGCCGCCGATGCCGCCACCACCGCGCTGGTCGTCGACCTGCGACGTGTCCAGCTCAGAGCCCTCGTCGAACCGCACGCTGCCTCCCCGTGATCGACACCCGGCTAAGCACCGACGTGCTCAAGAGGGTGAAGAGATCCGCGAGGTGCACGTCGAGGCGATCCGCGACCCTGGCTACGGCCAGAGCCGTGTTGATCATACGTCAGTACGAGGCCGCTCGCCTGTTCTGAGAGCGTCATCTCGCGCCGGGCCGCGATGTGTGCGCCGTCGCCGCGGCGGGTATATACGCACTATGAGAATCGGATCGAGCATCGGCTTGATCGCACTGGGCCTGATCCTTGCCCTCGCGGTGAGCGTCAACGTGCGCGGGATCGATCTGACTCTGGTGGGATGGATTCTCACCGCGGTCGGTCTCTTGGGATTGCTTGTCAGCCTGGCCCTGACCTGGCGGAATCGCTCCATCGCTGCGTCCCGAGACCAGTACGGCGTGGGAGCGGACCCGTATCTGCCGGAGAGCGACCCACGCTACTGAGCACACCGCGAGGACGGCTCCCGGCAGTCCGTAACTGAGCTCACCTCCGACGATGCGGTAGCGGGCGCCGCAGGGCTTAGCCCGCCTACCCGCGTGCCGTAGCCTCAATTCGGCGGCACAGCGGGGACGGACGACTCCGGGACTGGCGTCAGGCAGGATGGCACCAGGCAAAGGGAGGTCCAGCATGAACACCGAGGTGATGTGCCGCATCGCCGATGGCCCGCTCAGGCCAGGCGAGCTGGTGGTCACGCAACCAGTTGCTCCGCTGGTGAGCTGGTGCGTTAACACGCGCATCAGCTCGCAGGCGGCCGACCAGTTGGGCGACGTGACGATCGAGCTGCACCTTCCCGACGACAGCGTGTGGACGGGCGAGGTGTACGCGGTGGCTGACGGTGAGCCCGACCGCGAAGAGGCCGGGCAGCCGTCAGAGCACGAGTTCCCGTTGAGGGTGCAACTACGTGGTACCGGCCCACTGAGAGAAAATTCAATCCCGATGCACGCGGACGTCGTGGTTAAGCGGCTCGAGGATGCGGCTCGAGCATCAGCGCGGACCCAGCAGCCTGGTACCGCACTGCCCAGTGGATCTTGATCAGGCTGCGGATTCGCACGCGCGCTGCGCGACCGTGGGTGGGCCTAGGCTGCCCGCCGTGACCACGCCGACCGTCCGACCAGCAACCGTAATGCTCGCTGCGGGAGCTGATGTGCTCGCGGTACTGGTGTTCGCCGCCGTAGGGCGCAGCTCGCATGCCGAGATGGTTGATGCGTTCGAGGTGCTCACCACGGCGTCGCCGTTCCTGATCGGACTGGTCGTCGGGTGGTTGGTTGGCCGGGCGTGGCGCGCGCCGTTACGGTTGCCCGTCGGAACTGCCGTATGGGCTGGCGCCACCGTAGTCGGCCTCGGCGTACGCTCAGCGTTCACTCACCGATTGCCCCTGACGTTCGTGCTGGTTGCCGCCTTGAGCCTGGCGTTGTTGCTGCTTGGCTGGCGAGCGGTGGCGCACCGCGTCGTTCGTGGTAGATCGCACGCTTAACGGTCTTCGTTTCCTTACCGTCTCGGAATCAGCGGCGCGATGGTCTGGCTGAACGAATCGGGCGTGCTGCCGTCGCGCATGAGGTGCGGATACCGCGCGCCGCCGTGGTAGTCGATCGGATAGGTGATCAGAGCACCCTCGTTGTTGACAAGCAGCTGAATCGGCTCCGTGGAGGTCCTGGCCGTGCTGACCGCGTCACGCAGGATGTCGGGCGAGAATCCGTTGCCGTCTACCGCGACAACGGTCATGCCGGGACCGAGATTGGCCCGCGCTGCCGGCATGCCGGGAATCACATCGGTGATGAGGCCGTCGGTGTTCAGCCGTAAGCCCAGCGAGAAACCCATCTCGACTTGTTTGCGGACCGCTTCGAGATCCTTGATCCGCTGACCCTGCTCGGCGTCGTAGGTGATCCGCCAGCCGCCACGCTCGATACCGCCGAGGGGAGCGTGCACGTCGGTGGTGTAGAGGCGCTGATTGAGAAACGCCTGCCAATCGTAGGGCGCGACCTCATTGAGCGTCGCCACCACGTCCTCGAAGGTGTACGGCTTGACCGCGGGTAGCCCCGCCTGCCCGCCGTGGAAACTGCGGCAGAAGTCGTCGAGCGAGCGCCGGCCCGACGTGAGTTGGCGGATGAGCGTGTCGGCGTCGAGCCAGATCAGCACGCCCTCGTTGTAGAAGTCGGTGCCGCGCCGCTCGGCGCTCCACTCCGGTGGAGCCTGATAGAGCAGCTGCGCAGCGACGGTCGTGTCGATCAGCGGTCGCCAGAGGCGGCCTGGCGTATGGTCAAGGTTCGCGGCGGCTTGCGCCAGCGTGTCGGCGTACTGTTGCGGCGTCCATAGACCGCTGCGCACCGCCAGCACGTTCCCGTAATACTGCGTCAGCCCTTCGTAGACCCACAGCATTTCGCCTTGCATCGGCGTCTGAGGGTTCGGTGTTGCCAGCCCGGCGGGGCGACGGTACTTGCCATTCCAAGAATGGACGTACTCGTGCGGGAGCACACCAAGAGCGAGCCGGCCTTGCGCCTCATCGATCAGTGCGCGTTCGGCGACACGGCTGTCGTTGGATTGGTGGTGTTCCAGGCCGAAATGTGCCACGTGATCGCTGAGGGTGAGCAGAAAGTCGTAGTGCTCGTAGTGCTCGGCGCCGAAAAGTGCCTTCGCCTCCTCGACGAGCTTGCGCATGGCATCGGTGAACTGTGGGGTCGCTTGGAGAGCGGCGGGACTGTCGGCCGCGATGTCCATGTCGACCGGCGGCTTCGCAGTCGAGAGCGGAAAGCGACGGAAGTATTGGGCCGCCAGCACCGGCGAATCCACGAGCGTGGTCAGGTTGACGGTGCGAAATTTGACCTCGCCTGGCGACTCCCGCTCCACCCTCAGTGCTGTGCCGTACCGCCAGCCGGCTGGCAGGCGCAGGGATGCATCGAACAGCAGATCGTCGGTATGCGCGACCGGCGGGACAGCAGGATCCAATTCCAAGCGAAGACGGCGAGGTGCGAGGTTGTCGAGGCACCCGAGGTGAAGCCGCCGGCGAAGGTAGGAGCCAGGAATTCGAGGTCGGCCTCGACGGTGGTCGCGCCCCGCGGCACGTCGAGGTGGAAGGCGTACATGTCAACGGGGTCCCGCCGCCAGGCGAGGATCTTTCCACCCGCCTCGAATTTCAGGCCCGCCAAGTTGATGATCGGCCCCGTCGGCCCGTGCTCACCGGGAATCCATTTCGGGTAGTAAAGCGTGAGCGGGCCCGGGTCGGCAGGAATGACTTCCCGCGCATGGAAGAGTTTGTGCGGGGCATCGGTCGCGTCGACCACGAGCGTGATGGTATGAGCGGCGCGGGCACCGCTTGCATGAGCGAGTCCGTCAGTGGTGAGCGCGAGAATCGAGAGCGCGGACAACAGCACCGCGAGCCTTCTTCCCATGGGCTCCTCCTCCAGGACCTACCTGCAGCGTCACCACCTACTGATTAAGACCCCTGGCCTACCGATCCTGATACCGCACCGATCACCGATATGGAGACATATCGGGGTTATGAGGGCCCTCATCACCCCGATATGTCTCCATATCGGGCGGCGGGTTGGGCAGCTGGATGGTGGTGGTGAGGTGCACCAGTGATGGTCGGCGTGGGGTGGAACCGAAACCGAACCGGACCGGCGGGCATACGTCCGCCATGGCGCCGAGGTCGGTGCCCTGCCAGCTGGCCGTTACCGAGACCAGCGGGTGAAGATCCCAGGCTCCATACCATTCCCGACGCCCGGATCCGGCGCTACCGCAGGTCCGCACGCCGGGCAGCACGGCTCGGGCGAGCGGATCGATCAGGGCCGCCCAGGCAGGGGCGGTGGACACTCGACGAGGCACAGCGCGCAGCAGCAACCCGAGCCAGCCCCGCCTTCCGACGATCAGATCGCCTCGCAGCGGCCCTGCCACCACGTGCAGCCATCCGGGACCGCGGATCACATCGACCGGTGTGACGTCGACGGAGTCGAACCGGTAGGTGCCGGCGATGAAGCCGGCGACCTCGTCGTTCGGGGCGATGAGCAGCCTGGCACCGTCGGGTGCTTCGACCATGACGTCGCTGATCGGGCCGAACGGTGACACCGGCCATCGTCCGACGACGATGCGGTGGCCCGCGGCCGTGCCGAAGGCGGCGATCTCACCGTCGAATCGCTGGCGTGGAACCGACCACCGACGCTGGAAAGGTGCCACCAATCGATGATTCCAGGTTTCGCCGTACCGTTATGGACCTGACGCGTCATGCAACGGGGAGGGAGCTCCGGTGATCAACACGCTCGAGGTCGTGGACCAGGTAGGCGCACTCGCCTATACGTTCGAGGATCTGATGCGCTACCACGGTGCAGACTCTCCCGGGGGTGTGGCGCACGCACTGAAGGTGATGGAACGAGCCCTACCGCTGCTCGAGCCCGATGGCCTGGCGCAGCGGCGCGAGATCGAGGTGCAGACCGCTTTCGCCGGCCCAGGTGCCCGCGACGCGTTCGAAATGGTCACGCGTGCGGTGACCGAGGGCCGGTATGTCGTCGATGATGCATTGGCGCGTCCCGAACTGGGTTCAACGCGTGAACGTTTCATTTTCCGGCTCGATTACCGGGCGCGCAGCATAACGGTGGTCTTGCGGGAGGGGTATGTCGGGGAAGAGTTCATCGCGCTGGCGCGAATGGGCAAGCGCTCTGAGCGGGAGGAAAACCGTCTGACCGTGCTGAAAGACGAAATGGCGCAGCTGTTGCTGGCCACTCCGGCGGACGAGGTGTACGACGTCGATAATGCTGGCTAGTGAGGCGCCTCCGACCGCCGGGGTGGGGCGGCTGGAGCCTCACCGGGACGGGTGCTGTCGTGAACTCGACACCATCGACATTTTCAGCCAACGGGAGGTCGCTGACGTCGAGTTCACGGCACCCGCCCGCAAATGTGCCTAACCCTGCCCAAGTGTGAGTTTCGGGGACCAAGGCGCCCTAGCCCGCCTCTCGTTCCCTGGCGTAGCTGGCGCTGTTCTTGCGTTCGGCCAGCACCTTGTGCGGGACCTGCAACAGGCGCATAAGGGTGACCAGTGCCAGCCCGCCGATCATGTTGCCGAGCACCGCGAAGGCGAGCAGTCCCAACCAGTCGGCATAGCCGAATGGTGCACCGGCTTGCAGTGCGGCAAAACAGATCAGCGACGCGACGATCGCGTGATTGAGCTTGCCGGCGCCCAGTAGGAAACCCACCACAATCGCAGGAACCAGCCGCACACCGTCTGACTCGGTGGAATGCTCGAGGTGAGTCATCAGCGTGATCAGCATGCCCCCGATGAGTGCCAGTGCGAAAGCCTTCCACGTGATGCCGAGGTCGATATAGAACCGTCCCGACTCGACGGCAGTGGAACGTAGCGAAGGAAAGCCTGCCATCACCAGACCGGTGATGATCCATCCGCCGGCTAAATTGGTCACAGTTGTAACCACCCAGAGCCGCGCGAGGGAGAACAACGAGGCCGTCTTGGCTACGACCGCCGCCACGGGAACAAGGAAGTCTTCCGTAAATAGTTCACTACGCGCCAACGTCAGCGCGATGAAACCAAGTGCTAAGCCGACACCACCGAGCATCTCGCTGTGGGTAGCCTCTTCCAGCAACAGCAGGGCCAGCACGCCGATCCCGATGTCCAGACCACCGAGAAATCCGGTTGCGAGCAGCCCCGACCAGGACCGGCCAAGGCGTTGCGTGCCCTCGTCCACTAGCCGGTCGAAAGTACGCTCGGAGTCCTGCTGCGCGACGGCCGGGCGGGTAGTGGAGCGATTGCTCATGGCCCGAATGCTAGGGCTGCTGCTCAATTCGGGATAGTGGAGCGCGTTGCCTGGAAGCGACTGCCAATGTCTATGAATCCAAGACGGGTGTACCAGCGGTGTGGCCATCCGCCCGCCACAGCGGTGAGGAAGACGGCATCGCACCCGGCTGTTCGGGCCCGCACGAGAGCGTCGAGTACCAGCGCCCGCGCGAGGCCGGCCCGCTGGTGTGCCGGTTCGGTCATCACCGCCTCGATCGCCGCGGTCGCGCCATCGATGCGGAGCTGCGTCGCTGCGATCGGCTCGCCGCATCCGTCGAGTACTGCGAGGTTGACGACGCGAAGCACGGCGTCTGCAAGCGCTTCGCAGTCGACAAGCTGGCGCACCGCGTCATCGTCGAGGCTAGGCTGATCGCGCCGCCAGGACCGCTGCCACAGCTTGCTGACGACCTCGTGCGTCACGGGCACTACGGCGATGATGGATCCGGGCGCCACTTCCGCTGCCGGCTGCGGTGCGCCGCCGTACAACAGCAGGCGCAGCTCCAGGATGTGCCACCCTTGGCTCGCTAGCGTGGTCGCTGTGGCGGGGTCGTCGAACACCGCCCGCCGGTGGGACAGGTTGGCGCCGCCGAGCACCCGATCAGCCTCGGCGGCCACCGTGGCGGCGTCGCTGCCCGCGTCCATCCACAGCGTGTTGTGCTCGTGGGACGCCGGATATCTCGGGTCGAGCACCGCGACCCCGCCGTTTACCGGCAGTACGGCGGCGCCACGCCGCTGTGCCAGCGCACGATCAAATAGGCGTGCCCGTGCGACGGTGTCCTCGGGCCGGGGCAGCCCGATCGGCTCGGTGAAGCGCCCATCCGGACCTGGTTGGTACGGCACGACCGCCACCACCGACGCAACGGGCACCGGCCCGTAATGGTGCGGGAAACGCCCCTCGGCGGGGGCGTCCGGGGCGCGTTCGAAACGGAGCTCACCTGGCAGCCGCGCCGGGTCGACGACCAGGGCGAGCAGGTCGGTGCGTCCGGTGTGAAGCGCGTTGGCCGGCCACGCCACCTGGCGCGGTGTCGACAGATGCACGAAGCCTTCGTGTAGCAGTGACGGCGGCGCCAGGCTGCCTGCGGCCAGCGCCATCCGCCAGGCGGCCGGTGTGCACAGGTGAAGCAGGACACCACAATCCATGGCCGGATCCTCCCGAGGTGTTTAACGCTGCCGGTAGCGGGTACCGGGAAGACCTATGACTTGTGATGATCCAGCCGGGGTAGTGGACGACGGCGATCTCCAGCTCAACGAAACGCCGAACCCGTCATGAGCGCTGCCGCGGATCCGGGGGGCCAGACAATGGGGTTCGCGCACGTCGGGGTGCTCTACAGCTCTGATGAGCAACTTTGTGATCTGCTGTCGACTTACCTAGCTGAGGCCTTGCGCCGTCGGGAGCATGTTCTTGTAGTGATCTCGCAGGCCGCCGAGCGAGTGCTTCGGGACGCCTTGGGCGAGGCTGCAGGCCACATCCAGTGGGGCGGCTCCGGGCTGGCCCACAACCGGCTGGGCCGCATGTTCGCGTCCGTTGGTGACTACCTTGACGAGCGGTACCGCGCGGGGCTGCCCACTCGCGTGATAGGGGAACCCGGTTCTGACATCAGCCCCGACCGGCTGAGCCAGTACTTGCGGTACGTATCCATGGCCTACGAGATCTACGGGGCGTACGGGTATCCGATGCTGTTTCTGTGGGACGAGCGCCGCTACTCGCCCGCGGTGCTGGCGCACGTCCGGGCGGTGCATCCACGACTGCTCGGTGGCGGAGGCATGATCATCAACACGGAGTACCGTGAGCCCATCGACTACCTGAACGCCAACGCAACCTCAGCCCCGGCTGCACCTGTTGATCTCGACCTCGACGTGCACCTCGAATCCCCTGACGGACTCGCTGACCTGCGTCGACGCTTGCGTTCGTGGGGCGTCTCCACTGAATTGAGCGACGGCGACACTGATGACATCGTCATCGCGGTAGACGAGATCGCCACCAACGCACTGGAGCACGGGCAGCCGCCGGCCCGGGTCCGGGGCTGGTGCAGCGCCGACGCTGTCTTCGTCCGCGTCGATGACCATGGCCATACCGGCATCCCAGCGACTTTCGGCTATGTCCGGCCGCCCACCGACGCCAGGCGCGGCAGGGGCATCTGGATGGCGCGCCACCTCGCCGACGTGCTGACCACCCATAACGGCCCGAGCGGCACTACGGTAGCCCTGCGATTTCCCCGGTCGATGCCCTGATCAGCCGACCCCTGGTCCAGTTGCGGTACCAGCAGGTTTGAAACGCGCCGCTGGTCTTGTAGATCGTCACAGCGGCTGGGCCGGGTGCCAGATCCGTTGGTGCTGATCCACTCGGTGGGCCGTTGGTGTCCTTGAGACGCTCCCAGAGCAGTCCATGTCGCTGGAGCTCCCCGTGATCCGGGAGGTGCTCGGAGCGATGTCGATGCCCACCACGAACCTGTCCTCACCGAACCTGGTCGCCGGGGCACGTGGGGAAGTAGGCGGCGCAGTGATGAACATGGTCGTCGTGATCAAGATCGTACCCGCTTACAGCGGTCACAGCGAGGGATTGAGACGGCGATATAGGCCCTGCCCCAGGGTGCTATCAGAGATGACGGAGCTGGGGCCACAGTCGTGACCATGGTTCCCGCTGGCCTGAGCACAGCCAGACTGGTGTGCGCAACGAAAACAGGTTCATGGCCGGGCCAGAGGTGACGGTGGCGACCTGAACTACCTCAGTGAAGAACCGGTGCAGATAGGCGCGGTCGGAGCCGACGAAAAGCACAGTCTCGGTGTTGTCTGGGGGTATTGCGAAATACCAATAACCGCGGTGCGCGCTATAGACATGCGGAATTCCACGGGCCGGGCCGAATCGGTCAATGGCCGCCGCGTCCCAGTACCATTCAGTCACAACTACCGTGTTATGCCGGGATTCGGACGGCAGCGCCCGGTACGCGCCGGCCACCGTATCCGTCATCTCCGGCCAGCCAAGACTTGCCTGTGACACCGGCCATGCAGGAGTTGGCCAGGAGGCCGGCAACACCGGCAGGCCCGTAAGGGCGACGATTATCGAGAGGGCATAGATTGGAGAGCTGAACACCCACCGCCACCACCGTGCAGGGTTATGCCGTTGCAGCTCTACAGCGCCCGCAGCCCAGCACAACCCGAATAGGCCCACCACATAGTAAAAACGACCACCGGTGATGAGGAAAAATGCGATTAGCCCCAGCAATGTCCACCCCAAGAAGCGGTAGGGACGCAGTTCCGGTGACCGCAGTAGGCGCCACAACCCGTAGCAGACCAGTACCGCCCCCAGCAAGATCCCAGCGGTAGCCAGAGCTAGCGGCAAGAATGCCAGCCCTCCACCGGAAAAAGGCTCGTTGGCAATGACCCGAGTCAATTTCAGATATGGCCATTCGTGCTGGGCTTGCCAGATCAGATTAGGTAGCGTCGCTATCGCAGCGATGGCCGCGCCCAGCCACAAAGTCGGCCTGCGCAGCAGCTCCCGGGGGCCTAGAACGAGCACGCTGATGCCGACGACAGCCCAGAACGTGATGATCAGTAATTTGTTCTGCAAAGCGATGGCTGTGACACCGCCGAGTGCAAGGAGCAAGCGATCGTCGCGAAGACGCACCCACCGCACTAACAGCCAGGTAACCACCGTCCAGGCGAGCAGATCGACCGCGGCGGTTGTGAAGAGATGACCGCCAGCCAGGGTTCCCAGCGCACACGCGCCCGCGGTCAGAATCTGCGCTCGGCGGTGGCCACCGAACTCTCGGGCAATTAGTGCGGCCACCACCACACCCACGGCCGTCAGTATTGTGACCGGCAGCCGTTCCGCGACAAGGGATCCGGGCACGACGGTGTCCATGGCACGAGCGAGCAATGGTGCCAGCGGCCCTTGATCGGCGTATCCCCAGGCCAGATGGCGACCGGCGGCTAAGAAGTAGAGCTCATCGGCGAAGTAGCCGACGCGTCCACTGGTCAGCAACAGCACAAGTGCGACCCCGGCGGCGATTGCCAGAACCGGCCACCGCGCTACCCCAGCAATGGGTGGGTGCGTTATAGGCGGCAGGCGAGTTTGCTCATCATTCACCGGCAGGCGACTCCCGTTCGGTGGTGCCGATGACTGCACTGTGCCTCCTCGGTCAGCCGTCCTTGCGAGCCAGCACCCGGTAGGTGTTGCCTCCGCCGGTACGGCGCACAACTCGGCCAAGCAGCCGGTCGATCACCCGAGTGATCACAAATAACGGCCGGCTCAGAGTCCACAATGCGGTGTACCGGAGCCGCCACGAGCGAGTCGGTTCAGTGGTAAGCCAGGGCAGCCGCGGATCAGGGGCGACAGCGACAAGGGCAAGCACCAGGCTGAAGAACAGGTCTAAGCTCTGGTGGGCCGCCCCGCGTTCGATCGCCACTGTCGAAAAGCCTCGGTCGGCCAGCGCCTGCGCCAGATTACGGATTGGGATCATGTGCTGGTGTTGCGGTTGGAACCAGGGCAACCACCAGCGGCCAAAGAGGCGACCGAAGAGCGACTCGGGATCGGGCAATTCAATGAGCAGGTAGCCGCCGCTGGAGAGGATTTTCGCAGCGGTGTCCAGCTCGTCGAACGGCTCCCGGGTGTGCTCCAGGTAATGGTGCATGCTGACCACGTCGTACCGGCCGGCCAGCTCGTCGGCCAGCCGGGGGAACTCCCCCAAGTAGCTGTGGTCGATCCAACCACGGCGCCTGGCTACCTCTGCACCGACACTCTGGTCCAGCCCATCGAACACGGCGCTCGGCCAGGTTTCGCGGGCGACTTTGCAGAAGTGGCCGTAGCCGGCGCCGACATCCAGCCATGCGGTGGGTGTGGTGAACGGCTTCAGCATGTCGATCCGTCCGCGATAGGACTGCCCGGAGGCGTTGAAGACATATTCCGCGAGCTCTTGACCGAGACCGTCGTAGAAGTCGCGATAGTAGAAGTCCAGCCCCGCCGGAGTGAGCCGAGGATTCTGGAAGATATGCCCGCACGCCCCACACTGTTCCAGGGTGAACCGGCCCGGCTTGCGCTGGATGAGGTCGCCGGTCCGCAGCCGCACGGACAGGTCGTCGGAGCCGCACCAGGGGCACGTATTCCGACGCGGTTCGAGAAACCGCTCGACTCCGTCGGCCAGTTCCGCCTGGTAATAGGGCCTGCAGGCCTCATGCGGATTACTCATAACAATTTCTCCAGATGATCGGCCGCAGCTGCGGCACCGCCGGCAGCAATAAACGAGGTTTGTATGCGCCGTGCCGCGGCCCGGTAGGACGAATCGTCCAGCACACCTGTGATGGCGCTGCGCAGCTCGTCTGCACTGGCGCGGCCAAAGTGCACCCGGATCCCGGCGCCGGCGTTGGTGACCTGGCTGGCGATCACCGGCTGGTCGTCGCGGATCGGGGCCACCACCAGCGGCACGCCATACGCGAGGGTTTCGCACACAGTGTTGTGCCCGGCGTGGCTGACCACTGCGTGCAGGTGCGGGAGTAAGTCCAGCTGCGCGACGAACTCGCGGACCAGCACGTGATCCGGCTGCGGGCCGATCAGGTCGGGTGGGGCGACCACGATCGCCTGGAGCCGATCGGCGAGCGGCGCCACCGCCGCTACCGCAGCGGTGAAGAAGCGCCGCCCTATCTCTGGGCTGATCGTGCCCAGCGTGATGAGGGCGTGCTGCCGGTCTGGGCGCAGCCAGTCCCAGGGAAATTCGGGTGCACCGGCTCGTTCGCCGATAGATGGGCCCACGAACACGTAGTGCCCCGGGAACTCGCAGCCCGGCCCGATCAACGCGGCTGTCGTGAACGTTAGCACGAGGTGATCGGAAAAGCGCAAGTCGACGGGGTCCGAGACGGCGAAGTCACGTTGGAAATCGGCCAGGCGCTGCTGCGCCCACGCACCGAGCTGTGGCATGGACGCGTATTGATCGGTCAGCTCAGCCGAGGTGGTGGCCGACGTCGCCCACGGGAGTCCGCGTTGGCGGGCTACCAGAGCGCCCGCCAGGGCTTGCTGGTCGGCGACCAGCACTTCAGGTCGGAACTGGTCCACGGCGGCCGCGACACCGGGCTCCATTGATGCCGCCAGTGGGATCAGAAAATCTGCCCACAAGAACCGGAAGGCTGTTGCGCCCCGCAGGCCCAGCGCCCGCTGGCGCAGCTGAGCAGCCGCGTGGCCGGATGGTTCTGCCTGAACCGGGTACAGCCTTGCCCACGGGGGCAGTAGCGGGCCGACCGTCTCGGCGTGCCCGGCCCAGGCGACCAGGTGACCACGCTCGCTCAGCTCCCGGCCCACCGCCACGGTCGGAAAGATGTGGCCGGCCAGCGGTGGTACCACGAACAGGAATCGGCTCATCGGGCGGCGGCGGTGACGTGGGCGACGAACCACTCCAGGACGATTTCGCGCAGCGGCGCTGTTGCGTCCATCAGCACCGAGTGACCGCAGCCGGCCAGTACCGTCAACGCGCAGTGCGGCAGGTACGCGTCGAGCTCGCGGGCGTAATCGACAACGTCGGAGTGCTCGCCGTACACGGCGCGCACCGGGCAGGTAAGGCTACGCAGCTGGCGCATCGGGAGGGGCTGTACCGCTCTCAGGTCGGCCAGGAACGTCGTACGGTTGATGAGGTCATCAGCCATCGCCAGCAGCCGGGT
>DASUVX010000080.1:0-92580 GCA_036378735.1 Pseudonocardiaceae bacterium | reverse complement strand
GAACAGCCGGACACGCCAACGCTTTGCCAATAACTTTCAAACAGATATTACCCTGGGCCGTAACAAGTATCTGTGGCTCGGCGCATATCAGGCATTCGATGCGTTCACTTACGCATTCGAACGCACGCCTGCCGGATGGATATGGCTGCATGCCTACTATCTTGATGCCGGCCGGAGCACCTGTATCGTCGAGTGTCCGCCCGAGACTTGGGAAGGATTGGGTTTCCCCGAACTGGACGCAGACCAGAGCATGCGCCTACTCGAACAGATCTTCGAACGGCACCTGCATGGCCGGCCACTGATCAATCAGGTGCGCAGTGGGAACAAGCTGCCCTGGCTTAATTTCAGAGTCATCCGCAACAATAGCTGGTTCCACGACAACGTGGTGCTCGTCGGTGACGCTGCGCATACAACACACTTCTCGATCGGCTCGGGTACCAAGCTGGCCGTCGGCGATGCAGTCGCGCTAGCGACGAAATTAGCAGAGCACAAGGACCTCCGCTCAGCGCTCAGAGCTTATGAGCACCAGCGCCTCCCCGAGGTGAACGCGATACAGCGTAACGCGGTGACGAGCATGCGGTGGCTTGAGAGTGTGGAAGATTGCATAGACCAGGATGGCGTCCAGTTCGCCTACGCGCTGTCGAAGCGTTTCCGTACCCGGCAACCATTGTGGCGCTATCACCTCCACCTGGCCACCCAGATTCCGCCGCTGCGACACTTGCGCCGCCATGTGACATCAGTCCGACGGTGGCATCATGCCCGCCTGCGAGAGCGCTCCGCAGGTATCCCCGAGCAGTTGCCCCCGCCCGGAGTCGTGCGCGCACCGCTGGAGTCCTAGAGAAACCCCAACGCCGTGAACTCGACGCCACCGGCATCCCCGGCGCCTTGAAATGTCGGTGATGTCGAGTTCACGACGCTAGGCGTGCGGCATATCGAAGATATTGGCCAGCGCGGCAGCGAAACCGATATCGCCGTCCAACGTCACTTTGCCGGTGAAGAACATCATCGTGGGAGAGCTGTTTCCGGAAACCAGTGCGAGAAACTGATCACCGGACATCGTCAGCGTGACGCGCGGATCGTGCGAAGGCTGCGCGCTGGTCGAGCACTGCGGCGCGGAAGCACCTTGCGTCCCGGTAATCCACGTCTCATAAACGTCCTCGCCGTTCGGACCGCCGGTGATCCGCCAATGGATCGCAGAGTCGCGCTTCGGCGCGTTCTCCGGCCGGAACTGTTGCTCCATGCGCTTGAAGATCGCATCGAGCAGCGCGGCACGCCGGCGCGGTTCATCGAGCACCGCGTTGATCTGCTCGGTGGAGGCGTGCTTGATGAGCCGAGCGAACACCTGCGGGTCCATGGCGCCGTTAGCTGCTTCCAGCAGGGCTACGAACTCCTCGGTGGACAGTTTGCGCGGATCGACGTTGTTCATATCGCCCTTCACCATGATCACTCCCTGTTATCTACTGACGAGTAAAATTACGGGCTGCTAGATCGACTCGCAACGGTGTCCCCGTCCCGCCGCCCCCGTCAGGCTGAGATCGCGTACGCGCTGGTCGGCGCCATCGAGGGAGGAGCATGCTGCGCGTGTGACCACAGTCGCCATCTTGTCGTTCCGGCTCGGAATGTCGGATGGGGTGTCGGTGGCGGCCACGCAGTGGGTCGCCGCGCTGCGCCGGATGGGCTGCCACGTCCGCACCGTCGCGGGCGCCGGGACAGCGGATCATCTCGTTCCCGGGCTTGCGCTCGACTCCCACCGTCCCGCGTACGCCGGCGAGCTGGCGGCGGCGCTGCGTGGCGCCGACCTCGTCGTGGTGGAAAACGTGTGCTCGCTACCGATGAACCCGCCGGTGACCGAGGTGGTCGCAGCGGTCTTGCGGGGACGCCGCGCGGTGCTGCGCCACCACGACCTGCCGTGGGAGCGGGACCATTACGCACATCTGCGCGGCTGGCCACCCGATGACGCCGGCTGGCAGCACGTCGCGATCAGCCGGCACAGCACCAAGCAGCTGGCCAGGCGCGGCATTACCGCTACCACCGTCTACCACGGTTACGCCTGTATCCCGCGCCGCGGAGATCGGGCGGCCGGCCGGGCCGCGCTGGGCGTCGGCCCCCGGCAGCGCTTGCTGCTGCAGCCCACCCGGGCGATACCGCGCAAGAACATCGCTGCCGGGATCGCACTCGCGCATGCTCTCGGCGCGGTCTACTGGCTGACCGGAGCTGCCGAGGAGGGTTACGGTCCGCAGCTGGCCGAGCTGCTGGCTCGGGCTCGGTACCCGGTGCGCCGGGGTCTTCCCGGCGGGCTGCGGATGGCTGATGCGTACGCAGCCGCGGACGCGGTGGTACTGCCCTCGACCTGGGAAGGCTTCGGCATGCCGTTGATCGAATCCGCGCTGGCCGGCCGGCCGCTGGCGGTAAGCAACTACCCGGTGGCCAGGGAGGTGGCCGAACTCGGTTTCACCTGGTTTCCCGTCGACGACCCGGCCCCGCTCGCCGCCTGGTTCACCGATCCGGATCCGGCACTGCTGACCCGCAACCGGACGCTGGCCCGGCGTCACTTCGGTCCCCAAGCGCTGGCCGGGCGGCTGTCGGACACGCTGGCCCGCGCCGGACTGGCGCCTCCACACGCTCGCTAAGGTCTTCGATCATGTCAATACTGGACGACTTGCTGGTCCGGGTGTTACGCGGTCCCGTGCAGCGCCTGGTGGCTGAGGAACGAAACCGGTTCAGCTACGGCGAAAGCGAGGACCCGCTGTACCGGTACCGGGTGCACGGACGACTCGAGCGGGTGCACATCGATCCCACCGCGATCGTCAACAACGCGCTGTTCAACGTGTCCGGCGGGGACATCACCATCGGCGAGTATGCCTTTTTCGGCCACGAGGTCGCAGTGCTCACCGGCACCCACGACATCACCGAATTCGGCCGGCAACGGCAGACCACGTTTCCCCGGTCCGGGCGGGACGTGGTGATCGAGGAGGGTGTCTGGGTGGCCAGCTACGCAATGGTGCTCGGCCCGGTGCGCATCGGCAGGCACGCGGTCGTCGCCGCCGGATCCCTGGTGCTCGACGATGTAGCGCCCTACACCGTGGTCGCGGGCCGGCCCGCGAAGGTCATCAAGAAGATCGGCGAAGCCGACCAGACCACCCCGGCCGATCCGCGGTGAAAGTCGAGATCGGCGCGGGTGAGAAACCGCATCCCGACTATGACGTGCACGTCGACATCCTCCCGTTGCCGGATATCGAAGTGATCAGCTGGATTGACCGGCTGCCGTTCGCCACCGCCTCGATAGATGCGCTACGCGCCAACCACGTGCTCGAACACCAGAGCTATGAGCTCGTCGAGCCGACCCTGCGGGAGTGGGCCCGGGTGATGCGACCCGGCGCCCGGCTCGATATCGGGGTGCCCGATGCCCGGTTCGTCGCCGAACAATGGGTGCGCGGTGAGATCGACACCGCCGAGGCGAACTACTGGATCCTCGGCGGCCACTCCGACCGGGCCGCGCACCGCGGTGTCGACTCGCGTGGCGTCCCCCGCTGGATCTGGAACGCCCACCACACCATGTTCGACGCCGAGTCGCTGCGCGCGCTGGTGTCCCGCTGCGGCTTCAGCGATCTGGACATCTTCACCTACGACATCCGCAACCTACGGTGTTACGCGATACGCACCTCATGAGCGCCCGCTGACCGCTGACGCCATGGCAAACACACGGGCACCAGGACACGACACGGTGGACAACGGGGCGCGACACGCCGATTGGGATTTATAAGGGAATCTGCGGTTTGCGCTAGACAGGCAGATACTGTCCGAGACGTGGACCCGGTGCGTAATCCGTTTGCTCCCGGCGCTGGGCAGCGGCCACCCGAGCTGGCCGGTCGCGACCGGGAAGTGAGCGCCTTCGAGGTAGTGCTGGAACGGGTGGCCCGGGGCCGCCCGGAGCGGTCTCTGGTGCTGACCGGCCTGCGCGGGGTGGGCAAGACCGTGCTGCTCGGCGAACTGCGGTCGATGGCGATGCACCGCGGCTGGGGAGCCGGCAAGGTCGAGGCCCGGCCCGACGGCGGGTTGCGCCGTCCGCTGTCGGCGGCGCTGCACCGGGCGGTGCGCGACCTGGCGCTGCGTCACCGCGCCCCGGGCCGGGTGGAGGAAGTGCTCGGCATCCTCAAAGCCTTCGCGCTGCGGGCCACGCCTCAGGACGCCAAATTGAGGGATCGTTGGCAGCCGGGCATCGACGCGCCGACCATCGCAGGCCGGGCCGATTCGGGAGACATCGAAATCGACCTCGTGGAGCTGTTTACCGAGGTCGCCGAACTAGCCGCCGATGTGGGCACCGGAGTAGCGCTGCTGATTGACGAGATGCAAGACGTGGCGCCCGACGACGTCTCCGCGCTGTGCGCCGCGTGCCACGAGTTATCCCAGTCCGGCGCCCCACTGGTGGTGGTCGGCGCCGGGTTACCACACCTACCGGCGGTGCTCAGCGCGTCGAAGTCCTACTCCGAGCGGCTGTTCCGGTACGTGCGGATCGACCGGCTGGACCGCGCCGACGCCGACCGCGCGGTGGTCGCCCCGATCGAGCG
The DNA here is from genome assembly GCA_036378735.1 of Pseudonocardiaceae bacterium. Classification (GTDB taxonomy): domain Bacteria; phylum Actinomycetota; class Actinomycetes; order Mycobacteriales; family Pseudonocardiaceae. Next base: position 88,012 of record DASUVX010000080.1, on the reverse strand, counting down.
GGAGAATGCCACCATCACCCCCGACGCGTTGGACGCGCTGTTCGAGACCTCCGGCGGCTACCCCTACTTCGTGCAGGCCTACGGCAAAGCCGCCTGGGACGCCGCACCGGCGTCGCCGATCGGGTTAGTCGACGTCCAGGTGGCCGCACCGGAGGCCGAAAGCGAGCTGGCTGTCGGGTTCTTCGGTTCGCGTTTCGAGCGCGCCACTCCAGCCGAGCGGGAGTACCTGCACTCGATGGCCGAGCTCACCGGCGGCCGGGACGAGCCGGTCGGCACCACGCAGGTCGCAGATCAGCTCGGTCGCCGAGCCTCGTCGCTTTCGCCGGCGCGGGACAGCTTGCTTCGCAAGGGGCTGGTTTACTCCGGCGAACGCGGGCAGATCGCGTTCACCGTCCCACATTTCGGACGTTTCCTGCTGGGGAGGCTGGCGAGCTGATCCAGAGGAACTAGCCCGAACGAGTGAATCGGCGGCGGGTCGGCAGGGCGTTGTAACGGGGTCGTGGCGCACTGCGATGAGACTGATAGCCCCGTGATGCTGTTGGACCCCCGACCCGGCAGCCTCACGGGGCCTTCTCATGCGAGCCTGGTGCGCCGCGAAGCGTCGAGGTACGGGCCGTACCGAGTGCTGCCGAGGCAGCACGTACCCTCTTCGCCGTGGCTGAAAGCAAGCTCGAGATTCAGATGCTCCATGACCGCGTGATCGTGCGTCCGATCGGTGAAGACGGCGAGCGACGCAGCACTGGGGGCATCCTGATTCCGGCGACGGCCCAGGTAGCCAAGCGGTTGTGCTGGGGTGAGGTGTACGGCGTCGGCAACCATGTTCGCACCGTTGCGGTCGGCGACCGGGTGCTGTTCAACCCAGAGGATCAATTCGAAGTCGAGGTGCGCGGGTGCGCGTACCTGGTCATGCGGGAACGGGACCTGCAGGCGGTGGCCAGCGAGCGCGTCGAACACGGAACAGGCCTGTATTTGTGACCCCATCCGAGAAGTCGGCGCCACCCGAGTCGTGGTCGCTGCTCGATGAGCTGACTCGAGCCGAGCCCGATCCCAGCACCGAAATCCCGCACCGGGACAGCCGGGGACTGCGCCGCACGCTGGTCATCGCGGCTGCCGCGATCGGACTGCTGGGGTTGATCTACGGCATCGACGTCGTGAGGTCCGCCCGCAACGTGCCTCGTGGCGTCACCGTCCAAGGCGTGCCGGTCGGCGGGATGTCGCGCACCGCGGCCGAGCAGCGGCTGCGCGAGCAATTCGAACCGCGGCTGCGCCGCCCGATCACTGTCCAAGCCGGCGACGTCACCGTCACCCTCGACCCGCGCCACGCGGGCCTGATCCTGGACTGGCCCGCCACCCTCGACCAGGCCGGCAAGCAGCCCCTCAACCCGTGGACCCGGCTGGCGTCGCTGTGGCGGAGCCGGGAGGTGGGCGTGGTCACCGCCGAGGACCGCACCGCGCTGTCCAACGCCGTCCAGGCGCTGCGCACCCAGACCGACCGGGAGCCGGTCGAGGGCACCATCCGTTTCGAGGGTGCCCGGCCGATCCCCGTCGAACCACGCACCGGCCAGCATCTGGACGTCCCCGCCACCACTGACCTCATCCAGGCGCGGTGGATCGGCGGCGGCACGGTACGCGCTCCGGTGACGACGCAGCCGGTGCGCACCACACCCGCAGGCATCGAGGCGGCGCTGCACGACGTCGTCGAACCCGCAGTAGCCGCCCCGGCCACGGTCACCGGTGAAGGCCACGACGCGGCACTGGCGCCCGACGTGATCGCGAAGGCACTGCGGTTCGCCCCGGACAGCCGGGGCGGCCTGATTACCACGATCGACAATCCCACGGTGATCGCCGCGCTCAACGCGCAGCTGGAATCCACGCAGCGCCCGGCCAAGAACGCCGAGATCCTGCTCCAGGGCGGCGCGCCGGTGGTGCTGCCCTCGGTCGAGGGACGGGGCATCGACTGGGCCGCCACCCTGCTCCCGCTGCTGGATGTGCTGCACCATTCCGGAGCACAACGCACCCTGGCAGCCAGCTACGTCACCCTGCCCCCGACGTTGAGCACCGAGCAGGCCAACGCGCTGGGCATCACCACCCAGGTCAGCACCTTCACCACGAACGGGTTCGCCGCCGACTCCGGGCAGAACATCCGCCGGGTCGCCGAGCAGGTCAACGGGGCGATCGTGCGGCCGGGAGAGACGTTCAGCCTCAACGGCTACACCGGGCCGCGCACCGCCGCCACCGGGTACGTCGATGCCGGCATCATCGACCACGGCCGCCCCAGCCGGGGCATCGGCGGCGGCATCTCGCAGTTCGCGACCACCCTGTACAACGCCACGTACTTCGCCGGCATGACCGACGTCGAACACAAGGAGCACAGCTACTACATCAGCCGCTACCCGGCGGCCCGGGAGGCCACCGTCTTCGAGGGCGCCATCGACGTCAAGTTCCGCGACGACTCCCGCACCGGCATCCTCATCCAGACGGCGTGGACCCCGGCCTCGATCACGGTGACGCTCTGGGGCACCAAACACGTCGACGTGGAGTCGATCACCGGCCCGCGCACCGACTACACCGATCCGACCACCGAGACGATCCACGGCCAGCCGTGCAGCGCCACACCCGGCGCCCGCGGCTTCACCACCACCGACACCCGCGTGATCCGCGACAGCACGACGCACGCCGAACTGTCCCGCCACACCCGTACCGTGAAGTACGACCCCATCCCCCACGTGATCTGCGAGCCCTAACCCCAATGCGTTAGAAAGCGTCTTCGGGGACGTCCATGAGGGCGTTGTCGGTGGCTTCGACGATGTGGCGGCGGGTGGTTAGTTCGGGGAGGACGTTGCGGGCGAAGAAGGTAGCAGCGGCAATCTTGCCCTGGTAGAACAGGCGGTCCTTCGCCGAGACATCGCCGGTCAGCGCGGCCAACGCCACCTCGGCCTGGCGCAGCAGCAGCCAGCCGATCAGCAGGTCGCCGGTACTCATCAGCAGGCGCACGGTCTGCTGACCGACCTTGTAGACGTTGCGCGGGTCCTGCTGCGCCGACGTCAGGAACCCGATCATGGCGCTGAGCATCGCCTGCAGTTCACCCAGGGCGGTGGCCAGCAGCGCTCGCTCCTCCTTGAGCTCACCGCCGGCACTACCGGCGTCCAGGAACGCCTGGACCTCGCTGTTCAGGTGCCCGATCGCCTGGCCGCGATCCCTCACGATCTTGCGGAAGAAGAAGTCCTGAGACTGGATGGCAGTGGTGCCCTCGTACAAGCTGTCGATCTTCGCGTCGCGGATGTACTGCTCGATGGGGTAATCCTGCAGGAAACCCGAGCCACCCAGGGTCTGCAGTGACAGGCTGAGCATCTCGTACGCCCGCTCCGAACCCACCCCCTTGACCACCGGCAGCAGCAGGTCGTTGACCCGCGCGGCCATCGCGGCGTCATCACCATTGAGCTCTACCGCGTCCTGGTAGCTGGCGGTGTAGAGGTACAGCGCTCGCAGCCCCTCGGCGTAACACTTCTGCAGCATGAGCATCCGCCGCACGTCGGGGTGGTGCGTGATCGTCACCCGCGGCGCGGCCTTGTCCTGCATCTGCGTGATATCGGCGCCCTGCACCCGCTGCTTGGCGTATTCCAGCGCGTTGAGGTAACCGCTGGACAGCGTCGCGATCGCCTTGGTACCGACCATCATCCGGGCGTACTCGATGACCTGGAACATCTGCGCGATGCCGTTGTGCACATCGCCCAGCAGCCAGCCGACGGCGGGTATGCCGTGCGCGCCGAAGGTGAGCTCGCAGGTGGCGGAGGCCTTCAGGCCCATCTTGTGCTCCATACCGGTTGCGAACACGCCGTTACGTTCGCCCAGCTCGCCGGTGCCGGGATCGAAGTGGTACTTCGGCACGAGGAACAACGACAGGCCCTTGGTCCCCGGCACCGGGGTGATCCCAGGACCCTCAGCTCTGGCCAGCACCAGGTGCATAATGTTGTCCGTCACATCGTGCTCGGCCGAGGTGATGAAACGCTTCACGCCTTCGATGTGCCACGAGCCATCGGGTTGCTGGATCGCCTTGGTGCGGCCGGCCCCCACGTCGGATCCGGCGTCGGGCTCGGTGAGCACCATCGTGGCGCACCAACCCTCGTCGATCATCAACTCGGCCCAGTGCTGCTGCTCTTCGGTGCCGTTGCGGTGCACCACGACGGCCATGCTCGGACCGCTCATGTACATGAACACCGCCGGGTTGGCACCGAGCATCAGCTCCGAGGCGGCCCAGCGCAACGTGGCCGGTGCACCGTAACCGCCCAGGTCGGTGGGCAGATCGACGCGATACCACTCACCGTCCCACAACGCCCGGTACGACTGCTTGAACGACTCGGGCACCACCACCGAGTGCGTCTCGGGATCGAAGATCGGCGGCTGACGGTCGGACTCGACGAAGGAGTCCGACAGCGGCCCGCGGGCCAGCCGGTCGACTTCGGCGAGCACGTGGCGCGCGGTGTCGGAGTCCATCTCGGCGAAGGGGCCGACACCCATCCGATCCTGCACCCTGAGCACCTCGAACAGGGTGAACTCCAGATCGCGAAGATTGCTCTTGTAGTGGCCCATGTCCTCGCTCCGAAACAGTGGTCCCGAAATGTGACCCGGTAGTCCCGCCAGCTACCCGCCGGTAACAACACCATATTACTGGCGGGTAACCGCGGCAACTCAGATGCACCGTGGCGCCCACCACATACCGGCTCAATTGTCAAGCGGAGGGCGTTTGGCGCGTCCACGCCGGGTACCCCTCTGTTATGCAACAACACGAGCTTGTTTCTGCCGTTGACCACAGCGCTGAGATCGGCGACCAGGGGTCGGCGGAGCGGGCGGTCCGGGCGACGTTGAGCACGCTGGGGCGCCGGCTGTCCGGTGGGCAGACCGCGAACCTGGCAAGCCAGCTTCCCGCGGCGTTCGCCGACACGATGCCCGCGGAGGGTCCAGGTGAGCGCTTCGATCTCGCCGAGTTCTACCGTCGGGTCGCGGAAGCCGAAGGAGATCGCTGCCCGCCGCAGCAGGCTCGCCGGCACGCCCGCGCCGTTCTCGCCGCACTCAAAGTCGGGCTGACCGGCCATGAATACGACCACGTGGCCGCCCAGCTGCCTGATGAGTACGCCGACCTGCTCGGCACCGAACCCGTCCAACACCACTGAGTGGAGTTCGCAGAAGGAGATACGAGATGACACTGCCGATGCGGCGGGGACGTTACAGCCCTCGCCGTTGGGACCCCTTCGCCGGTCTTATCCCGTTCGATGACCTGTTCGAACAGATGAGCCGGATGCTGACCAACGCGTTTCCCGATGTGGCCAGGATTAGCGTGCACTCCTGGTCGCCACCGGTAGACATCCAGGAGACGGAGGACGCGTACCTGGTCGAAGCAGATCTGCCCGGCGTGCGTCCCGACGACGTCACGATCGATCTGCAAGGCAAGGACTTGCGGATCGGCGGCGAGTACGGCACGACCGAACAAGGCGAAGGCGAACAGCAGCAGGCTCGCCGGACCGGTCGCTTCGACTACCGGCTCACGCTACCCGGCGACGTGAACAGCGAGTCCTGCGCAGCCAACCTCGAAAACGGCGTCCTCCGGTTGCGGCTGCCCAAGGTCTCCACCAGCACCCGTCAGCGCATCCCCGTGCAAGCCGGCCGAGCTGATCAGTCCAGCGCCGAGCAGTCCAGCGCGCCGGCACAACAACCAGGAACCAGCTGACCGACACCGCTGCCATCCCGCCCGACCCCACCCATCCCGATATGGAGACATATCGGGGTGAACGCCAGCCCGTTCACCCCGATATGTCTCCATATCGTTCGGCTACGGTGCGGTCTATGTCGAGTGGTTACCGGCCCCTGGTGGGGCGACGCATGCGCGGACCTGCGGTAGCCGTAATCGTGCTGGCGATCATCGTGATCGCCATACTCGGGATGCGCTATGCCGATCAGGACATGCCGGGACGGGTGGACCGCATCCTGGATGCGGTGATCAGGAATCGGCTCCGCGGGGGTCAGCCCATCACCAGCGTCCTGGTCACACTGGGGAATCCGGCACCGGCGGCGATTCTCGTCGCCGCCGTGGCAGGCGCCGCTGCCGCCGCACGGCGATGGTCGGGCGTGCTGCTCGCCATCATCGGGACGCTTACCGCAGTCACCGTCACCGAGCTGATCCTCAAGCCGCTCATCGGACGGTTGCGGTTCGGCGAGCTGAGTTTTCCGAGCGGCCACACCACCGCGGTAGCCGCAGTGGCCATCGCCGCCGCTGTTCTCATCGGTAGCGCCCAATGGCCGCGAAGTATCGCGCTACGCGTGCTTGCCGCAGTTGCCGCGGTTGCGGTGGCGGTCGGCGTGGCCATGTCCCTGGTTGCCCAGCACGTGCATTACCTCACCGACACCGTCGGCGGTTACTGCGTGGCCGTCGCGACAGTGCTGGGCGTGGCACTGGGTCTCGATTACTGGTGCGCTGCCCGCCGTGGTGGCGACGGCGGCCTGGCCGGATAGTGGGTGAACACGGCCAGAGGCCGCCGTCAGTCTTTAGTGCAGCTGGAGCACCCTGGCGCGGCGGCCGAGATGCACCGACTGGGGGTTACAGTTATCGGCGGAGATCAATACTCTTCGCTACGAATACTGCCATGCATTATGCTTGACATGAAGTCGGCTTATTGGGTGACCCGAACACGCTGCGAGACCGCGCCCGCCGCCACCGCCCGTCCCCAGCGGCTTGAGGGAGGCGGTCATGCGCCCCACGGTGCGGAGCCGGCGACTCGGTGGGCGGCTGAGCCGCTACCGCATTGAGCGCGGCCTGTCCGGCACCGCGCTGGCCGCCGAGCTCGGCGTGGGCCAGCCGCAGCTGTCCCGGATCGAGACCGGACGGACGAAGATCACCGCAGCCACGCTGGCCCGCCTGGTCGACGTGCTCGCTATCCCCGACAGCGATGCCGGCATGCTCGACGAACTGCGCCGGGGCTGCTCCGAGCCCGGCTGGTGGCAGGACTACGGCGACATCCTCAGCGAGCCGGTGGAGATGCTCATCGAGCTCGAAGTCGAAGCGTCCTGGATTCGCAGCTACGAGGGGCACGTGATCCCCGGCCTGCTGCAGACCCGCGACTACGCGGAGCGGATCATGACCGCGGGCTCCATGCACATCCGGGTCGCCGACATCGACCGCTACCTCGAGCTGCGGATGCGCCGCCAGCGGCGGCTCACCGACGGGATGCGCTTCACCGCCATCTTGTCGGAGGCGGCGATCCGCCAGCAGGTCGGCGGCCCGGAGCTGCTACGCGACCAGCTACGCCACATCACCCGGGCCACCCAGGAATGCGACGTCACCGTGCAGGTGGTGCCCTTCACCGCGGACGCACACGCCGCGCTCGGGGCTTCCTTCGTCATCATCCAGTGGCCCGACGAGTACGATGCCGAGGCCGTCTACGTCGACGGGGAGACCAGCTTCACCGTCTACGAGCGCGACGGCATCGTCCGCCAGTATGTGCACGCCTTCGCTTCCGTACAGGCCCAGGCACTCCCACCGAGGGAGTCCCTCGACATGATCGACACCGTGATTAAGGAGTTGTGACCATGACCGACAAGGGCGTCGCGCCGCGGGCGGCTCTCGCCGGCGCGGCCTACCGGAAGTCTTCCCGCAGCACCGCCGCCGGCAACTGCGTGGAGGTCGCCGATCTGACCAGCGGGCACCGCGCCGTCCGGGACAGCAAGGATGTCGCCGGCCCAGTCCTGACGTTCACTCCAACCGCGTGGGCTGCATTCACCGCGGGCCTGCGCGCCGGCGAGTTTCGCTGATCAGCCTTGCCCGGCACCTCCGTCGCCCGCACTAGCGACCGGGGTGCCGGGCCTCGGCGGGTGACAAAGGTGCTTGCGTAAGACCGGTTAGCGGCGCGCTGCCAGGCTGAGCAGCACGGTGGCGAGGTCGTGGGCGGCCTGCGGGCGGCCCAGCTGCGCCGCCTGGGCAGCCATGCCGGCCCGCAACGCGGGATCGGCGATCAGACCGTCGAGGGCGTCGGTGAGATCCGCGGGAGTGGGAGATTTGCCGAGCAGGGCGCGGGCTGCACCGGCTTGCTGCAGGTAACGCGCGTTGTGTTGCTGCTCGTTACCGCCGGTCGGGACCAGCGGGATGAGCACCGAGGGCTTACCCAACGCGGTGAGCTCGGCCAGCGTGCCGGCCCCCGAGCGGGACACCACCACATCGGCGAGCGCTTGCACATCCGGTAACTCGGCACCGACGAACTCGATGACCCGGTAGCGGCCGGCCAGCTCGGCGGGCAGCTGCTCGGCGCGGCGCTGCAACTGCGCCAGCGAGCTTGCGCCGCATTGGTGCACCACGTTCGCCCGCTCCAGCAGCCATTCGAGCACCGCCTCGACGAGACGGTTGATCTGAACGCTGCCCTGCGCACCACCGGTGACGTAGACGGTGGGCTGGCTGGCATCCCAACCGGTCCATCCCAGCGCCTTGACCCCGCGATCGGCGTCACCGCCCAGCAGCTCGACCCGGATCGGGTTGCCGGTGACCACGGCGCGGGGTCGTACCGCGGCCGGCAGGAGTTCCACCGAGGTGGGTGAGGACAGCGCGATCGCGGTGGCCCGGCGCAGCAAGATCCGGTTCGCCAAGCCCAGCCTGGTGGTCTGCTCGTGCACCAGCAGCGGAGCATCGACCGTCGCCGCGGCCAGCCCGACCGGAACCGCCACATAGCCACCGGTGGACAGCACCACGTCGGGCTGGAAAGCACGCACCACCCGGCGGGCCTCCACCAGCCCACGGGCCAGCCGTCCGCTGTCGCGCAGGTTCTGACTGGAGATCATCCGCAGCGGGTTGGCGGAGCGCCGCAACTTGCCGGTGGACACCGCCTGGAAGGGCAGCTGCTCCTGCTCGGCGACACGGGCTTCCAGCCCAGCCGCCGAGCCGACATACAGCACGTCGAGCACCACCCCGGCACCCTGGAGCAGTTCGCGGGTGGCCCGGATGGTGGTGATCGCCGGGTAGGTGTGCCCCCCGGTGCCGCCCCCGGTGGCGATCAGGCGCACCGGGCGCTTCCAGGCAGCCAGGCGCTGCAGGCTCTGATCCAACGTCATGACGAGTTCGCGGCTCCCCGGACTGTCGCAGCAAGGTGGGAGCCAACGTACCGGGGGTCAGAACGGGCTGTTGAACCCCGGCCGGGAGGAATCGTCGATCTGTACGGCGGGGACGTTGCCGGGGATGGTGTTGTCTGCGGCGGTGCACCCGGTGGAACCAGCGGAAATCAGGATGCCCCGCTTGAGGTTGCGGCCGGAGAAGGTGTTCTTGCGCAAGTCGACCTCTGCCCAGCGGCGCAGGTACACACCTTGATCACCCTCGGTGGCACAGGTATTGCCGATGAAGGTGATCGACCTGGCTCCCAGCGGGGCATCCCCGTTGCCGCGCTCGTCACCGGTGGCGACCAGGCAGTTCTCCGCGACGTGCTGGCAGGAGTTACCGACGATCTCGACGTCGAAGGTGGCCGGGTGGCCGCTGTCGAAGGTCTCGAAGCAGTCGGGGTGGGAGGCACCGACGGCCCGGATGTTCTGGATCACGTTGCTGAGGATGCGGTGGCCGTTGCCGAAAAAGCGCACGCCGTCGGCGTCACCGTCATCAGCCGGCACCGTGGCGCTCACCAGATTCTCCCGCACGGTGATCCGTTGCCCGCTGATGGCGATGCCGGCCGTGGTGGCATGGGTCACGGTATTGGATTCGATTGTGGAATCGGTGCACGAGGCGCAGATGATCCCACCCCGCACGGTATCTCGAACCGTGTTCTTCTGTGCCACGATGGCGGTTCCTTCCAGCAGCAACTCGCCGCCACCGACGATCGTGAAGCCCTGCAGGAGGATGTGGTCGGCGATGACGTGGAGTTGGTGGATGGTGGTCTGCCCGTCGGAGACCATGGTGATCGGCGCGTCGGCGGTACCGGAGCGGGCCATGGTCAGATCGACGTTCGCGAGGTTGACGCCGGCGAAGCACAGCGTGTCTCCCGGGGCGGCAGCGGTGATCGCGGAGCGCGCCTGTTCCAGGTTGTCGATCGTGTAGCTGCACGGCGGCCCGGCGGAGGCGACGCCCGCGGTGATCAAGCCGGCAGCGACCAGCGCGGCACCGAGCAGTCCGGCAGACCGGACTGGCAGCGCGCGGGCGACCGTTGTCATCGCCCACTAGATTAACTCTCCGTAACCCTTCTAACCCACTGTACTCATCTAGACACGCGGCACCTCCTTCCCGACATGGAGACATATCGGGGCCTGGACGCCCCGAATAACCCCGATATGGCTCCATGTCGGGGTTGGAGGGGAGGATGCGGGGATGGGGTGTGCGGGGGTTGATGTCGGGGGGACGTTCACTGATGTAGTGGTGCATGCGCAGGGGATGCGGCCGCGGGCGGTGAAGGTGCCGACCACACCGGACAACCAGGCCGTCGGGGTACAGCGCGGGGTGGCCCAGGCCCTGCCCGACGCAGCGCCGCGGTTGCTCCCGCACGGCACCACCACGGCTACCAACGCGGTACTGGAGCGCAAGATCGCCCGGACGGTCCTGGTGACCACCGACGGGTTCGCCGACGTGCTGCAGATCGCCCGGCAGGACCGGCCGGCGCTCTACGACCTGAGCGTTACCCGCCCCGAGCCGCTGGTGCCGCACGATCGGGTGGTGACCGTGGCCGAGCGGACCGGCCCGGACGGCCAGGCGGTGATCGCGCTGACTGACGAGGAGATCGACCGGGTGGTGCAGCAGGTGCAGCGCCTTGAGCCCGAGTCGGTGGCGGTGAGCCTGCTGTTCAGTTACGCCGGCGACGGCCACGAGCGGCGGTTGTGCGACGCATTGGCCCGCACGCTGGATGTGCCGATCACCCGGTCCAGCGCACTGCTGCCGGAGTTCCGCGAGTACGAGCGGACCTCGACTTGCGTGCTCAACGCCGCCGTCGAACCCGTGATGCGCCGCTACCTGTCCAACCTGACCACCCGGCTGCCCGATCCGACGATCACCGTGATGACCTCCGGCGGAGGCACCGCCGGCATCGAGTTCGCGGCCGCCGCCCCGGTGCACACTCTGCTGTCCGGACCCGCTGCGGGAGTCGTCGCAGCGGGTGCGGTGGCCCGGTCCGCCGGCTTCAAGGATGCGATCGCCTTCGACATGGGCGGCACTTCCACCGATGTGTGCCTGATCAGGGATGGCCAGCCGGAGATATCCACCTCTGCGCAGATCGCTGCGCTGCCATTTCGCACCCCGGCGGTGGGGATACACACGGTGGGCGCCGGCGGGGGCTCGATCGCCTGGGTCGACACCGGGGGCGCACTGCGGGTCGGCCCGGGCTCGGCGGGCGCCGACCCGGGCCCCGCCTGCTACGGGCAGGGCGGCACCGACCCGACGGTGACCGACGCGCACTGCGTGCTGGGTCATCTCGACCCGGCTCGCGAGCTGGGGGGTGGGTTGCGCCTGGATACCGACGCAGCCACGGACGCCATCGACGCGCTACCGGACACCGCCGGCGGGGCAGGGGGCATTCTCGCGGTGGTGCGGGCCACGATGGCTCGAGCATTGCGCAAGGTCAGCACCGAGCGCGGCGTCGACCCGGCGGAGCTGGCACTGGTCGCCTACGGTGGCGCCGGCCCGCTGCACGCGACCGCGCTGGCCCGCGAACTGGGCTGCCGCGCTGTGGTGGTGCCGCCCGCGCCTGGGGTGCTCAGCGCGCTGGGGCTGCTGCTTGCGCCGGCCCGCTACGAGGCGTCCCGAACGGTGATGGCGCAGGCGGGCGACGATCTCACGGGCGCGTGGCAGGCGCTGGAGGCGCAGGCCCGCGAGGAGCTGGAGCGCCAGGGGGTGACGGGCGGGATCACGGTGACCCGGCTCGCCGATGCCCGCTACGCCGGCCAATCGCATGAACTGCGGATCACCGTCGAGGCCGGCGCCGATCTGGCGAAGCTGCTGCACCGCGCGCATCGGGAGGCCTACGGCTATGCCCTTCCCGACGAGCCCGTCAAGATCGTCACACTGCGGGTGGTGGCCCGGGGTGAACCGATCCTTTCCCAGCCGCCTAGCGATTGGGACCAGGGGAAACCCACACCGGAGCGATCCCGAGAGATCGGTGACATCGGTGTGGCACGGGTGGTCTCCCGGGCCGCGCTGACCTCGGGCGACAGGGTCGCCGGCCCGGCGCTGATCGAACAATCGGACACCACCACGCTACTGGCCGATGGGGAGGTCGCCGTGCTGGATGACGCCGGCAACCTGGTGGTGCACCTGCGTGGCTGACCCCTCCGGCGTGTCGCGCGCTCGTGCCCAGTGTGTCGCGCGCTCGTGCCCAGTGGGTTGACTGTGGCACAGTCAACCCATGGGTGATCTTTACTGCAGCAGGGTGGGTTCTCCACAGGCTTCCAGTGCTGCGCTAGCGGACGCTCGATGAACATGCAGCGTGCACAGTGAGGGGCCGATGACCGAGCTTTCCGCCGTTGAGCTGGAGGTGTTCCGGCACGCGCTGGCCGGGGTCGCCGAGGAGATGGGGGTGGCGCTGCGGCGTGCGGCGTACTCGCCGAACATCAAGGAGCGAGCCGACTGCTCGGCGGCGGTGTTCGACCGCGACGGGGAGATGGTCGCCCAAGCCGAGCACATCCCGGTACACCTGGGCGCGATGCCGGCCAGCGTCCGCGCGGTGCTCGATACCTACGGTGCGCTGGAACCCGGTCAGCAGATCTGCGTCAACGATCCGTACCTGGGCGGCACGCACCTGCCGGACCTCACCATCGTCGCCGCAGTCGGTGCCGATTGCGGTGAGTTGCTCGGCTATGTGGCCAACCGCGCGCATCACGCCGACGTGGGCGGCGCAGCCCCGGGATCGATGCCCGCAAGCGCCACCGAGATAGCCATGGAAGGCATCCGGATCCCACCGATCCTGCTCGCCGACGCCAGCGGGGAGCGCGATGACGTACTGCGGCTGATCGCGGCGAACTCCCGGACCCCCGGCGAGCGCCGGGGTGACCTGCGAGCGCAGTTCGCGGCCAACCACGTCGGAGCCCGCCGGCTGCAAGAGCTCGCCGGCCGGATGGGGCCGGGGCGGCTGGCGCAGGCCATGGCGGCCGTCTGCGACTACTCCGACCGGCGGGTCCGGGCTGCGGTCCAGCAGATTCCCGACGGGTGCTACCGCAGCTCCGATGCCCTGGAGATCGGTGACGGCGTCACGATCCGCGCCGCGGTGACCGTCGCCGGCGACGAGGTGACGATCGACTTCGCCGGCACCGACCCGCAGATCCCGGTGAACTGCAACGCGGTGTTCGCGGTGACGCTGTCCTCGGCAATGTTCGTCTTCCGGATGCTTACCGATCCCGCGGCACCGCCCAACGCCGGCTGCTACCGGGCACTACACGTGCGCGCACCGGAAGGTTCTGTGGTGCACGCGAAGTTCCCCGCGCCGACGGCCGCTGGCAACGTCGAGACCAGCCAGCGCATCGTTGATGTCCTGCTCGGCGCGTTCGCCCAGGCGATCCCCGAGCGGGTACCAGCGGCCAGCCAGGGCACCATGAACAACCTGCTCATCGGCACCGGCGCCAACAGTTCCGGTGGTGACTGCCAGGCGTTTAGCTACTACGAAACACTGGGCGGCGGCGAGGGCGGCACTCCCGACCGTCCCGGTATGTCCGGGGTGCACACCGGGATGACCAACACCCAGAACACTCCCGCGGAGGCGATGGAGCTGGACTACCCGTTGCGGGTATGGCGCTACGAGCTGCGAGCGTCCTCCGGCGGCGCCGGCGCACACCCCGGCGGCGACGGCCTGGTCCGGGAGGTTGAGGTGCTGGCGGACTGCACGTTGACCGTCCAGTCCGAGCGCCGGGAAAATCCGCCGTGGGGACTGGCCGGCGGGCGCCCCGGCGCGGTCGGGCGCAACATCCTTCGCCGCGCTGACGGGACCGAGGTCGAGCTGCCCAGCAAGGGCACCTGGCAGCTGAACCGTGGTGACCGGATCCGTATCGAAACCCCCGGTGGCGGTGGCTGGGGGCAAGCCGTGACCTGAGATACGGTCTCAGACCAGCCACCACGCCAATCCGAGCGCGGTCAGCACCGTGAGGACTGCCAGCAGTAGCAGCACGCGAGCCAGCATGGCCGCCGGGTCGGACTCTCCCGGACGAACACCTAGGCCCGGACGCACACCCGGCCCCGGACGGCGATGGAGATCCAGATCAGCAGCGTTCATGACACCAACGGTAGCGACGCTGTGGTTACCGCCCTGCTTACGTTCAGTTAGCGGCAGGCAAAATCGTGCGCAGATTTGCGGCGACGGTGAGCGTTGGCCGGCCACCGTTCACCACGGCGCCCACCGGGGTGGGTTGGCAGCCAACCGGTTCATAAGTCAAGATCGGAGCATGGTGCTCGACGCACTGCGGGCACTTCCGCCGACTCCGATGCTGATTCTGGCCTTCCTCTGCCCCGCGCTGGAGGCATCCACCATGCTCGGCGTGGTCTTCCCCGGCGAAATTGCGATCTTGGTGGCGGGCGCCGCCGCGCAAGTCGGGACCTTACCGCTGTGGGCGGTAATCCCCACCGGTGTGGCGGGCGCGGTGATTGGCGATGCGGTCGGGTTCGGCGTCGGGCGCCGCTACGGTGCGCGATTACTCGGCCACCTTCCGGAGCGGCTGGTCAAGCCCGAGGCGGTGTGCGCAACCAATGATTTGATACGGCGGCGCGGGCCAATTGTTGTACTGATCGGTCGCACCACCGCGCTGTTGCGGGCATTGGTGCCCGGTTTGGCCGGAATGAGCGGGTTGAGCTGGCGGCGATTTCTGCCCTACAACATGCTCGGCGGGATAATTTGGGCAACGGTGGTGGCCGCGCTGGGCTACCTGGCCGGCGCGAGCCTCACCCTGGTGCAAGATCAGCTGGGCATGGCCAGCAATATCATCCTCGGCGCGCTGGTCGTGATAGGACTGGTGGTGTGGTTGCGCACCCACGTCCGGCGGCGGCAAGCCAAACTCTGAGCAACGATTTTTCGCATGTAAGTGAATCGTTGTGGGCCATGTGGGTGAGCGTTGACCGACCATTGTTATCTGACTATGATCCAGGTCACAGCTAGACAGACCTGTCTGTGCCTGCCTTCTCTGGTATATGAAACCGGTTGACGGGTGCCATTCGCGGTATGATCTTTTGTGGCAGGAAGGAGTCCGCGCGCAAATATTACCGGTCCGCCTACTCACCCTATTTAGAGCCTACTCCTTCATTAGAGAGGACAATCATGACCGATTACGATCCGAGAACGGCCACCGGAATTCCTACCGAGCCCGTCGGCTCGCTACCTCGTTCGGCCAAGTTGCAGGCCGCCTACGCGGCCCACGACGAGGGAAAAATTGATCTAGCGGCATTGCAAGCCGAACAGGAAGAAGCCGTCAAGGATTCGATCGAGCGGTTTGAGGCCACCGGATCACCCATCATCTCCGATGGCGAGCAGCGTGTGTCAAGCTTCGCCACCTATCCCCTTACCGACACCCTAAGCGGCACCGGGCTGGCAGACAATCTCGGCCCAGGTGGTCAGTTCTTCGCAATTTTCGCCGACGGTCACGGACGGCAATTGCCCCGCCTTACCGGTAAGCCCTTCCGGTACAAGTACCACGCCGCCGACTTCCTGAAGAAATCTATCCAGTACGCCCACGTGCCCATGAAGCAGGCCGTGATTGCTCCTTCGATGATCGCCCTGCTGTACCCGCTGAAAGATGAGGTGCCCGGCTACTCTCGGGACGAATTCGAAGAAGACATCGTCAACGAATGCGTGAAAGACATTCGCGAAGCATTCGCTGCCGGCGCCGCGCGCGTTTCCGTCGACTTCACCGAGGGTCGGCTGTCCACCAGGGAAGACCCCCGCAACCCATGGACCGGTGCCGGGCTACTTCCCCACTTCATCGAGCTGAACAACCGGGTGATGGCCAACTTCACCGCGGAAGAACGCCAGAACATCGGCATCCACACCTGCCCGGGTGGCGACCGGGATTCGGTGCACAGCGCGGATGTGCCGTACAACAACCTGCTTCCGAGCATGTTCAAGATCAATGCTGGCTACTTCCTCATCCAGTTGGCCAGCGAGCGCGACCGCGACCCCGTGTACCAGTCCATCGCAGAAAACCTGCAAGATGACGCCGATGGCGTCGCCCAGATGGCCTACATCGGGGTATGCGTGGGGCAGAGTCCCCGGCCGGAAAGCCCCCAGGAGATCTGCGATCAGCTGGTCAGGGCGGCAAACTTCATCGACAAGCAGCGGATCGGATCCACCGACGACTGCGGCTTCTCACCGTTCAGCATCGATGAGAAACCGAATCACGGTTCACCCGATTACGCCCGCGACATCGCGTTCCAGAAGATCAAGAATCGGGTCGAAGGAACGAAGATGGCCGCCGAGAAACTAGGCGTGAGCTGAGTCAGCTGCGCCACCGGGCCCGGTCGCTCACCTCCGAGCGACCGGGCCGTAGCCGCTTGGCCTCTCGGTCGCGCCGCCGTTGCGACCGGCCGGGCCGCCGCTGGGCTGGGCCGGCGAACTAACCGTGGTCTGTGCCGGCGACCTCCCCGGAAGGCTTGGGCCGGCGTAATTGGGGAGCCAGGCTGGCCTGCGGCACCCGGCGGGCCAGCGGCTGGCCGGCGATCAGACCGTGGGCCGAGGGCTGGGCGCCGGTAGCCGGCGAGGCCACCGCGGATGCCACCTGGTGAGAATCTGCCGGCACGCTGGATCCCTCGACCACGGGTGGCCGCGCTGGTTGTCCCGTCGGTCCCGCACTCGACGCGCCGCGGGGCTGCGGGATACCCACTACGAGCTCATCGGCGAACAGTTCTCCAGGCAGCGTAACGACGGCCGTCAGGCCAGAAACTGGGGTGGGACTGAGCGACACAGCGATGCCGTGGCGAGCTGCGAGTCGAGCCACGACGTGCAACCCGAGCCGTTGGGACACCGATAAGTCAACATCCCGGGGCTGCCTCAACAACTCGTTCGCGTGTGCCAGATCCTCTGGGCACATTCCGACACCGCAGTCCTCGATGGTCAGCACAATCCCGCCCGGTGGCTGAGGGCAGCGCCGAGTACGCACCGTGACACGCGCCTCCGGTGGCGAAAAGCGCATCGCATTCTCGGTCAACTCGGCCAGCACGTGCGTGAGGTCGGCGACTGAGTGGCCGAGCACCACCAGCCGTTCGTCGACGGAGAAACCTATTCGGCCCGGGTCCTCGGTTTGGGCGATCGCGGCGCGTACCACGTCGACCAGCGCTACCGGCTTGCGCCAGATCCGAGGGGGATTCTCTGCAGCGAGCACGAGCAGGCTCTCCGCATTACGCCGGACCCGCGAGACCAGATGGTCCAGGTGTAACAACGCACCCAGCGCGTCGGGATCACGCTCCTTGTCCTGAAGTTGATTGATGATGGCCAGCTGCCGGTAAAGCATGCTCTGGTTTCGCCGGGCGAGATTGACCAGCAGCTCAGAGGTGAACTTGCGTGGAGCGACTTCGGCGCCGGCAAGCTGGGCGGCCAAACGCACAGAATTGCGCTGCTCGCCTTCGGTGCTACGCCGAAAGAGCGCCAATCCGACGCAGGCGAAGACGGCACCCATCGCTGTACAGCCGGCCAGCGGAAGAAGCCCTGACAGCGTGCTGGGCGGCCTGCGCCATAACCACAGCGCAAATACGAATAAGGCCGGCGCGAGCAGGCCCGATATCCACAGTGCAAGATTATGCCGTTTGCGCCAGGCGGAGCCGGCCAACAAGTTACCACGCGGCAGGTAGTCCAGCAGCCGTGTCGAAGTCACCGCCAAGCCCCTCACCTGTTCATGCTTTTCAGACCGCGGAATGATACTGCCGTACGATGGCTCCGCCAGAAGTTCCGGCTACGCCGTATAGGTGGTTTATGACCAATTGGCAGGCGGCTAGCGCAATAGGTTGCTCCGAATGCTGGCGTGCTGAGGGCTGTCGATCCCGGGCAGGCCGCGCCGGCACCACCCGGCGGGTCCGCCCGGCCAAGGCCCTAAGATCCTATGTGGAGGCGTATGGGCGCCTGGTGGCCCCCGCGGTCTTCAACACCGACGTGGTCGAGTAACTCGACCAGGCGGGTTCGATTCCCGTCCGCCTCCGCCATGCTGCCGACCGGCGGCCAGTTGGCCCGTCGATGCGAGACTGGAAAGGCACCGTTGAGATGTCTCGAGTATATGTCAGTCTCATCCAATCCGATTACGGTCTAAAGTCGCATGGTAACTTCGAGGCAGTCATTACGCAGGACGAGCAGCTGTGGCACTGGTTCCGTGACAACTCCCGCAACGACTTCGGCCCCTGGGCCCGCGGACAACGCATTACCGGTGACCAGGACACCGTCGCCGCGCCCGGCTGCCTCATCCAATCCGACTACCGCACCGGATCCCACGGCAACTTCGAAGTCGTCGTCCCCCTCCAACTCCCCAACGGCAGCACAGAACTCCGACACTTCTGGCGCGACAACAACAACCCCCAACTACCCTGGAACCGCGGCGCCCGAATCACCGGCGACCACGACAACGTCGCCGGCGCCGCCTGCCTCATCCAATCCGACTACCGCACCGGATCCCACGGCAACTTCGAAGTCGTCGTCCCCCTCCAACTCCCCAACGGCAGCACAGAACTCCGACACTTCTGGCGCGACAACAGCAACGTGCGCCAACCCTGGAGCAAGGCCCAATTCGTCACCCAATCCTGCGCGGGATCCAGTGGCATCATTCAATCTCACTTCGGCTCGGCTCCCCACGGCAATTTCGAGGTGATCGTCGACGAGCACCGTGCTGCGGTCGTGCAGTACTGGCATCCCAATTTCCGCGTCGCGGAATGGTGGATCCGGACCGACTGCTTCGACATGCTCGAGCCGCATCCGCTGCGCGCCGACCGCGCCCGAAAGATCGCACAGATGACCGGCGAGTTCGATCGGGAGGGATGGAACGGCACCGGGACACCCAACTTCGCGCTCAATCGCACGGAGAGCAGGTTCGGCATCATCGGCACCGATCTCGGCAGCTCATTCGCACACCTTGGGCGGCTCTATTTCTTGTTCGGTGACACCTGGCGAGTAGGTCACGGCACCCCGAACGACGACCTCGACTCCATTGCGTTCTCTACGGACACAACTGCCGACGATGGTCTTGATTTAACGTTTCTGCCCCGGCCGCCGCGAGTTCCGGGCATTCCGCAGGGTGGCTTCAATGTGCCACTCGACGGGGTGAGCTGGAACGGCAAGATGTATGTCTTTTTCAGCACCGACGCCCGGCAGACCGGAATTTATGCATTGATGGGAAGATCGGTAGTGGCTCGATCCGACGACGGGCTTGACTTCGAGCTCCTTTATGAGGTGTCTCGTTACAAATTCATCAACGTGTCGACCACGATCGTGGATGCCCAGGATCACGGACTCCCCGGAAGCGGCCAGCAGCTCGTCGTCTTCGGCAGCGGCCGTTACCGCTCGAGCGACGTGTACCTCGCGGTCAAACCAGCCGCAAAGCTCGGCCAGCCGGGCGATTTCCTTTTTTATGCCGGTGGAATCAGTCAACCGCAATGGACCAGCGACGAGGAAGCCGCAGTTCCACTTTTCGGGGCGGGCAGCGTCGGCGAATTATCGGTCCGCTGGGATCCCCTGCTGGCAGCCTGGACATGTCTCTACAACGCAGACTGGCCAGCCGACCGGGCATCCGTCGGCGGCATAGTCATGCGCTGGGCGAAACATCCTTGGGGTCCCTGGTCCGAAGGCGACATCGCCTTTTCGGTCAACGACGGGCTCGGGAAGTTCATGCACCTGCCCAACGTGGATCATACTCAGGAGGGTTTCGGCATCGATCGCAGCGCCGACCTGGCCGGCATGTATGGGCCCTATCAGATTCCTCAACATACCCGCCTGACAGACCACGGCGCACGAATCTACTTCACCATGTCGGCCTGGAATCCGTATCAGGTGATGTTGATGACTCTCGACCTTCCCCTACCACTCGGGTAGGGCCGCACACACAGGTGCACGTCGTGAACTTGACGCCACGGACCCTTTCAGCGACTTGGGATGTCGGTCACGGCGAGTTCGCGACCCGCGCCCTGGCAGGCAGCGTAGGATCTTGCGCTGTGGCGGACTCCGGGTTCAGGCCAGAACTGAGGGGTTAGCGTGCGGGCCATGGACGTCCGCCGGCAGGTCCCGCGCACCGATGCGGTGCTGGCCGATCCGGCTGTCGAGGCCGCAGCTCGACGGCTGGGGCGCCGGCAAATCAAGCAGGCGGTGGCCGCGGCGCAGCAGCGCGTGCGCGAGGGCACCTTAGCGCCGACCGACATCGTTGCCGACGTGCTGGCCACCCTCCCGGACACCGCCACGAACCTGCGCCCCGTGCTCAACGCGACCGGCGTGCTGCTGCACACCAACCTGGGCCGGGCACCGCTGTCCTCGGCCGCGCTCGACGCTCTGGCAGCAGCGGCCGGCACCACCGACGTCGAACTCGACCTGGCCACCGGCGGGCGTGGTCGCCGGGGGGCCGGGACGCTGGCCGCGCTGGCCGAAGCGGTGCCCGCGGCGGGCGCCGTGCATGTGGTGAACAACGGCGCCGCCGCGCTGGTGCTCGCCGCGACCGCGCTGGCGGTCGGCCGCGAGATCGTGCTGTCCCGCGGCGAGATGGTGGAGATCGGCGACGGGTTTCGCATTCCCGAACTGCTGGAATCCACCGGTGCCCGGCTGCGTGAGGTGGGCACCACCAACCGGGTCACCCGTGCCGACTACGCAGCCGCGATCGGGCCACAGACCGGGTTCGTGCTCAAGGTGCACCCGTCGAATTTCCGCATCACCGGGTTCACCTCCTCGGTGCCGATCAAAGAATTGGCTGGGCTGGGCGTGCCGGTCGTCGCCGACATCGGCTCGGGCCTGCTCGCGCCGCATCCGGCGCTGCCCGAGGAGCCCGATGCCGCCACCACCCTTGCGCACGGCGCGGACCTGGTCACGGCCAGCGGTGACAAGCTGCTCGGCGGACCGCAGGCCGGCCTGCTGCTGGGCGCGGCCGAGCTGGTGACAGCACTGCGACGCCACCCGCTGGCCCGCGCGTTGCGGGTGGACAAGCTGACCCTCGCCGCCTTGGAGGCGACGTTGCGGGGGCCGGAGACCCCTACCGCCCAGGCGCTGGTCGCCGACGCCACCGAACTACACCGGCGAGCGACGGCGATCGCGAGCGCGCTGGCCGCGCGCGGGATCGACGCCGCCGCGGTCGCGTCGCAGGCGACCGTGGGCGGGGGCGGCGCACCGGGGATGACGTTGGACAGCGCCGCGGTCAGCCTGCCGACCCGCTATGCGGCGCTGCTGCGCGCCGGCACGCCACCGGTTCTCGGCCGTGTCGAGCACGGCCGCTGCCTGCTCGACCTGCGCGCGCTGCCCGCCGAGCAGGACACCACCTTGCGCAACGCGGTGCTGGGATGCATGTCGTAGCCACCGCCGGCCACGTCGATCACGGCAAGTCCACCCTGGTGCGCGCGCTGACCGGGATGGAACCCGATCGGTGGGCGGAGGAACGCCGCCGGGGAATGACCATCGACCTGGGGTTCGCCTGGACGACCCTGCCGGCGGGACCGACGGTGGCGTTCGTCGACGTGCCCGGGCACGAGCGTTTCGTCCCGAACATGCTCGCCGGGATCGGCCCGGTCCCGGCGGTGCTGTTCGTGGTCGCGGCCGACGAGGGCTGGATGCCGCAGTCGGCGGAACACCTGCAGGCACTGCACGCCCTCGGCGTCCGGCATGGCCTGCTGGCGGTGACCCGCAGTGATCTGCTGGACCCGGAGCTGGCCCGCGACGAGGCGCTGGAGTACCTGGCAGAGTCGACACTGGGACGAATCCCGGCGGTCTGCGTCTCGGGCTCCACCGGGGCTGGGCTGGACGAGCTGCGCGCAGCGTTGGGTGAGCTGGTCGCCACCCTGCCGGCGCCGGACGTCGACGCCGACGTGCGGCTGTGGGTTGATCGCGCCTTCACCATCCGCGGCGCGGGCACTGTGGTCACCGGCACCCTGGCCGCCGGAACCCTGCGCGTCGGCGACGAGCTGGAGCTGGCGCCCGGCGGCCGGCGCGTGGTGGTACGCGGACTGCAGTCGCTCGGCGAAACCGCCGAGTCGGTGTGCGCGGTGGCCCGGGTCGCGGTGAACCTGCGAGGCGTGCCCCGCGAGTCCGTACACCGCGGCGCCACCCTGCTCAGCCCCGCAGCCTTCTTAACCACCCGCACGATCGACGCCCGCCTCTCCTCCGCCCCCCTATCCCGACATGGAGACATATCGGGGTTCACGGGGCCCCTTTCACCCCGATATGTCTCCATGTCGGGGAGGAAGGTGGCGGGGCAGGTGATCGTGCATGTGGGGACGGCGGCGGTGGCGGCGCGGGTGCGGATGATGGGTTCCGATACTGCGCGGCTGACGCTGGCGCAGCCGCTGCCGCTGCGGATCGGGGACCGCGCGCTGCTTCGCGATCCTGGCACCCGGCGCATCCCGGCCGGGATCACCGTGCTGGACGTGCGCCCACCGGCACTGCGCCGCCGCGGGGCGGTCGCGGCCCGAGCAGCTGACCTGGCCACCATGGATGGCACCCCAGACGGGGCCGCCGAGCTGCGGCGCCGCGGGCTGGTGCGGCGCGACGAGTTGATCGCGATGGGTGTCCCCGAGCCGGCCGGGGTGCCGCAGGCGGCTGGTTGGCTGGTTGATCCCCCCGTACTGGCGCAGCGCGCCAACGCGCTGGCCGCCGCGGTAGCCGGCTACGCCGCCGCGAATCCGCTAGAGCCGCGAATGCCGCTGGAGACGGCCCGGCAGCTCACCGGGATGCCCGACGCCCGGCTAGTCGAGCTGCTACTCGGCCGGCAACTGTCCGTCACCGACGGGCGGGTGCACGTCGCCGGGCCGGCCACGGGGCTGCCGGACGCGGTGCGCGCCGCGATCGCCAAGGTCCGCGAGGGGCTCGCGCAACGACCCTTCGCCGCACCGGAGGCGCAGCGGCTCGCCGAGCTGGGGCTGGGGCCCAAACAGCTCGCCGCCGCGGTCCGAGCCGGCGAGCTGTTCAAGATCGCCGACGGCATCTACCTCGCTCCCGGCGCCGAGCACGATGCCCTGACCCGGCTGCGGGCACTGCCCAGCCCGTTCACCCTCAGTCGGGCCCGGCAGGCGCTGGATACCACCCGCCGGGTCGCCGTACCGATCATGGAGTTGCTGGCCCGCCGCGGGCTGACCCGGCAGCTCCCCGACGGCACCCACGAGGTCGTTTGAACCCTCCGCGTGGGGGTACGCGAGCGCCAGTTGGGTGCTTGCTCCGATCGAGTGGGGGTGCCAATGCCGGTGGCTGGTTTCGAGTCCGCGCGCAGTGGCCGACGCGGTGCTCTACGAGGGCTACCTGCTCTATCCCTACCGCCGGTCGTCGGGCAAGAACAGGGTGCGCTGGCAGTTCGGCGTCCTGGCGCCCCGCAGGTGGGTGGAGGCGACCGGCGTCGTCGGCACCAGCGTGGCCGGTTCGGCGGACGCCTGGCACCAGCAGACCGAGTGCCTGCTGCAGGCGCCGGATCCGGCTGCAATCCATGTGCGGCTGCGGTTTTTGCAGCTCCAGCACCGATCGGTGGAAGCGCGCGACAGCGACGACCCTGACGGCGATTTCCACGAGCGCGACATGCTCGACGTCGACGGCCAGCGGCACCTGACGTTCGACGAAGCCGTTCCGCGGGAGTTCGACATCGCCGTGCAGCCCGGTGAGCGCAGCGGCGATGGTCACACGGCCACCATCGCGGTGACCGGCGGCGAGGACGTCGAAACGCTCGGCGAGGCGGGGCGGGTGGTCCGCCGCCGCTGGCCCATCTCGGCGACCGTGCGGCTGTCCGTGGCGCCGGTTGATGCTCCGCCCGACGTGGGTGGTGGAGATCATCGTGCGCGAGCTCTCCAAGCACGCCGCGCTGGAAGAGCTGATGTTCTACCCACTGGCCAAGAAGGTCCTACCGGACGGTGAGAAGGAGATCGACGAGCACCTCGCCGAGCATCTGAGCGTCAAAAAGACCCTCGCCGCCCTCGATGAGCTCTCCGCAGGTGACGAGCGGACCGACGATCCTATGGCGGAGCTGCAACGCGAAATCTCCCACCACGTGGCCGACGAAGAGGACGGCCTGATGCCGAAGGTGCGCGAGGCGGTCGATCAGGAGGCTCTCGACAAACTGGGGCAGGCCATCGACAAGGCCAAGCAAGCCGCGCCGACACTACCGGCTGGTGCCGCGGCGGCGGGTCCGGCTGCCCGCTGTAGCGACGAAGGATCTGGGCGTTCCGGTGGGGCTGGCGTTTTTCGTGCCGCGCGCGGACGGCCGGGTGATCGCGCACTACCCCAGCCCGGCGGGGGCGACCCAGTGGGAGGGCGACGAGAAAAGGGAGGGCGGCGTGGCCAAGAAAATACTCATGGTGCTCAGCCTGCTGGGTCTAGGGGCGTTGGCGGTAAAAGAATTCCCCGCGATGATGCGCGAAATCAAGATCTTGCGGATGGGTAAGGCGCCGCAGGGGCCTGCGTGGCACCAGCGTGCCGGCGGCGGCTGACGCTTTTGGGTCAACCCAAACGCGCACTGAAATTATGCCGCCGCCGAAATCCGGTGAACGTCGCCCCTTCGGGGCGCGAAACTGATGGCGGCGGCTAATCGCATTGTTAGCCGCCGCGGGAACGCAGCTGACCCTTTTGTTTGAACCGTTCGCCTGCGGGTATCGCCGGATCACGCGACCACTCTCGGAACCGGCCACGTTCCCGGTCTGAACGGTGGAAGCGCGGCAAGGGGCAGGTCTGTCGAGGCTGATCGGGTGGGGTGTCATGTCGATCGCGGCAGCAGCGGGACTGGTACCGGCGAGACGGTGCGACGTCGAGCAATGCGGGTGAATACAGCGTGATGAGACTCGACACCGCCGCCCGCCGAGTGGGCAGGGGTTTGATAGAGCGCGCCCAGGAGGTACTCGGCGGTCCCGCCCGCATGCGGGTGGTGTTGGTGCTGGCCGCCGCGCTGGGCCTGCCGGGAGCTGACTTCGCGACGCTGTCCGCCACCGCGGACAACCTCAAACAGGCTTTTCACGTCAACAACACCGAGATCGGGCTGCTGGTGTCGGTGACATCGCTGGCGGCCGCGGCGGCCACCATCCCGATCGGCGTGCTCACCGACCGGGTGCGGCGGACCCGGCTGCTCGCGATCAGCATCCTGGGCTGGGCGGTTGCCATGCTGTTCGCCGGGGCGGCGACATCGTACCTGTGGCTGTTGCTGTCCCGAGCCGCCCTGGGAGTGGTCACCGCCACCACCGGCCCGACGATCGCCTCGCTGACCGGAGATTACTTTCCGCCGGGCAGCCGAGCCCGGATGCTGGGCTTCATCCTCGGCGGAGAGCTGATCGGCACCGGGATCGGTTTCGTCTTCTCCGGTGAGATCGCCGCGGCCATCGGGTGGCGGTTCGCGTTCTGGTGGCTGGTGCTCCCCAGCGCGGTGCTGTTCTGGGTGGTGCGGCGGCTGCCCGAGCCGGCCCGCGACGGGCAGAGCCGGCTACGACCCGGCCAGCGCGACATCCCCGACGAGCATGAACTCGATCACTCGGATCCGCGGCCCACGTCCCCCGAGGCGGCCGGCCGCGGCCGATCGGCGCAGCGGCTGGCGCGCCGGCAACACATCGAGCCACAGCGCGAACTGGTCCTCACCGAGGATCCGACCAACTGCTCGCTGTGGTGGGCGGCGCGCTACGTGCTCCGGGTCCGTACCAACGTCGTGATCATCATCACCTCGGCGTTGGGCTATTTCTTCTTCTCCGGCCTGCGGTCGTTCGCGCTGCTGTTCACGACCGATCACTACCGCCTCTCCAAGCCGGTGGCCAGCGCGCTGACCCTGGTGGTGGGCCTCGGCGCGCTCGCCGGGGTGTACCTGGGCGGTCGCATCGCTGACCGGCTACTCGGTCGCGGCTGGATCAACGCGCGGGTGTTCGTCCCCGCGGTATCGCTACTCGCGATTACCGTCGTGTTCGCTCCCGGCGTCACCACCACCTCGGTTGCCGTGGCGCTGCCGCTGCTGACGCTCGGCGCCGCCCTGCTCGGCGCGGCCAACCCGCCGCTGGACGCGGCACGCCTCGACATCATTCATCCCGCGCTGTGGGGGCGCGCCGAAGGGATTCGCACCCTGCTGCGAACTCTCGGCGAGGCGGCCGCTCCGGTACTGTTCGGCCTGGTTTCGCAGACCGTTTTCCGCGGTGGCGAGCATGCCCTGGAATACACATTCCTGGTCTTTCTCACGGCGCTGATCATTGCGGGCTTGCTCGCGCTCACCGCGCTGCGCACCTATCCCCGCGATGTGGCCACCGCCGCAGAGTCATACCGTCGCCAGACCACCACGGCGGACCGTTGAGTGCCTGCTACGAGATCTGATGTCCGGTTCAGCCGACGCGGTACTGGCCGAGGTCGGCGTGTTTGACGTCCAAGCCCAGACCGGCGCGGGACCGGTCCGGGCGCAGGACGCCGCCGGGTTGCGGCTCGAGTACGCCGTCAAAGGCGATGCGCTCGATGCGGACGTGATCGTGGAAGTACTCCAGGTGACGCAGGTGCCAGACCGCCGTCCCGACCTGCGCGCTGACCTGCGGCGCGCAGTGCAACGACAGCTCGATGCTGCGCGCGTCGCACAGCGCGGCGACCCGCAGCACCCCGGAGATGCCCAGCGCCCGCGTCACGTCGGCCTGCAAGCAGTCCACCGCGCCGGCATCCAACATCTGCTGGAAGTAGGGCAGGTGGTAGCCGTACTCGCCGGCAGCGATGTCCATTCCGGCCGGTCCGCGATCCCGTAGCAACCGCAGACCCTCCAGGTCGTCGGAGCTGACCGGCTCTTCAAACCAGCGCACCCCGTGCTCGCTGTACCGCTGCGCCCACAGCAACGCGTCCTTGCGGGTGTACGCGCCGTTGGCATCGACGAACAGCGCCGTAGCGTCGCCGATCGCCTGGCGCGCCACCTGTAGCCGCTGCGGGTCGGCATCGGGATCGCGGCCGACCTTCATCTTCACCCGCGGGATCCCCGCCTCGACCCAGCCCGCGAGCTGGTCGGCAAGGGTGGCGTTGTCGTAGGAGGTGAACCCGCCGCTGCCGTAGATCGGGGTGGCCTCGTGCACCGCACCGATTACGGTCACCAGCGGCAATTCCAGCAGACGCGCCTGGAGGTCCCACAGCGCGACGTCCACCGCGGAGATCGCCATCGCCACCACACCGGGTTTGCCCAGATTGCGGACCGCATGCTGCATCGCTGCCCACGACGCCGCCGGGGTCAGCGCATCCTGGCCCGTCACCACCCCGGCGAGCTTGCCGCTCACGACCGTGGCCACCGAAGGCCCGCCGTACGTGTAGCCGATGCCGGTGCATCCGGCGGCGTGCGCGGCTACCAACACCAACATGGTGGAATCCCACGCCAGAGTGCCGTCGGATTCGGGACTGTCGGTGGGGATCTGGTAGCTCGAGATGTCGATGCGCTCGATCGAAACCGCGTTCTTTGCCCTAGTCATCGCCCCACGCCTTACCCCCCACCCGCCGCAGCCAAACCCGCGGGCAGATTCGCCAACCGCGCCGTTCGCTGGCGTTTATGCAGCGAACAGCAGGGTGAGGCCGCTCACCGTGTAGCCCACCATCAGAACCATCAACGGAAGCTGCCCGATGATGGCCTCCGCTTGCGGGAACAAAGCCACCGAGCGATCGTGGGCGCTGATCACGGCGAGCACGTGACCCACCACCACGGCGACTACCTGCACAAGGGCAATACCGGTGGTCGTAATCAGACCATAGTTGACCGCGGGGGTAATCGCGGTATGGCCATCCAGCGAACCGGCCAGCAAAGTGATGCCTTGCTGCCCCTGAAAGAGCAGCAGAGAAAAATAGTGCGCAATGACGTACCCCACCACAATGGGGATGATGGTGTGCGCGAGCAGGCCGGGCACCGGCCTGCGGCCGCGGTTACCGGCACGACCGGCCAGCAACGTCGCGCCGACAAATGTCAGGGCCACCAGCGCAATCATGGCAAGCAGCCCGGCGGTGTCCAATAACGCAGCCGGGGCCGGCACGGACTGGATGGCGCCTGCCCATTGCGCCGAACCGGAGATGGTGTCGAAAAACGTCGAGCCCAGCAGCACGGCGATCAGCACCACAATGCCCGGTGCGGGTCCGAACGTGGCGGCCCCGTCAAGGGGGTTGCGCACCACGAGACGACCATCGTCACGCCGGCCGAACGGTGACATGGTGGCCACCACCGAGGAGTAGACCTCGAACCCGTCCCCGGTGGCGAACCAGCGAGCACCGAACAGCAGCGCCGCGCCGACCTGGACGGCCGCATAGCAGCCAAAATAGACCAGCAGCACGGTCACCGAGTCGCGGTCCGGGCCAGCCAGCTCCAACCACACGAAAGACAGCAGCGACAGGGCAGCCGGCCAGTAGCCGACCCAGCGCGGTAGCGCCACCAGCCCGCGGTCGGCGGGAATGCGGGTCACAGCGGTGAGCAGCGCGTGGATGGTGCGCAGCGGGTTGGCCCGCCGCCACACCGGACCGAACAGCAGCGACAGCGGCACAACCCCGACCCAGAAGAGCACGTAGACCGCGTACGGCAGCGGGTTTCGCCCATCATCTCCCACCAGCACCGCGGTAACGACCACGTAGGCCGTGCCGAGCAGGCCGAGCAGGCGCAGCGACCACCGGAATCCCGCGCTATCCACCAGCTGCTGGACGGGTAACGGCACCGGCCGCCCCGCTGCCCCAGCCCGCAACCGTGGCGACCGCCACAGCAAGCCGAGCCCGAAGAAGGAGGCCAGCAGCGCCAGCACCGCACCCTGCACCAGCAGGTCCAGCGGTAACGGCAGGTCGCGCCGACCCTCGATGCCGTGCGCGAGAAACTGCGTTGCCGCGCCGAACGTCAAGCGCTCACTCCCCAGACTGAGCCGCTACGGCAGCGCTTTGTAAACGGGCCACGCGCACCAGGCGCACTCCGGCCACGATCAATCCCAGCGCGATCGCGTAGGCGAGCACGGTCAAACCACGGTCCAGCGCGGCCAGACCGGCGAACGGTAGCTGCGAGTTCCACAGCACGGTGATGTCGGTGGCGGCCAGGATGAGCACCATCGCGCCGACCGTGACCAGCCGATCAGGCGCCGACTGGCTGCGGCGCAGCGTGCTGCGCACCGCAACAGCACCGATCAGCAAGCTGAACCCCGCCACCAGCCCGACCCCAACCCAACCGAAGACCGGCCCGTTTTGCTGCGGCGCGAACCCGGTGCCGAGCACGTGCGCCACGAAGGCCAGGATGCCGGCTGTTACGGCGGCCGCCATCGGGCGGCGCCAGTGCTGGGTCCACCCGATCGCCGCGACCGCGATGCCGATAAGGGCTAGTGCCGCGAGCCATGGCCACGGCGACGGTGGGGGTACCCGGTCGGTGGTGCCGGCAACAACGACCTGCTGGCCGTCCACCACCAGCGGCAGCGTCCACGACATCGAAGCCGGTCCCGACCCGGACGGCGCGGTGATGCGCGCATCTGTCCAGGTGGCGCTGTCTCCGTCTTGCAACTGCGCCCACCTGGGCGCGGCTGCCGGATCGGCCGCCACCGCGCGCTGAGTCTGCACGGTCTTGGCCGCGGTCTCGCTGAGCTCGTTGACCTGCACCCGGTTGCCTGATAGTCGCAGGAACGGCTCACCCTGGTAGCCCCGGACCACGATCGCCGCCGCGCCCTGGTTGGTGACGCGCACCCATTGCCCGCCCAGGCCCACGGTCACCGTTACGGTCGAGACCGCTGGCCGCATCGCGGTCACCGTCGTGCGATAGTCAGTGGGCGACCCGCCGGTTCCCACGATGTGCGCTTCTGCCGGCACCGGATGGATCAGCGTGAACATGCCGGTGAGCACCGCCATCACGACTACCAACCCGACAGCGTGCGCAATCCTTCGCACCGCACCTCCCGCCCTGATCTGCACCGAAGTGCTGTCTGGGTGTACGTGCGAGCCCTTGGCGCCGGTTCGGCAGCTCACTCATTGGTGTGCAAGCAGCTCGGCGACCTCGTAGGTGTTCAGCGCCGCGCCTTTGCGGAGGTTATCTCCACACACGAAGAAGTCCAGCGTGTTGGGAAAGTCCAGGGCCTGGCGAAGCCGGCCGACATAGGTCGGGTCGGTGCCGACCACCGCGGCCGGAGTCGGCCACACTCCCACGTCCGGGTCGTCGGCCAGCACGATGGTCGGTTGGGCGGCGAGCACCTTGCGGGCCTGTTCCACGGTGACCGGCTGGGCGAACACCGCATGCACCGCAAGCGCGTGGGTGGTGACCACCGGAACCCGCACGCAGGTGGCGGATACCTTCAGATTCGGGATGCCGAGGATCTTGCGGGACTCGTTACGGACCTTCAGCTCCTCAGAGCTCCAGCCACCGGCCTTGCGCGAGCCGGCCCAAGGCACCACGTTCATCGCCAGCGGCGCCGGGAACGGTGACTGCTCGGGCAGGCCCGCGGCGGCCAGCGCCTCGGTGACGTCCCCGGCGCGCAGCCCGACACTCTTGCCCGCGACCGCGGCGACTTCGGCGTAGAGCCGGTCCACCCCAGCGCGGCCAGCGCCGGAGGCGGCCTGGTAGCTGGCTACCACCAGTTCGGTAAGCCTGAACTGGCGGTGCAGCGCACCTACCGCGGCCATCATCGACAGGGTCGTGCAGTTGGGATTGGACACAATGCCCTTCCGCCGGTGGGGCAAAGCTGCGGCATTGACTTCAGGGACGACCAGTGGCACGTCCGGGTCCATCCGGAAGGCACTGGAGTTGTCCACCACGACGGCTCCGCGCTGCACCGCGACCGGCGCCCACTGCAGTGAGATCTCGTCAGGAACGTCGAACATCGCGATGTCAACGCCGTCGAACGCCTCCGGGGTCAGTTCAACCACCACGTGTTGCGTACCCCGCACCGTGAGCTGCTTGCCCGCTGAGCGGGCCGACGCGATCAACCGGATCTCGACCCACGGCACCGATGGCCGCGAGTTAATAATGTCGATCATGACACTGCCGACCGCGCCGGTGGCACCGACCACGGCCAACGTGGGTGCACCTGTGTCCTGCGGGACACCCGCACCCGGACGCTGCGGGACACCCGCACCCGGGCTCATCGTCCGCTACCGGCGTAGACAATGGCCGGCTCGTCCCCACCCAGGTCGAACGCGTGGTGGATGGCGCGCACCGCGTCGTCGAGCTGCTCGGCCCGGACCAGCACCGAGATCCGGATCTCGGAGGTGTTGATGGTCTCGATGTTCACCCCGGCCTGAGCCAGCGCCTCGCAGAATCGGGCGGTGACCCCCGGGTGTGAGCGCATCCCAGCGCCGATCAGCGACACCTTGCCGACATGGTTGTCGCACAGCACGTCCTCAAAACCGATCTTCGACTGCATCGCCCGCAACGCGTTGACCGCAATGGGTGCGTCGAGTTTGGGCAGCGTGAAGGTGACGTCGGTGCGGCGGGTGTCGTCGTGTGAGATGTTCTGCAGCACCATGTCGATGTTGAGCTCGGCGTCGGCGATGACCCGGAAGATGTGGGCGGCCTTGCCCAGCTCGTCGGGCACCCCCAGGACGGTGATCTTCGACTCGGACCGGTCGTGCGCGACGCCGGTGAGCATGGCCTGTTCCATGGCGCGATCCTCCACTGATCCAGACACCATGGTGCCGCGATTGCGGCTGAACGACGAGCGGACGTGGACCACAACGGAGTTGCGCCGGGCGTACTCGACGCATCGCAACATCAGTACCCGGGCCCCGCTGGCCGCCATCTCCAGCATCTCTTCGTAGGTGATGGTGTTGAGCTTGCGGGCATCGGGCACGATTCGCGGATCGGCGGAGTACACGCCGTCCACGTCGGTGTAGATCTCGCAGACGTCCGCCCGCAGCGCAGCGGCCAGCGCAACAGCGGTGACATCGGAGCCGCCACGGCCCAAGGTGGTCACATCCTTGGTGTCTTGGGCCACCCCCTGGAATCCGGCGACGAGCGCCACCGCGCCCTGGTCCAGGGCGCGCCGCACCCTGCTCGGCGTCACGTCGATGATCCGGGCCCGGCCGTGCACGGCGGTGGTGATCACGCCGGCCTGCGATCCGGTGAACGAGCGGGCATCGACGCCACGATCGTGCACCGCCATCGCGACCAGCGCGTTGGATATCCGCTCTCCCGCGGTGAGCAGCATGTCCAGCTCGCGCTGATGTGGTTGCGACGATACCTCAGCGGCGAGGTCGAGCAGCTCATCGGAGGTGTCACCCATCGCCGACACCACTACGACAACCTCATTGCCGCCGTTACGGGTCTCGACGATCCGGTCGGCTACTTTCTTGATCCGCTCGGCGCCGTCCACCGACGAGCCACCGTACTTCTGGACGACGAGCGCCACGCCGACCTCCCGTCTGGTCACACACGAATGAGCCGTGCCCCCTGGCGTCAGGGGACACGGCCCAAAAACCTCCGCCGCTATGCGGTCACGGCTTGTCGCCTGCTCGCACTGATCAGGCCGGTGCCTAAGATCAGGGTAACCAGTGCGGTAACCAGGTGCAGCCACTGGTCTCCGACCGGGCCGGGGGGAATCGACAGCAGGGACAGGTAACCCAGCCAGCCGATCACGGTAGCCAGCGCGTAGATACCGCCGATCGCGATGTTCAACCCCTCATTGCCGGCAGGGGTCAGCGCGAACGCCCCAAGCAGCCAGAACGCCCCGATCCCGATGTGCACGATGTTGTGGTACGGGTTGATCAGAAATAGCCCGAAAAGGTCGTGGTTCGTCATCTCGGTAAAGTTGGCGAAGCCCGAGACGAAGAACCCGATGATCCCGCCCACGATGTATACGGAGCCGAGGATCATCGAGAAGTTCTGCTCAAACGTCCTGGAATGGCCCCTGAGCTTGATCCCGAACTTCTCTTCTGGACCAGCTAACGTCATGTGTGTCCCCTTCCACTCAACGCCGACTCCACTCGACGTCGACCAGTCAACGGTGAGGTGCCAAGGCCGGCGTTGCGCCACCACCTCAGGTCCTTGGCACGCCCTTCGGCACGCAACGGCCCACGGTTCACTGCTGACCTACGGACCACTCGATCGGATGATAAAGATCGATTTCGCCGACGGTGCTTGCGCATCGGCTGTCCCACGGCGACTGGATGGCTCGACCCCGGTACCGGGGCGGCCGTTCGGTGGCGACACGGCGCCAGTACGATGCTCCTCTCCGTGACCGGAGGGCCGGACATCGTATACGTAGAGTAACCTAAGCCTCTGAGGGATGGAAGTGGGCACATGGCTGGTCTGTTAGACGCGATGCGCAAGAGACGGATGCTGGTCATCGCCACCGGGGTGGTACTGGCGGCCGGACTCGGCACATCCGCAGCGATCTGGGGGCCCGAGTTCTTCGCTGCGGGTCAACCTGCCAAGGCAGCGAATGCGGCGAGTACCACCGACAAGACTTCAAATACCTCAGCCAAGGCCCTACCGGCCGGCTTCAGCCAGTTTCGTAGTGATCAGGCCGGCTTCGAACTGGCCTACCCGTCCACCTGGACCAAGCTGAGCCCGAAGGACCCGCAGGTGCTGCTGCTTCTCGCGCAGGGCACCCAGGATTCCCTGCTGATACGGGCCAGCGAGCTGCAAGAGCCGGTCGGACCCCAACAACTCCCCGCCGCCAGGCAGGTGACCGACAAGCTCGTGACGTCCAACAAGACGGTTCAAATGATCACCGAGCCGAAGCAGATCGAGTTGGGCGGGTTGCCTGGCTTCTTCTACTTTTATTCGTTCAAGGATGCCGCCAGCGGTCAGGAGGGCGCGCACTCGCACTTCTTCCTGTTCAACGGCAAGACCATGATCAGTATGGTCTTCCAGACCCTGCCCCGGGAGCGGTTCGCCACCACCGCACCGACCTTCGATAAGATCGCAGCCTCCTTCCACGCTCTGCAGAAGTAACGCGGCAAGGCGGCGCCGTCAGAGCCAGCGCGGCAGGGTGGGCAGCCCAGCGGGCGCGCGCAGTTGCGCGCCGGTGCAGCGACCGGTGAGCCAGCCGGCGAGCTGCTGCACCGTCCCGGAGACCAGCACCGGGGCAGCTGACTCCGGACCGAAGGACACCGGTTCGGAGTCCGGGCTGTGCAGCTCGATCCGACCGTCCACCCGGCTGTGCATCCAGTCGGCGAGGTCGCGCACCAGCACGCTCGCGATGTCGGCAGGTATCGCGTCGATCTGCACACCGGCGTCTAGGTCCACGAGGTGCAACCACAGCTCACGCACCCGCGCCCACGGGACCCAGGAGGCGCGTACCGGGCCATGCCTAGTGCCGACGGTGGCAGCCCAGTGATCCGCTGACAGCTGCTGCGCCGTCGCGGCGAACGCAGCTGCGGTGCTGCGGAGATCATCGAGCTGGATGAGACGGGGTCGCGCCGCGCCGGACTGGATGTCGGCGTCGCGGGCCTGCGCCGACGGGTACATCGGGGTCTCGATTCCGGTCCGCGCCCAGGTGAGCAGCCGGCTCAGGGCCTCGGCGTTGCGAGCGACGTGGGTCACCACATGGCCGCGGGTCCACCCGGGCAACCGGCAGGGGCCGCGCAGGTCGGCCAGCTCCGTGACAGCCTGTTCGAACCGCGGCTGGGCTTCGGCGACCCAGGACAGCTCCCGATCGGGCCTGCTCACATCCGGCAACGCTACAAGATTTCAGCGGGACGGTAGTTGGCAGCTTGGGGATACCGGGCCACTACCGCGTCAACCGCAGCAACGACTGCCGCGACCTGCTCGGTGCCCGCCCCGGTGAACCGGAGACGATCGGCGAGCAGCGCATCCAGCTCGGCGCGGTCCAGCGGCAACCTGCTGTCTGCGGCGAGCCGATCGAGCAGGTCATTGCCGGCGCCTTTCTCCCGCATCGCGATGGCGACCGCGACGGCATGTTCCCTGATCACCTCGTGCGCGTTTTCCCGTCCCATCCCGGCGCGCACCGCGGCGACGAGGATCTTGGTAGTGGCCAGGAACGGCAGGTACCGCTGCACCTCCCGGTCGATCACCTCCGGGTAGGCGCCGAACTCGGCGAGCACCGTGAGAAAGGTCTCGACCATCCCGTCGAATGCGAAAAACGCATCCGGCAGCGCCACCCGGCGCACCACCGAGTCCGACACGTCGCCCTCGTTCCACTGCGCGCCGGCCAGCTCGGCCACCATCGAGGCATAGCCGCGCAGCACCACAGCCAGGCCGTTCACCCGCTCGCAGGAGCGGGTGTTCATCTTGTGCGGCATGGCGCTGGACCCGACCTGACCAGGCTGGAAACCCTCGGTGACCAGCTCATGGCCGGCCATCAGCCGGATCGTGGTCGCCAACGACGACGGCCCCGCGGCCAGCTGCACCAGGCAGGTCACCACCTCGTGGTCCAACGACCGCGGGTAGACCTGCCCGACGCTGGTGAGCACCCGCGTGAAGCCCAGATGTGCGGCCACCCGCTGCTCCAGCTGGGCGAGCGCTGCTGGATCGCCACCGAGCAAGTCCAGCATGTCCTGCGCGGTGCCCATGGGGCCCTTGATCCCGCGCAGCGGGTACCGGGCGAGCAGCTCTTCGAGCCGGGCGAAGGCCACCAGCAGCTCGTCGGCCACGGAGGCAAACCGCTTGCCCAGCGTGGTGGCCTGAGCCGCGACGTTGTGGCTGCGCCCGGTCATCACCAGCTCGGCGAACTCCGCGGCGCGCGCCGCCAGGGTGGCCAGCACGGCGACGCAGCGGTCCCGCACGCGCGCCAGCGAGAGGCGGATCTGCAGCTGCTCGACGTTCTCGGTGAGGTCCCTCGACGTCAGCCCCTGGTGAATCTGCTGGTGACCGGCCAGCGCGTTGAACTCCTCGATGCGCGCCTTGACGTCGTGCCGGCTCTGCCGCTCCCGAGCCGCGATGGATGCGAGGTTCACCTCGGGCACCACCCGCTCGTAGTCGTCGAGCACCTGCCGCTCGACCGGCAGGCCGAGATCGGCCTGTGCCCGCAACACCGCCAGCCACAGTTGCCGCTCCAGCACCACCTTGTGCTCCGGCGACCACAGCGCGACGAGCTCATTTGAGGCGTACCGCGCCGCCAGCACGTCGGGGATCACCAACGCAGCCTACGACTGCCCCACCCGGCGTGCCCCGTCCTGCACACCTCGCATGTCGCGCCCCCATACCCCGTGTGTCGCGCCCCCCTGCTCCGTGTGTCGGTCTCTCGTGCCCGGTGTGTCGCGCCCCCTGCTCCGTGTGTCGGGACTGGGACACGTATTTCTCACCCGCCGGCAGCGCTCAGATCAGTCAGCCGCCGAAAGGAATGAGGCATGCGCATGATCGAGGCCGACACGTTGCTCGCGGTGCGGGCGAGCCGCGTGTTCGACGGTGAGCAGAGACTCGGGCCGAGCACCGTGCTCATCGGCGGCGGAAAGATCGTCGACGTGGACACCACCTGGGCGGCACCCCCGGCGGGGGCCCAGGTGCTCGACCTGGGTCCTGATGTCTGCCTGCTCCCCGGACTCATCGATGCGCACACCCACCTCTGCCTTGATGCCAGTGCCGATGTCGTCGCCGCTATCGGCGCGGTCGATGACAGCACGCTGCTGGCCCAGATGACCCGGGCCGCGCACCGGGTACTGCAAGCCGGGATTACCACCGTGCGCGACTTGGGCGACCGCGCCTTCCTGGCGCTGCAACTGCGCGAGCAGCTCGACGCATCGGGCGATCCGGGACCGGAGATCGTCGCGTCCGGCCCGCCGATCACCACCCGCGGTGGTCACTGCCACTTCCTCGGCGGCGTGGCCGAAGGACCGCAGCAGCTGCGCGCCGCGGTCTACGAGCGGGCCGAACGCGGCTGTGAGGTCGTCAAGGTGATGGTCAGCGGCGGCCAGCTCACTGCGGGCAGCAAGCCTTACGAGTCGCAGTACGAACTGGCCGACCTGCGACTGATCGTTACCGAGGCGCACCGCCTCGGGATGCGCACCGCGGCGCACGTGCACGGCCCGCGCTCGGTCGCCCACGCCGTCATGGCAGGCTTCGACAGCCTCGAGCATGTGACGTTCTTCACCGCGGACGGCGTGGCGGCCAATCCCGGGACCATGGCCGCGATCATCGGATCAGGGGTCGTGGTGAGCGCCACCGTCGGCGTGGCGCCCGGCAGGGGCAATCTGCCGCCGCCCATCGCCCGTCGTCTCGCAGCCATCAAGGAAATTGCCGCTGCGCTGCACCGCGGCGGCGCCCGCATCGTCCCGGGCACCGACGCCGGCGTGGGCCCCCTCAAGCCGCACGATGTACTGCCCTACGGGATCGCCGAACTCACCGAGCTGGGAATGACCAACCTGGAGGCGCTGCGCGCGGCTACCTCGCTCGCAGCGGACGCCTGTGGGCTCACCAGTCGCAAGGGCCGGCTGATTCCGGGGGCTGATGCCGATCTGCTCGCGGTCAGCGGCGATCCGCTGGCCGACATCCATGCCATCCACGACGTCACAGCGGTCATGCGGGCCGGCCGCTGGGTGCGCTGAGGTCGGTATGGTCGAAGGGGTGATCAATCAGCAGGTCCAGGCGGCGCACGCGGCCCTGCGGCCCTTCTTGGAGTGGGTGACGCACCCGCCGGTCCCCGATGTGCCGGTGATCGCCAACTTCGTCGCCGGCAACCCGCAGGAACCGACCCTTCCTGGTTTCGTCGAGGCGCTGCGGCGATGGAGCGTGCCCGCCTCCACCGACTGGTTCGCCTACCGCATGATGCACGAACCCGCGCGGGCGGCCGCGGCAGCTTCCCTGACCGCCGAGCTGGGCATCGACTTCGCCGCGCAGGATGTGTTCCTCACCCGCGGAGCCAGCGGAGCGATCGCACTGGCGCTCAACACGATGGTCGGCCCCGGTGACGAGGTGCTCTTTTTGAGCCCACCGTGGTTCTTCTACGAGGCGATGATCATAGCTAGCGGCGCCACCCCGGTTCGCGTCCGGCTCGAGCCCCCGAACTTCGACCTGGACACCAGCCGCATCGCCGCCGCGTTGGGACCCCGGACCCGGGCCGTGATCATCAACACCCCGCACAATCCCACAGGGCGGATCTACCCGGCGGCCGCCTTGTCGCGGCTGGCCGAGGAGCTGGCTGAGGCGGGCCGGCGCTATGGCCGTCCCATCTGGGTAATCTCCGACGAGGCTTACAGCCGGATTGTCTTCGACGGTCGCCGGGTGCCCAGCCCAGCCCGTTTCCATCCGTATTCGGTGCTCGCACACACCTACAGCAAAAGCGCGCTGGCACCAGGGCAGCGGCTCGGCTTCCTGGCGCTGGCGCCTGACCTGCCGGATGCCGAGGCCATGCGCCGGGCATTGCTCACCCTCAGTTTCGGCGCTGCGCCGGACGCCGTCATGCAGTACGCCCTGCCCGACATCGATCGTCTCCTCATCGATGTCACCGCCATCGAGCACCGCCGTGACCACATGGTGTCAGCATTGCGGGAGCAGGGTTATGACCTTCAGGTTCCCGAAGGAACTTTCTACTTGGTGCCGCGCGCCCCAGTGACCGATGACCGTGCGTTCTGTGCGCTGCTTGCCAGCCAGGGAGTGCTCGTGCTGCCTGGCCATATCGTCGAGCTGCCAGGGTATTTCCGCATCTCGTTGACGGCGACCGACGAGATGGTGCAGCGATCTTTGCCGGTGTTCGCACGCGCCATCCAACGAGCCAGGTCGGGCGAGCTGAGTTCCGTACAGCTGGGGTGATGCGTCAATCAGCGAGCACAGGGACCCGACACACCGGGCAGGAGGGCGCGACACGCGGGGCACCGGGCCCTAGGGCACGACACGCCGGAACAGGTCGAGGGTCTCGTCAGCCCAGCCGAGGACGTTCAGGCCCGCGGTGATGTTGGTCGGTGGGTGGGTCAGCAGGGTGTCGCGGCGGATCAGGCGAGCGAAGTCGACCCGGATCGGTCCGGTGCGCGGGGTCCGCCCGTCACGCTGGTAAAACACCACCCCGGCGCGCACCATGATGTCGATCAATTCCTGCGCGATGACGCCGTAGCCCACTGTGGTCGGATGGGTGCCGTCCAGCGAGAACAGTCCTCCACTGTGCCGCCCGGTCGCGTCGCTGGTGAGAAAGTGCGAATCCGGCACCGGGGACAGCGCAGCCAGCTCGGGTGGCAGCGGGTACGGCCGCCACCAGCTGGGACGCGCTCGCGGGCTGTCCAGGTAACGGCGCGACGCCAGCCGGTCGAGCACTCCGGCGATGTCCAGCAGGTACCAGTCCCGGCCTTGCCGCCGGGCGTCGGCGACCACCAGGGTGATGGCGTCGTTGTACTGGTCGATGGCGCTGTCGACGGCACGCGCCTCGTCCCCGGTGATCGATGGATCGCGACCCACCTCGAACTTGCTGTCGGAGATCCACGGGCGGGTGTAGTACGGGAAATACCGCGAGTCCGGCGCGATCTTGCCGTCCACCCCGCGGGCGATCGGCGCGATGGTCACGTGCGGCACGGTGCACCAGATGACGTGCCGGGCGCGGATCGCCTGCACCTCGGTCACGACGTGGGCCAGCTCGGCGATGAAGTGGGTGGGCCGCCAGACCGTGAAGGCGCCGTTGCGCGCCAGGTCGTCGTAGCCCGGGCCGCTCCACACCACGCGTAGCTCGTTCACCGCGCCCAGCGCGTTGTTCGCCCCTAAAAACACCACCAGCGTCTCGATCCCATGATCGGGATCGTCGCTGGTTTCAGCGCCCAAAGCAGCTGCCGCGTCGAACACAGTGCTGCGCCGATCCGCCTCGGTGGCCCTGGGCAGCATTCGAAGCGCGGCGCGCGCGCTATGGTTCTGCACGATCTGGTGCACCAGGTCGTCGGTCGGCTGGCCGATCTCGGCCGCGCAGCTGTCCGCGGTGCGATCCAGCGCATCGCGCAGGCCCCAGCCATACATCGCAAGTACATGGTTGGTGGCCGACGGGGCGGGCAGCACCGAGCCGGGGCCGCGCTCCCAGTAGTCCTCCACCCGGTCGGCGAACTGCCGGGCGGCAAACAGCGCCATCGGCAGCTCCCACCAGCTCAGCTGCGAGCCGAAACGTTCCTCCAGCACACGCATCAGCAGTTCGATGTTCAACGGCAGCCCGCCTGGGCCGCCGTAGAGCGGGTAACGCAGCCCGTCCCAGCCCAGCTCGTAGGCGATGGTCGCCGAGTAGGACAGGTCGGTCTGGTAGATCGCACCGCTGGCGAACCCCTGGGTCAGCGAGTCACCGATGGTGACCAGCCGGTTGGTCGGCGTGCCCTGCCAGGTGGTGTCGACCGGGATACCGAGAGCGGGGTCCCACACCGGCTCGCGGGCTTCGGTGGTGATGACGACGTCGTCTGGAGTGCTCACCGAAACGCCAAGTCAACCGGCCGTGTCTGCTGGCTTGGTCCGCTGGGCTTGCCGCAGCGCGTCGATCACCATTTCCAGCCAGCGCAGGCTGCGGCGGTAACTCTCGGTGTCCTGATCAGACGGCGCCGGGGGCAGGATGCGGTCCGGCGACCCGGTGATGCTCACGCGCCCGGAGACGTCGAGCACGACATGCAAGGTTTCCAGCATCCAGCCCCATTCAGCCGCCGACGGGTAACCCCGGCCCGGAAGCTGGACCACACCGCCATGACGGGGCAATGTGCCGAGCACCCGGGTCAAGCTGTGCTCCAGGTCGT
The DNA here is from genome assembly GCA_036378735.1 of Pseudonocardiaceae bacterium. GTDB lineage: Bacteria > Actinomycetota > Actinomycetes > Mycobacteriales > Pseudonocardiaceae. Next base: position 47,381 of record DASUVX010000080.1, on the reverse strand, counting down.
GCAGCACCCACCCTTCCCAAAGCTGGCGGACCGGTCCGGTCTCCTTGGTGCCGCACCAATAGTCCACGACGTAGGCCAGCCGGCCGTCGATGGTGCCGATGGGAACCGGCAGTCCGGTGACTTCGGCCAACGGGTCGTCGGTGCAGCCGGCGAGCTGCCAGCGCACCAGTTCGCGCAGCCACGACCATTGTTCGCGGAGGAAGCGAACGCCTTCCGGCGACAACGTCAGCAACAGTTGCTCGCCTTGGCGGTCGCAAATGACCATTGTCTTGCTCAGCCTCCAACCCCACGAATGATCGTCGGGAGGCTATCGCGTCAGGCACCCGCGGACCGGCCTTCTTCGCGGCGCGTCGCTCTCAATCCGATATCGCGGCGGTAATGCCCGCCGGGTAGGTGAACCTGGTCGACACGCTGGTACGCCTGCTTGCGCGCGGCCGCGAGATCGACGCCGGTGCCCAGCACTGAGAGCACCCGGCCGCCCGCCGAGATGACCGCTCCGTCGGGGCGGCGCCGGGTGCCTGCGTGCAGCACTCCGGGGCCGGTGGACCCGGTGATCACATCTCCGATTCGGGGAGTACCGGGATACCCTTCGGCGGCCACCACGACGACCACCGCGGCCCCCGGGTCCCAGTCCAGCGGTGGCTGCTGGGCCAGCGTCCCGGTGGCGGTGGCCATCAGCAGCCCGGCCAGTGGCGTACGCAGCAGGGCCAGCACCACCTGGGTCTCCGGGTCGCCAAAGCGGCAGTTGAACTCGATCACCTGCGGGCCCTCGGCGGTCAGCGCCAGCCCGGCATACAGCAGCCCGGAGAACAGGGCACCGCGCTGCGCCAGCTCGTCGACCGCCGGTTGCACCACCCGCGCTACGACGTCGGCGGCCAACGACTCGGGCGCCCACGGCAGCGGAGCGTAGGCGCCCATCCCTCCGGTGTTGGGGCCCACGTCTCCTTCGCCGACTCGCTTGAAGTCCTGGGCGGGTAGCAGTGGCACCACCGTGCGGTGGGTGTCGATCAGGCAGAAAAGCGAGAACTCCGGACCGTCGAGGTAGGACTCCAGCAGCACCGGGTGGCCACCGTCGAGCAGGGTCAGCGCGTGAGCCCGGGCCACTTCCATATCCTCGGTGACCACGACTCCCTTACCTGCGGCCAGCCGATCGTCCTTGACCACCCAGGGCGACCCGAAGTGGCTCAACGCCGCATCCAACCGGCCGGGGTTGTCCACCAGCTCGCAGCGGGCGGTCGGCACACTCGCGGCGGTCATCACATCCTTGGCGAACGCCTTGGAGCCTTCGATCTGCGCCGCGCCGGCGCAGGGACCGAAGCAGGCGATCCCGGCGGCACGCACCGCATCGGCTGCCCCCGCTACCAACGGCGCTTCCGGCCCGATCACCACAAGATCAGCGCCCCAGGATGCGGCCAGTTTCGCGACTGCGTCGGGATCCGTGGCATCCACACCGGGCTGCTCGGCCAAGGCGGCGGTACCGGCATTGCCGGGCGCGCAAGCCAACGCGACGACCACCGGGTCGTTGGCCAGCGCCAGCACCAGCGCGTGCTCCCGGGCACCGGCGCCGATCACGAGGATTCGCACGGTGCGAAGGGTACGTTTCCTTACCGGGTGATCACCTACAGGCCGGAAAAATGACCAACTCACCGGCTGTAACGGCCGGTACACTATCGGGGGCGCTGGTTGACCGCATCAGGCACTGGGTCGATCGCGCTGCGTGGGATGGGGCACCACATGAGCAGTACCGCCCAGCCTGCCTCTCGGGCCGAGCTGGCCCGCGCCTGGTCGCATGCGCTGAGTTCGACGGCCGAGGTGCCGTTATGGCCGGAAATCGAAGAATGCGTCCGCGACCAGGCCGACCGACTCCTCGATGCGTTCCACCAGGAGCCGTTCTGCCCGGAACCAGTGGAGCAGGTCGCCGCCGCACTGGTGGCACGGGGCATTGCCGATGATCACAGCCTGGCTCGCACCGTGGAGTTGCTCGGCCGGGTGCTACCCACGCTGCCGGAGCTGAGCACCGTCGACGAGCTGACCGGCAAGATCGCGTCCGCGCTCGGCGCCGTAGTCACCGGGTACACCGCAGCGGTGCGCCGCCGTCACTTCGACGAGCGCAACGTCTGGTTCCGGACGATGTTCGACTCCGCCCCGGTAGGCATGGTGATCAGCTGGTTGGACGGCACCATTGTCGAGACCAACGGTGCGCTGACCGAAGTGTTGTACTACCGACCCGCCGAGCTTGCCGGGCGGGAGCTGGTCGAGATCTTCCATCCCAATGATGCCGCGCTGCTGCGGGCCGGTTACCAGTCGCTCGTCGACGGCAAGCGGGGGCGTCTGCAGCGCAGGGTCAAGGTGATCACCGGGCACGGGGACGCCACATGGGTCGCGCTGACGGCGTCGTTGCTGCGCGACGCGGCGGGCAACCCGACCCACCACGTCACGATGGTGGAAGACATCGCCGAACGCCAGCTGCTCGAGCAGCGGGTGCGTCACCAGTCGCTGCATGACCTGCTGACCGGGTTGCCCAACCGGCTCAATTTTGCGATCCACCTCGAAGAACAACTCGAGCGCGACCGCAACGCCGCGTTCATGATCTGCAAGATCGACTTGGACTGTTTCGGGATTGTCACCGACGGGCTTGGTATCAGCATCGGTGATCTGCTGCTGCGATCGGTCGCTGCGCGGCTGGAGTCCCTGGTCGCCGGAGAGCGGGCCTTCGTCGCGCGTATCGATGCCGACGAGTTCGCCATTCTCGTCGAGGAATCGCCGATTACTCCTAACGCGGCCAGCTTCGCCGTGCGCATCAATGCCGAGCTATCCGAACCGGTGTACCTCGCCGGTCGGGGACTTGCCGTGTCGGCCTGCGTCGGCATCGTGCGACGCACCGCTGGCGAGACTGAGGCCAAAGAGCTGATCCGAGCCGCCGAAGCAACGCTGCACCGGGTCAAGCGGACCGGCCGCGGGCAGTGGGGGCTGTACGACCCATCGGCCGACGCCGAAGACCGGGCTCGGTACGCGTTGGCCACTTCGATGCCCGAAGCCTGGGAGGACGGTCAAGTAACGCTGTCCTACCAGCCGCTGGTACGGCTCGATCCGGCGGCGGCCGACACCGGTCAGACCGTGGCGCTGGCGACGCTGCTGGGTTGGAACCATCCGGAGCACGGCGTGGTGGAGCACGACGATTGTCTCGCTCTGGCTGAGCAGACCGGTCTTGTCCTGACGATCGGGCGGTGGATGCTTCGCCAAGCCTGCGAGCAGCTGCGCGCGTGGCGTGACGCGCGCGGCGCGGCGGTACCTCCAGTACGCATTGACCTGACCACGTTTCTGACCCAGGACCCCGACCTGGTTGAGCTGGTGCAAGACACCCTGGCTGCAACCCGGCTCGGGCCGGCGGACATCCAGCTCGGGATGCCGGTCGAGGTGGTCGTCGCGGGGCACGGCGACGCCGTGGACAACGTGGGCACCCTGGCGGATATCGGGGTGCGCACCGTGCTCACTCATTACGGCCAGGCGGTGGGCAACCTCGGCCTGCTGGAATCGTTACCGGTGGCAGGTGTGGAGCTGGCCGACTCGCTGGTCGGCATCGCTGCGACCAGGCCCGAGTCGGTAGTGCGGCCCGCATTGGCAAACTGGTGCCGTTGATCCGCCGCACGGGCGCAGCCGTGGTGGTGACCGGTATCGACTCCGTGGACCAGGCGCACTGGTGGCGGGACATCGGTGCGGATTCCGGGCGCGGCGCGGCGCTACCAGTTGGTGGCCCTTCAAGTACCGCCAACCCCGGCTTCAGCGGTCCGTAACGGTAGCCAACCCGGGCGTCTGCGCCAGCGCCAGCAGGTACGTCGCCTCTAACCGCACCGAGCCGCCGTCGGGGGACGCCTGCCGCTCGATCGCGGCCGCCATGTCCGCTGCCCGATCTCCGGCCGCCTGCTTGGCGGCCCGGTAGGCCGCCGAGTGCGCGTCGTAGAACGCGGTCATCTGCTGTGGCGAATCGAAATGCCAGGGCAGCGAACGGCGCTCGATGCTGATGTCGGTGAACTCGGTGCTCAGCCGTTGTTCCACGATGTCCGGGTCTCCCCAGCTCAGGCTGTCGGGAGCGGCTGGGTCCGGGGGCACGAACTGCTTGATGATGCGAGCCCGCTGGGCTATGTAGCCGTCGGCCGTCCAGGCGGTCAGCGCCAGCCGGCCGCCGGGCTTGAGGACCCGACGCAGCTGCGCCAAGGCGACCTCGGGTCGGGGGGCGAAGATCACGCCGAAGGCGGACAGCACCACGTCGATGGTGTTGTCGGATAGTGGGAGGTCCTCGACGTCGGCTTCGATCCACTCGACTGCGTGTCCGGTGCGCTGCCGGCCCAGCTGCACCATTCGCGGGGCGATGTCGGCTGCGGTGACTTTTGCGCCGCGTGCCGCAGCCCGGATCGCGACGTTGCCGGTGCCGGCTGCGACGTCCAGGACGTGCTCGCCGGGTTGGGGTGCGGCCGCGTCGACCAGCGCATCCGCTGCGGGTTCCAACCGCCGCGCGAGACCGGAGTAGTCCGCCGACCCCCACAGCTTTGCGGTAGCTTTTTTGCCCTCAGTCATGCCGCGCTGCGCAGTATCGCCACTTCGCGTGCCAGGTCCTGGCAGGCCGAGTCCCGCCGAGCCACCGCGGCTTCCTGCAACGGCGCCAGATTGTTCTGAATCGACACCGACCGCAGGCGCTTGGCCAACCCCATCACCTGCTGTGCAGTGCGCAGCCCTGCTCCGAGGTCACCACCGCGCAGCTGCGCCGCGGCCAGTAGGCCGGAGTTGGCCACCGTGCAACCCAAGGCGTGGCTCATCCTGTCTGTTGCGGCGGACAGGGCTCGCGTCGCCCGGTCAAAACGGCCCAAGACGAAATAGGTGCACCCCTCCACGTGCGGATTGGCGGCGTCAAAATGGTCCCACGGCGGAGGTTCGTCGCTGGCGACGTTGTAGGAGTCCTCGGCCCGACGCAAGGCAGCGATGGCCTCGCTAGTCGCTCCAAGCAGCGCCAGGGCGTAGGCGCAGTCGTACTCCAGCCTGAAGCGAGCCAGCGCGCCGCACGCGGCCGCCGCACCGAGCTGAAACAACTTCAGGGCCTCGTTTGGCTGCCCGACGTCGAGCTCCAGCCGGCCCAAACCGTTGAGAGCGACCACGGCTCGGAGCATGTCGCCCGCTTCTCCAGCGCAGTCCATGCTGCGGACATGATGTTCCCGGGCCGAGTCGCGCAGCCCGGCACCCGAGGCGGCAGCCGCGGCAGTTCTGTGCACATCGGACAACGCCACGAGCAGCTGTCTCCTGACCAGCTCCGGCATGGTGGCACTAAGCAGTGCCTCGGCAGCCTGCGCATGCGCGTCAAGAGCGTTGATTATCGGGACACCACCGAGGTCATGGCCAAGCTGGCCGAGCCGCTTGGTGGTTGCCGCTAGCTGAGCGATATCGAACGCACCTACTCGACGTGGTACCGGGGTCGGGGTATTCCTGACCTGGATCGGATCAGCGAGACCGAGCACTGGCTTGCCCCGCAGCACGGTGACGGCATGGCGGAGCAGGTTGGCATCACTGAGGTCGCCGGTCTGCGAATCCTCCTGCACTACCGACACTTGGTCTGGTTCATACGCCAGCCCCATCCAACCGCGGGGTACACCCAGCCCGTCCGCAATCCGCTCCAGCAGGACAACCGACTGCACCTGACGGCCAGAGATGATCTCGGAGACTTCCGACTGTTTCTGCCCGGTCGCGAGCGCGATGCTGGCCTGGCTCACCCCGGCGTCGCGCAGCATGCGATACACGGCACCAATGTCGCGGTAAGCCAGCGCGCGTCGCGCCACCGGGTCAGTCAGCAAGTTGGTGTACGTAGCCAAGGCGTGCTCCGAATACCTGTCAAGGGCCAGGTGCCACACCATGAGGGGTCCTGCGCAGTGTAGCTACGCCAGTACTTTCGGATGGTCAGGCAACGACACCGGAGGTGCACCATGTTCGACATATCCACCGCCCAGCCGCTCGCCACCTTCTGTAACCAGTGTGACTGCGGCTGCCCGCAACTGTTCGTCGATGAATCCGCCCCGCCCGAGCAGCGCGTCGTGCTCACCGACGACTTCGGCTCCCGGGTCCGGATGAGCGCCGCGCAGTTCGGCGACCTGCTCGCCCAAGCCAAGAGCGGAGCACTGGACACCGTCGTCTGATCCGCACAATCCTGACGTCGCCGAGTTCGACGCCCTGAGCAGCTCTGGCGTCGAACTCGGCGACAGAAGTGCACCGCCCCGCTCAGACCAGGCGTTGATCGGGGTAGCACCAGCGCCAGCTTTCGCCAGGCTCGGCGGAGCGCATCACCGGGTGCTCACAGCGGACGTAGTGCGCCGTAGCGTGCCGGTGCGGGCTGGAATCGCAGCAGGCAATGTGCCCGCAGGTCAAGCACATCCGGAGATGGGCCCACACCGACTCGCCCAGCGCTCTACAGTCTTCGCAGCTCGCCGGCTGGGGCGGCTCCGGAGCCGGGTCGGGTAGCTGCGCCACATGTTCACAGATCATCGACTAGTTCCCGGTGCATGCTGACCTCATGGACGGTATGCGGCTGATCCTGCTCGTACTAGGCGCACTTCTGGTGACCGCGGTGAGTCGCCGGTTGCGCGTCCCCGCACCGCTCACGCTAGTCGTCGCGGGGTTGGCCATCTCCGCGATCCCCGGCGTACCGAACTATGAGCTCGACCCGGACCTGGTGCTATACGGGATCTTGCCGCCGCTGCTGTACTCCGCGGCGCTGGACAGCTCGGCCATCCAGATCAGGGCGAACATCCGGCCGATCGGATTGCTCGCTGTGGGATTGGTCCTGTTCAGCACCGTGTGCGTCGGGCTGGTCGCCTGGTGGCTGGTGCCCGGCCTGCCGCTGCCCTCCGCGCTGGCGTTGGCGGCGGTGGTCGCCCCGCCGGACGCGGTGGCCGCGGTGGCGATTGGCCGGCGCCTGGGGCTGCCCCGCCGGGTGATGACGCTGCTGACCGGGGAGAGCTTGTTCAACGACGCCACCGCGTTGACCGCGCTGCGCGTCGCGGTGGCCGCCGGTGTGGGAACTGGGTTCTCGCTGTGGTCCGGGCTCGGTGGGTTCGTGCTCACCGCAGCCGGCGGCGTGGTGCTGGGCGCGGTGCTCGGCCGGGTGGTGCACCAGGTGCGGCTGCGACTGCGCGAGCCCAAATTGGAAAGCGCTTTGGGCCTGGTGGTGCCCTTCGCCGCGTACGCCCTGGCGGAGCAGGTGCACAGCTCAGGAGTGCTCGCAGTGGTAATGACCGGGTTGTACCTGGGCCACCATGCGCCGCAGGCCGGCTACGCCACCCGGCTGCTGGACCAGGCGGTGTGGCAGTCCGCGGACACGGTGCTCGAGGCGTTCGTCTTTGCGCTGATCGGCCTGCAACTACCGGCCGTGGTCCGCGGCGTAGGTGCTGTCGGCCCGCTGCTGATCGCCGCGGCGGCGGTGATCGCGACGGCGGTGCTGGCAAGGGTGGTGTGGGTTTTCCCGGCGACGTACCTGCCTCGGCTGCTGTCGCGCCGGGTGCGTACCCGGGACCCGGCGCCGCGGTGGCAAGTTCCGGCGGTGATCTCCTGGGCGGGGATGCGGGGAGTGGTCACGCTGGCCGCGGCCTCGGCGGTGCCGCGGGTCACCGACTCCGGCGCCCCGTTCCCGGGCCGTCCCGAGATCATCTTCTTGGCGTTCTGCGTCACCGTGGCAACCCTGCTGCTGCACGGCCTCACATTGCCGTGGGTGATCCGCCGCCTCGGCGTCGAGGGTCGCGAGTCCTTCCAGGACGCGCTGGCCGAAGCCGACGCCGTCCATGCCGCGACGCAGGCCGCGCTGGAGCGGCTGGAGACCGCCTCGGACGGGGCGCCGGACTCGGTGACCGCCCGGTTACGCAGGCTCGCCGAGCACCGTAGTCACAGTGTCTGGGAGCGGCTCGGGCGTCCGGAAACCGAACTCGGCGAGGCCCCCAGCGTCATCTACCGCCGGTTGCGGCTGGAGATGCTCGCCGCCGAACGGGAAACGCTGGTGGGATTGCGCGACGCCGGGCGCATCAATGACGAAGTCCTCTCCCGCACCCTGCGTGACCTGGACCTAGAAGAAGCCATGCTCACCCGCTAAGCCCGTCCCCCGCCGCCCCAACCCCGACATGGAGACATATCGGGGTTTTGAGGCCCTCCTGACCCCGATATGTCTCCATGTCGGGGATTAGAGATCGTGGAGGGTGATCGTTTGGTCGCGGCCGGGGCCGACTCCGATCGCTGAGATGCGGGCTCCGCACAGCTGCTCCAACCGGGCTACGTAGGCGCGCGCGTTGAGCGGCAGTTCATCGAGGGTGCGGCACCGGGACAGGTCCTCCCACCAGCCGGGCAGCTCCTCGTATACCGGGACGGCGTGGTGGACGTCAGTCTGGGTCATCGGCATCTCCTCAGTACGCCGACCGTCGACCTCGTAGGCCACGCAGACCGGCACGGTGTCCAGCCCGGACAGCACGTCGAGCTTGGTCAGGAAGAAGTCGGTGATTCCGTTCACCCGGGCCGCGTATCGCCCGATCACCGCGTCGAACCAACCGACCCGCCGGGCTCGCCCGGTGGTGACGCCGACCTCGCCCCCAGCCTTGCGCAACCGCTCGCCCATGGCGTCATGCAGCTCGGTGGGGAACGGGCCGGAGCCGACCCGGGTGGTGTACGCCTTAAGGATCCCCACCACGGCGCTGATCTTCGTGGGCCCGATGCCTGCGCCGGCGCAGGCGCCGCCCGCTGTCGGGTTGGACGAGGTGACGAAAGGATAGGTGCCGTGGTCGACGTCGAGCAGGGTGCCCTGGCTGCCTTCCAGCAGCACGGTCTCGCCACGGCGCAGCGCCTGGTCGAGGACCAGCCGGGTGTCGGCGATCCGGTGGGCGAAGTGGGCGCCCTGATCGAGTACGGTGTCCACCACCTGCTCGGCGTCCAGCGCCCGCCTGTTGTAGACCTTGATCAGGACCTGGTTCTTGAATTCCAGCGCGACCTCGACTTTCTGCCGCAGGATTTTCTCGTCCAGCAGGTCCTGCGCCCGTACCCCCACCCGGGCCACCTTGTCCTGGTAGGCCGGTCCGATACCGCGCCCGGTCGTGCCGATCTTTGATTTGCCGAGGTAACGCTCGGTGACACGATCGATCTCGACGTGGTACGGCATGATCAGATGCGCGTCTGCGGAGATGAGCAGTCGCGTCGTGTCCACGTTTCGCGCTTCCAGCCCAGCCAGCTCGTCGAGCAGCACGCCGGGGTCCACCACCACGCCGTTACCGATGACGTTGGTCACACCAGGGGTGAGGATTCCCGATGGGATGAGGTGCAGCGCGAAGTCCTGCCCATTGGGCAGCACCACGGTGTGGCCTGCGTTGTTGCCGCCCTGGTAGCGCACCACCCACTGGGCCCGCTCGCCGAGCAGGTCAGTGGCCTTACCTTTGCCCTCGTCGCCCCATTGGGCGCCGATCAGCACGATCGCCGGCATGTGGTACTCCACTGTGGTCGGTTCGGGCGCACCGAGGCGAGCGTAGACCTCCAGGGGGTGAATGTGGTTGAGGCTGTGGTGCTGACCTGCGGGTCTGCCCGCTGGCCCGGGCCTGAACCAGTAACGGCGGTGCCGGCTCGTCCGGGGCGCGAGGAACTCGACGCACTGCTGGCCGACCTCGACGGTCGACGCTTGGTGGTCTGCGGCACCGACGCCGACCTCGCCGCTGTGCTGCTGCGGTTGCTACGCACCGAGGCCCTGGCGACGGTGCCGGTGGGCTTCGTGCCGGCGGAGGCCAACTCGGCAGTGGCGCGGCTCTGGGACCTGCCGATCGCGCCCGCGGCGGCGGCGGCGCTCGCGCGCTACGGCGAGCCGGATTCGGTCCCCTTACTACGTGACGATGCAGGTGGCGTGCTGGTCGGGCGCGGTGTGGTGGCGCCACTGGACGGGGTCGCCTACTGCGACGACGAGGTAGTGCTGCGTGGGCGCGCCACGCGGTTGGAGGTGACGCCGGACCGTGAATTCGGGCTCGTCGTCCGGGTCGTGCGCCGCGGGCTCCCGTTGCACCGGGTTCGGCATGCTGCGGGACGTGCCGTGCAGCTGGGTTGCCGGCCGACCGGCGTGTGGCGCGACGGCGTTGCAGCTCGGACGACTGACCGCTGGACCTGGTACCGCCACACCGAGGACTGGCACCTGATTCGCAGCCCCCACTAACCCCGCGCGTGTCGCGCCCTGGTGCCCGGTGTGTCGCGACTGGATGGTCGGGCCGGACTTGCGGTCACTCCAGTCCCAAGGCCCCAGCCGCGGCGGGATCACATTCGTCCAGGAACTCCCGGCACCGCAGAGCCTCGGGATCCTCGCCGATTTCGGCGGCCGCGCGGGCTAACGCGGCGAGTGCCCGGAGGAAGCCTCGGTTGGGTCGGTGCGACCACGGCACCGGTCCGTGACCCTTCCAACCAGCGCGGCGAAGCTGGTCCAGACCGCGGTGGTAGCCGGTGCGGGCGAAGGCATAGCCCGCCACGGCGTCTCCCTCGTCGAGAGCCCGTACCGCCAGCGCCGCCCACGCGGCGGAGAACTCGGGGTACGCCGCAGCCACTGTCGACGGATCGTTCGCCGCTTCGAGAGCCGCGTCGGCATCGGGTTGCTCGGGTAGCAACGTCGGGTTGGGTCCCAGCAGGTTGCCGTGCACGTTCATCGCTCCATCCTGCCGTCCGTGGTGTCCCGATTACCACGCTGAAGGCGGTCGGTGTTGGTAGCCGTTAACTGCAGCGGCGAGGCGGGTTGGTAGCTCTTGAAGAGCCGCTAACCTGCCAGGGTGCGGCCGGCGGAGCGGAGATCCTCGCAGGCCTGCACCACCCGGGCGGCCATCGACTGCTCGGCCAGCTTCAGATAAGACCGGGGGTCGTAAAGTTTCTTGTTGCCGACCTCGCCGTCGACCTTGAGCACACCGTCGTAGTGGCTGAACATGTGTGCGGCGATCGGGCGGGTGAACGCGTACTGGGTGTCGGTGTCCACATTCATCTTGACAACCCCGTACGACAGCGCCTGATGGATCTCGGCCGGCTCCGAGCCGGATCCGCCGTGGAATACCAGGTCCAGTGGCTTGGAACCGGCGGGCAGAGCCAGCTTGCGGGCGGCCACTTCCTGGCCCATTTGCAGGATCTCCGGGCGGAGCTGCACGTTGCCCGGCTTGTAGACGCCGTGCACGTTGCCGAAGGTCGCGGCGAGTAGGTAACGACCCTGTTCGCCGCCACCAAGGATGTCGACGGTGTGCTCGTAGTCTCCAGCCGTGGTGTAGAGCTTCTCGTTGATCTCGTGGGAGACCCCGTCCTCCTCGCCGCCGACGACACCGATCTCCACCTCTAGAATGATCTTCGCTTTGGCGCACTCGGTCAGCAACTCAGCGGCGATAGCCAGGTTGCGATGCAACTCGGTGGCCGAGCCGTCCCACATATGGGACTGGAACAGCGGGTTCTCTCCCCGGGCCACCCGTTCCTGCGAGATCGCGATCAACGGCCGGACAAAGCTGTCGAGCTTGTTCTCCGGGCAGTGGTCGGTGTGCAGTACGACGTTCACCGGGTACCTCGCCGCCACCACCCGCGCGAACTCGGCCATCGCCACCGAACCGGTGACCATGTCCTTGACCGCGCCACCGGAAGCGAACTCCGACCCACCCGTTGACAGCTGGACGATGCCGTCGCTACTCGCCTCGGCGAAGCCGCGCAAAGCCGCGTTGAGGGTTTCCGACGACGTCACGTTGATCGCCGGGTAGGCGAACTGGTGGGCCTTCGCCCGATCCAGCATCTCGCCGTAGACCTCGGGCGTCGCGATGGGCATAACGGGTGTCCTCCGATTTCTGGTGGTGGTGGCAGTCGTGCCGCACGGTGAGTAGCTGCCGGCTGGGCCGGGCAAATCAGACCGCCGCCGGCTGGGCCGGCAATCAGAGCGCAGTATTGCCCACCGCCGGCGGCCAGACGCGATCGGATGCACATGAGGTGGCCGCAGTACGTTTCCGGCGTGGCCCCCGACGAACCACTGGAGTGCAAGACTGTGCAGCAATCGGTTGAAATGACCCTCGGCCACCTCCGTGTGCTGGATGCTCCACCACCCGCGCCTGACCCAAACAGTCCGTTGACTCTGGAGGACCTCTACCGCCAGCACCGGATGCGGCTGGTGCGGCTGGCGGTCCTGCTGGTCGACGAGACCAGCACCGCCGAGGATGTCGTGCAGGAGGCGTTCACCGGGCTGCACCGGCATTGGGCGGGGCTGCGCGACGAGGCGGCCGCGTTGGGCTACCTGCGCACCGCGGTGGTCAACGGCTCCCGCTCGGTGTTACGCCGTCGTAAGACGGCTCGCGGCTACGTTCCCCCGCATCAGGCCAACGCGCGCTCGGCTGAGTCACTGGCGATGCTCACCACGGAGCACCAGGCGGTGGTCACCGCGCTAGGCCAGCTGCCGCCGCGGCAGCGCGAGGTGCTGGTGCTGCGCTATTACGGAGGAATGAGCGAGGCCGAAATCGCCACGGCCACGGGAGTCAGCCGCGGAACCGTCAAGTCCAGCGCCAGCCGTGCGCTGGACGCCCTCCAGCGAATGCTGGAGGGGTCGTGAGTGCGTAACAGTGTTCAGGTACCGGATGCCACTTACGAGGTCGCCGTGACCGGCGACCAGGTCGGCCGGAAGTTATCCGCCGCATTGCGCGCCCAAGCCTCCGGACTAGACACGGGCCCGTCCGAGGCGTCTAGCCCCGTTCCGCCACTGGTGAGACCCGGTCGAAGGTCCCTGCATGCCCGGCCGAGACCGTCGGCCTGGGCAGTGCTCGTCCTGGCGGTCTTGCTGGGAGCAATGGCCGGCGCGCTGGCCGGCGTGATCAGCACCTGGTGATCAGCGACCCTCGGCTGCGGGTGCCGTCAGGGGCTCCCGCTACCGTGGCACCGTGATTTCCCGCCACATCGGCACGTCGCTGGCTGTCGGCCCGTCCTGGCTCGATCCGGAGCAGCTGCTGCGGATGATGGGTCCGTACGTGATCGTGGGCTTGTGCCTAATCATCTTCGCGGAATGCGGCCTACTGATCGGATTCTTCCTGCCCGGCGACTCGTTGCTGTTCACCGCTGGTCTGTTTGTTGCCGGCGGTCTCATCGGTGCGCCCATCTGGCTGGTATGCCTGCTGGTCACGGTGTGCGCCGTGGCGGGCAACGTGGCCGGCTACTACCTGGGCTACAAAGCCGGGCCCGCGCTGTTCGACCGGCCGGACTCCCGACTGTTCCGACGCGAGCACGTGGACAAGACGCACGCCTTTTTCGACAAGTACGGCGCCCGAGCGATCATTCTGGGCCGTTTCGTACCAATCGTGCGGACGTTCATCACAGCGATCGCCGGGGTCGGTCGTATGGAACCCCGCAGGTATTTCACCTACTCGGTCATCGGTGGCGTTGCCTGGGCCACCGGAGTGACGCTGCTGGGTTACTGGCTGGGCGCCATCTCTTTTGTCAAGAATCACGTGGAGTTGATCCTGGTCGGCATCGTTGCGATGTCGTTCGTACCGATCTTTATCGAGGCGGCGAGGGCCCGCAGGGCGAGCCGCGCGGCCCCGGGCGCGGATGTTCCGCAAAACCCGGGCGCGGGTATCCCGCAGAACCCGGGCGCGGGTGTCCCGCAAAACCCCGGGCCGGGGATCCCCCAGGACACCGCTACGTGAGGTCGCTTGCCCGGCACCGAACCGCGGGATGGCCAGCGTGCCTAACCGCGGTTAGGGTGGCTACCTCGGTCGAGTAGCGAGATAGGTGTGGATGCCGCCTCCTGACGCACCGGTGACCCGTGCGAAGCCGCACGCCAACCGCCGCACACGACGGCTTGCCGCCGGAGCCGTGCTCGGTGCGTTGGCGGCGCTGGTTGCGGTCGGGGTCCCCACGAGCAAGGCCGCTCTGCTCGCCGTCGCACCGATCCTGCCCCTGCCGACCACCACGCAGCCGCTGCGGGCTGCCGCGCATACGTGCTTGACCTGGCAACGGCAGGACGCGACCGACGCCAAGGCGGTGAGCTGCACGCAACCGCACCTGTTCGAGGTCACTGCAACCCTGGACCTGCAGGATTTCGGCGCCAACGAGGCATTCCCCGATCCGGGACAGTGGCAGCAACTGGTGGTACAGCGCTGCACCGAGCGCACCACGCAGGCGTTGAACGATCACTTCGATCCCTTCGGCCGGTTCACTGTGGGGGCGATCAAACCCAGCGAGGCCGGCTGGCAAAGCGGAGATCGGATGCTGCGTTGCGGGGTACAGTCCACCGGCCGCACCGGCATGCTGTTCGCCACCACCGGTGACGTGCTGACCCAGGACCAATCAGACGTGCATCCGCCCGGCACCTGCCTGGGCAACGACGGCAGATCGGTGGGCGACCCAGTCGACTGCGCGGCCCCACATGCCATCGAAGTCGTTGGCGTGGTGGACCTCAAAAACGCCTTCCCCAACGGATATCCCGACGAAGCCGCGCAGGACAAGATGCTGAACACCGAATGCACCCGGCTGGGGAAGGATTACTCGGGCGGCCCTGCGGTGGCTACGAACAAGGGCCTCACGTTGTTCTGGGAAACGCTGCGCGCCCAGAGCTGGCACGCCGGCAGTACCCGGGTGGACTGCCGACTCGGTGCGTTCCTGCCCGATCGTTCCGGTTTCGCTCCGGTTAGCGGCAGCGTGAAGGGGCCGGTGCAGATCGGCAAGCAGCCTGCGCCTGCGGCTCCGCGGGATCTGGGACCGGTGCCGGCGGCGACACCTCCGGTGGTCCAGGCCGATGCTCCACCGCCGCCACCGCCCTGATGATCATAGGCGCCGACCGGTTCGATGAGCTGGTGGCTGATGCGCTGGACTTGATTCCACCCCAGCTCGCCGCAGCGATGGACAATGTGGTGGTGCTCGTCGAGCCGCGCAATCCCGACGAACCGGGCTTACTGGGGCTCTACGAGGGAGTCGCTCTCACCCAGCGGGACTCGCAGTACAGCGGGTTGTTGCCGGACCGCATCACCATCTATCGCGACGCCCTGCTCGACATCTGCAGCGACGAACAGGAGTTGGTTCACGAGGTCGTGGTTACCGTCGTGCACGAGGTCGCCCATCACTTCGGTATTCCCGACCACCGGCTGCATGAACTGGGCTGGAGCTAACGAAACCCCCAAGCCGACAACCGACCGGCTCCGCGTATTCGACCCTGCCATCGGCGAAGCCGACGCCATCGGGTGGTTTAGCCAAAACTTTCTGTGAACAAACCGCTGGCGGGTTGTGACGGCCCTGATTAGTACCTACTCTGTGTAGCGGGGCTTGGCGCGGTAAATAGGTGGTCTGCCGATCAGTCGGCGGCTACCTCTATTTGTCGCGTCGAGACGAGGTGGTAGGTGTGCTGGTCGTCGGTTCCCGCGGCCGTCTCCGCACGATTACGTTGAACTGGACGTCGGGGCGGTGACCGCCCCCGCCCCGCGCCGGGCTGATCAGTTTGTGCACCCGGCGCTGCTCTACCGCGGTAGCGCAGAATACCTTGCAGGCACGGTGCCGTTCATCCGCGAAGGGCTGGCCGCCGGGGAAGCCGTCGGCCTGGCAGTACCGGGACCGAACCTGCGGCTCATCCTCACCGAGCTGGGTACCGACGCGGAACGGGTCCGGCTGCTGGATATGACGCGCTCCGGCCGGCACCCGGGGCGGATCATCCCCAACGTGCTGCGCGCCTTCGCTGATGCCCACCCGTCCGGGCGGGTGCGAATCGTCGCCGAGCAGCTGTGGACCGGACGCGCCGTGCGGGAGTACCCCACGTGCGCGCATCAAGAAGCTTTGATCAACATCGCGCTCAGCGGTCGACTGGTGAGCATGCTGTGCCCCTATGACGCCGACGTGGTGGGTCCCCAGACCCTGGCCGAGGTCGAGCTCAACCACCCGCGGCTGATCGATGCGCACGGTGAACGCGCCAGCACCCGTTTCGCTCCGGAACGTGTCATCACCGACGACCGGCTCTGCTCGCACACAATGGGTCCCAGCTTCACCTTCGATGCCGCCAGGGCCGCGCTGGCCGGACAGTTCGCGTGCGATCAGGCCACCCGGCTCGGCCACACCGGCGATCACGCAGAGCTCAAGCTGATCGTCGGCGAGTTGGTGGCACGAAGTCTGGTTCATGGCGGAGGGACCGGCAGCCTGCGGATCTGGGCTGAGCGCGGCTACCTGGTTTGCGATGTCCGCAATGCCGGGCACATCAGAGACCTGCCCGCAGGCAGTCCACTCGCCGACCCCAGGAAACCGGACGGCCGTAGCCTGCTGATGGTTCATCACCTGTCGGATCTCGTGCAGCACCACTCGTGCCCGCAGGGCACCACCACCCGGGTGTACCTGAAGCTCTCCGCCGCAGAGGAACCGCCAAGAGACACCGGCGAGCCGGCTCCGGCGCCGCCGCGTATCCGTCCCGCCGTGCCTGCCGGGCCGACGCCGTTGCCGTGGCAGACCTACGAGGCACTGCATGCCGCCGAGCGTTTCGGCCGCTACCTTCCGCAAGACGCTGCCGAAACGCAACGAGTCACCGCCGTGACCAGCGAACGGCGCCATATCGAACCGGTTCTGGAAGCCTTGACCGCCGTCGAGGCGCTCGCGCGAGTGGTTGACCGGTGGCGAGCCAGGTTGGTACGGCTGGCCCGGACGCGAGGTGCACCCTGGACGGACATCGGCCAGTCGCTGGGGGTGAGCAAACAGGCAGCCCACGAACGCTACGGGCGCGCCCGCGGCCGGCGGGCCGGTGGCTCTGGGCTGCCCGGCCACGTGGGACCGCTGCCGCCGGTGCAAGGCACCTGAGGGGAGTCTCGTTTACGAAACCGATGCCAGACTGTTTGACGGCATCGGGTTGAGGATCTTCGTCGGGTCGT
Organism: Pseudonocardiaceae bacterium; assembly: GCA_036378735.1. Lineage (GTDB taxonomy): Bacteria > Actinomycetota > Actinomycetes > Mycobacteriales > Pseudonocardiaceae. The sequence goes on along the minus strand of DASUVX010000080.1, from coordinate 30,498 downwards.
TCGACGAGCCTGCCTCCCTCGAGAGCGTGGCGCCGGGGCCACTCGTGCGGTGTGCCTCCATCTAGGGCGGACCGTGCGCGGGAGATTCGTGGAGAAATTCCTGTCGGACGTGTCGACTGGGGTCGATCCCATTCGTAGCCCTGGTGAGAGACCGGCACAGGGCCGGCCGTCACCCCACCGGAGGCCACCATGTCCGCGACCTACCCCGCCGTCCCCAGCATCACCGCGCCGACCGGCTCGCTCGTCGGGACCGGTGTCGTTGCCGCTGCCCTCGCCAGCGGCGCCACCACGATCGTCGCTGCCGCGGGCCATGCAGTAGGGATCAGCCTCGATGTCGGTGGCGCTCCGATCCCGGTCCTCGGGTTCGCCGTGCTGACCGCCTTGTTCTCGCTGGTCGGTCTGGTCCTTGCTGCAGTCCTGTCCCGCGCGGCCCGTCGCCCGCGCAGCACCTTTATCCGCAGCACCGTTGTGCTCACCATGCTGTCCCTCATGCCGGACGTGATCGCGGACGCCACCCCGGCCACGAAGGCGCTGCTAATGCTGACGCATCTGGTCGCCGCTGCGATCGTCATCCCGGCCGTCGCGCGCCGGCTCGTCGCCTGACACCCGTCTATCCCGCAACTCATTAAGGAGTGACCATGAAGCAGTACCTACTTGCAGTGCACACCGTCGAGGGCGCACCGATGCCATCGGCCGAGGAAATGCAGACCATGTTCGCCCAGGTCGACCAGGTCAATGCTGAGTTGCGCAGCGCTGGTGTCTGGGTCTTCGGTGGGGGCCTGTTACCCCCGGACAGTGCCACCGTCGTCCGCGTCGAGGGAGGCGTGACCACGATGACCGACGGGCCGTTCGCCGAGACGAAGGAACATCTCGGCGGGTTCTGGGTCATCCGCTGTGCCGACCTCGACCAGGCGCTGGTCTGGGCCGAGAAGTGCGCGCAGGCGTGCATGAACCCCGTCGAGGTACGGCCCTTCGACGACGAGCCTGGGGAGTGAGCCCGAACCCGGGGCACCGACATGGACATGGACAGCGTCTACCGGGCGGAATACGGCCGGTGCGTGGCCACCCTGGCCCGCCTCCTCGGCGACATCGGCCTCGCCGAGGAGGCAGTCCAGGACGCGTTCGCGGTCGCCCTGCAGAAGTGGGAGGTGCCACCGCCCAACCCCGGCGCCTGGATCGTGACCACCGCCCGCAACCGGGCCATCGACCGGCTGCGCCGGGAATCGACGCGCGAGGCCCGGCACGCCCAAGCGCTCCTGCTGCACCAACCCGATGAGCCCCGGGAGGTGGGACCGGTGCACGACGACCAGCTCCGGCTGATCTTCACCTGCTGCCACCCGGCGCTGTCACCCCTCGCGCAGACCGCGCTCACCCTGCGCCTGCTTGGCGGGCTCGAGGTAGCGGAGATCGCCCGGGCCTACCTCGTACCCGAGGCGACCATCGCCCAGCGGATCGTGCGCGCCAAGAAAAAGATCCGCGACGCCGCCATCCCCTACCGGGTGCCCGGCGCCGGCGAGCTTCCCGACCGGCTACCTCCGGTGCTGACCGTGCTCTACCTGATCTTCAATGAGGGCTACACCTCGACGTCCGGGGCGCTGCTGCGCACCGACCTGTGCCTGGAGGCCGTCCGCCTGGCCAGGGCGCTTGCCGCGTTGATGCCTGACGAACCGGAAGTGATCGGGCTGCTCGCCCTGCTGTTGCTCACCGAAGCCCGCCGGCCGGCCCGGGTGGGATCCTCCGGCGAGCTGGTGACCTTCGCCGAGCAGGACCGGTCACTCTGGGACCGGGAACTGATCGCCGAGGGCCACGACCTCGTGCGCCGCTGCCTGCGCCGTGACCGACCCGGCCCCTACCAACTCCAGGCCGCCATCAACGCCGTGCACACCGATGGCCCCACCACCGACTGGGCCCAGGTGCTGGCGCTCTACGACCAGCTCCTCCACCACACCCCGACACCGATCGTCGCCCTCAACCGGGCGGTCGCCGTCGCCGAGGTGCACGGCCCCGCGCTGGCGCTGGCCACCATCGAGAGCCTGGACCTTCCGGGCTACCACCTGCTCCCCGCCACCAGGGCCAACCTGCTGGCCCGGCTCGGACGCAGCACAGAAGCCCTCGCCGCCTACGACGAGGCGATCGCCCTGGCCACCAACCACACCGAGCGGACGTTCCTGCAGAACCGCCGCTCCCGCCTCGATCCATAACCAGCTACGCCCCAGAACCCCGTCTGGTGCGGGTGGCACGGCGACTGGCTTCGGCGGCCAGCTGGACCCGGTTGGTGATCCCGAGCTTGCGGAACACGCTGGCCAGGTGGGTGGCCACGGTACGCCGGGAGATGAACAGCCGATCGCCGATCTGCGGGTTGGTCAGGCCCTCGGCCGCCATCCGGGCGACGCCGAGCTCGCTGGCGGTCAAGCTATCCCAGCCCACCGGCGGCCGGCGTCGCCGGCCTGCCCACCGGCGCCGGACACCGAGCGCCCGCAGCGCGGCATGTACCCGGGCCGCACCACGCTGCATCCCGCAGCGCAGGTAGAAGTCCAGCGCCTCGTCCAAGACTGGCACTGCCGCTGCGCCGCGGCCGGTCCGGGCCAGTGCTGCACCGGCATCCTCGCAGGTCAGCGCCAACTCTATGGTCGACGGCGCCTCGCGGTATCGGTGCACGGCGGCCAGCAGGACGTCGGGATCGTCGGCCAGCAGGCCTTGGCAGCGCAGGGCTACCGCTGCCGCGCTCGCCACCCGGGCACGGCGGGCGCCGTCAGCTATGTCCTGTGCCACGGCCTGCGCTGCCTCGCGGTCACCCGCTGCGACGGCCAGCCGGACCAGATCGGGACCCACGAACCGGTGGGACAGGCAGAAGCGCAACGGAGCCGCCAGCTCCCACGCATCCTTCAGCAGCGATAGTGCCTGGCCGGTGTCGCCCCGGGCTTCCCACAGCTGCGCCTGGACCCACAGGCCCCACTCCAGCGGCCAGCGCGCTCCTGCCATCCGCAGGCCACCGGCGGCGGCGGTGAGCTGCCAGTCCTGGCTGACCGATGCCTTGAGCTCCTCCACGGCATCGACCATGCGGGCCTCACCGGTGGCGATGTCGCCCTGTTGAAGCGCGATCCAGGCGGCGACGCCATGCAGGACAGCGGCATGCAACCGGGTGCCGACCTCGTCAGCGAGCAGCAGACCGGCATGCACCTCGGCCAGCGCGTCGGTCAGCTGCCCGCTAGCAGATCGGGTGAGCGCCAGCAGTGCGTGATACAGCGGCAGCCACATCACGTTGCCACGCTGCTCACCCAGCTGCCGGCCCAGCGCAAGCGCAGCCAACGCGTCGTCCCGGCGATCGGCGTCCAGCAACACCATTCCGAGATGGAACTGCGGGTGCAGGTGGCCGACCCGGAGATCTCGGCTACGAGCCGCAATCTCAACAGCTTGCTGCGCCAGCGCCACCGCCTGGGTCACCTCGCCGCGGGCGTCGGCGGCGACGGCCAGGGTCTGCGCAACGAGGCAGCACACGAAGTCGTCGTCTGCGGCCAGCACCCGAGCACGCTGGGCCTGAGCGCGCGCTCCATGCTGATCGCCCACGAACAGCCTGATATTGGCGGCCAGGGCCAGCGCACCCGCCCGATCGCGGTCCAATGCACCCGGGACGCGTGCGACCGCTTCGAGCTCACCGACCGCCGGCTCCAGCCAGCCCATTGCCCATAGCACCTCACCCAGCGCGCGGCGCAGGGAAACCTCGACGCGCGCCGTTGCGCCGCGGGCGAGCACCTCCCGGGCAATCCGCTCGGCGTCCTTGGGCCGACCGGTCTGGAGCAGCAACGGCGCCAACTCCGCAGCCACCGCATCATGGTCCGGATCGTCGGCGTCGGTGAGCTCGAACGCCCGCTCGCAGAGCCGGCCCGCCACTGCCGGGAAGCGCGGCGCGGCTTCGGCAGCTGCCCGCCGGAGCCATCCGAGTGACTCGGGATCGGTCGCGCTGGCCCCAAGGAACAGATGATCGGCCAGCCGCGCAAGGGGAATGCCGGCGGCGGCTAAAGATCTGGCCACTTCTCGATGGATGCCCTGGCGGAGGGGGGCGGCGAGGTCGTAGTAAAGCGCTTCTCGCATGAGTTCATGGCGAAACGCGAGCCCTCCGGTCGCCGTCTGGCCCAGCAGGCCTGCCCGCAAGGCCGCATCGAGCTCGGGCAGCAGCCCGACGGCACTGCGGCCGGTGACCGTGGCAAGTTCAGCCACGGAAAACTCCCGCCCGAGGACCGCCGCGACCTTAAGGATCTCCAGGGTGGCTAGGGGCAGGAAGCTCATACGCCGCAGGATGGTCATCGGCAGGGTGGTCGGCAGCACGCGATCGGCGACCTCGGCTCGTCCGCTGTGCACCGTCAACACCTTCTGGTCGCGCAACGCTTTGACCAGTTCGATGACGAACAGGGGGTTGCCCGCCGCCCCCGAAAGCTGCCCGGATAGCCCGATCCCTGGCGGCGCACCGGCAACCGCTGCTGCAAGGGCGGTCACGGTAAGATCGTCCAGCGCAGCCAGCGTCAACTGCACTGCGCCGTTGTCGACCAACTCCTCGATCAACCGCGCCAGCTCGGGGCGTGCCGGAAAGGGCCGCACGGTGACGAGCAGCACGACCGGGAGGTGCGTCAGAGCCGCGCCGATGGCGCGGACGGCACGCAGCGTGGCGGGATCGGCCCAGTGCAGGTCCTCGAGTGCCACCACGACGGGCGATTCGCTGGCAAGCCGCTCAAGCAATGACACCACCGCGTCGGTGACCCGAAAACTGAGATCCGCAGCCCCGAACGGGACCGCGTCGGCAACAATAAGTTGAGCGATCTCGGCTCGTTGCGGATCGGAGGATTCGGCCCTCAGTTCGAATGCCTCGAGCAACGCTGCGAATGGGCGGTCCTGGCTCAGCTCGTCGGTGGCGCCCGACAGGACCTGGAACCCCTCCTCAGCGGCCTGGGCCTTGATCTCGGCAATCAGCCGAGTCTTGCCCATCCCGGCCTCGCCCTGCACGACGGCGGCGTCGCCGGCGCCGTGGCTGGTGCTGTGCAGCAGGCGCCGCAGTGCTGCCAACTCCCCGGTGCGACCAAGAAACGGCAGCGGCACATCGGGCACGTTACGCCGCTGCGCCCGTTTCTAGGGCGCATTCCTAGGGGTTGCGCATCAGGCCCCGGAACTTCGGGCCCAGCCACGGCTTGCGACCCCAGGCCAGCAGCTTGCCCGTGGCGATCGCCGTCCACTGACTCTGACGGGCCCAGGCGACCATGAGAAACGCCACCGGATCGGCAGAGATATGGCAATCGACAGTGCGCGGGGAAGGATCTTCGACGCTGAGCGCACCATCTTTGAAGATGAAATGGAAATGGTCCCCTCCCCGGATCCGGACGTCGTAGGTGGCGTGCAGGCCTGCTGCCGTGCCGGCGTCCACCATTGTCCGGCCGAGGGCCCGCATCACCGGAATGAGGAATCGTCCCACCACCATCGCGGCATGGACGGGCTCGATCTTCCACCGACGCCCGGCGGCATGCGCGATGTCGTAACCGTGCATCACAGTCTCGTTGAGCAGGTGGTAGGTCAGCATCGACTGATCGACAGTGACGCCTTGCACCAGCCACGGACGTGGCGCCTGAGGATCCGTCCCCACACATGCGCTGAGGTACTCCTGCGCTTGGGCTTCGATGCGATCGGCCAGCACCCGCGGATCCCGTTCAGGGTCGGATTTCACCGCGAGGACGGTCATCTCGCCCAGCTCCCCGATGTTCCGCAGTGGCGCATCGCCGGCCGCGCCGGTGAGACTGGGCACCAACTCGTCGAACTGCGTCAGGTCCTGCCTGGCTAATCCAGACACGCCGCCCCATACCTGGGACAGGTGCATGGCCACCTCACCCAGGTTCCACTGCCCCACCGCAGCAGGCAGCGGATCCTCGATGGACCGCAGCAGAGTCGTGACTCGGCCGACCTCCTCGCGCAGCGCGTCCTGGCCCTGCTGCCAGCTGGTTTTCGTCGCATTGGGGACCATTCGCGGACGGTAGCTACCAGCACCGGTGCTCGACATCCGTTAGATGACGGATCCTCAAGCAGGCACGAACTTGCTCGCGGGACTCATTACGGGTGACGGATCAGGCTTTTGAACCGGAACCCTAGCCACGGTTTGCGACCCCAGGCCATCAGCTTGCCGGTGGCGATCGCAGGCCACTGACCTCTTCGGCCCCAGAACATCATCACGAAGGCAACGGGGTCGGCGGAGATATGGCAGTCGACCTTGCGCGCCACTGGTTCTTCGACTTGGAGCTGCCCGTCGTCGAAGATGAAGTGAAGGCGGTCCCCGGCCCGGATGCGGAGATCATAGGTAGCCCGCAGACCGGCTGCCTTCTCACCATCCACCAAAGTGCGAGGATCGAGTTCCTGCAGAACCGGGATGAATAAGTGCCGTATCACCATGGCGGCATGGGGTGGTTTGATCCGCCACTTGCGTCCGTCGGCTCGGGCAATGTCGTAGCCGTGCATGAGCGTCTCGTTCAACAGGTGCCCGGTCAGCGTCGCCACGGGCACTCTGGTGCCCTCTACAAACCACGGACGAAGGTCAGTAGGTGAGTAACCGGCGCACTCAGCGAAATACTCGTCTGCGCGCTGGTCGATGCGGTCAGCCAAGACAGCCAGGTCACGCTCGGGATCGGATCTCACACCCAGCACGGTGAGATCCTCGAGTTCCCGTATATCCCGCATCAGCGAATCTCCGGCCACGTCAGCGATGCTGGGAATCACCTCGTAGAACCGTGAGAGGTCTCCCCTGGCCAGGCCAGGCACTGCAAGCCAGGCTTGCGACAGATGCATGGCCAGCTCACTGATGTTCCACTGGCCCACCGCGGGAGCCGCCGGGTCCCGGACAGATCGCAGCAGCGCCGTGACACGCTCAACCTCTTCGCGCAGTGCATCTTGGCTGTGCTGCCAGTCCGTCACCGTTGCCTGAATGACCACACCAGCCCCTCGGCTCGTCGTTACCCACGTGCGCACCGACCGTAACGACGAATCGGGGGCCTGGAACAGCCGCTACATGGCGGATCCTGTGAGAGCCCGATCGGCCGGCCTTTTAGGCTATCGCGCGGTGACGTCCACCGGTGGTGATCGAGGCGCGAGCGCAGGTGCGCAGCGCGCTGGCTAGATCGTGATGGATATCGACGATGTCGCTCAACTCATTGATTTCTGGCCGAGTCAGGGCTTCCGAGCGGGAATCGATCACGATCGCGAGGTGACCATCGATGTCATAGGAGTCGAGGATGTCCAGCGCAGCGTGCAGGCCGGTGGAGGTGAGGGCTGCGACGGCGGACAGATCGATGACCAGGTGCGGTCGGCCCTCATGCACCGCTTCGATCAGCCTGCTGGCCAGAGCCGGCGCGGTGATCAGATCGACCGTCCCGGTAACGCGGCACAGCGCCGTGTCGGATTGTGGGCAACTCACCGTGGCGAGAACCATGGGCGCGTTCAGCGGTAGTGCAGGGGTGATGGTGTCAAGCTGATCGACCATCACGGGTGCCACAGACACTGGTGTCACTGTCGAACTCCTCCCCGAGCCGTCACAGACGAGATTCGACCGTACACGCTCTGCAATCGGCGTCAACCCGATGTCAAGCATGCCTGACTCGGAGAAATATCTGTTTTGTCCGGAAACGACACCGCATGACCAATTCTGCACAGGAGTAGTCTCCCGCCGGGTGTAAACTTTACGCACAAGGGCGAGCACGCTCCGTAAGCAGGGTGGGTGATGTGGATCGATGGATTCCGCACTCGATATCGCGGTGCATCGTCACGAGCAGGTGGTCGTCGTCCACCCCCGTGGGCTGCTCGCGGTGCGCACCGCAGCGCAGCTTCGCGAGGTGCTGGCCAAGGAACTGACCGCGCACTGCCGCGTCGTGGTGGACCTCGACGGGCTGCGGGTGGGTCGAGAGTCCAGCGTCACGGTCTTCCCGGCGGTACTGACCCAATGCGGTGGTTGGCCGTCGGCGAAGCTCGCGCTGTGCCGGGCGGACGACGCGATGGTTCAGGCACTGACAACTCGCGGGGTGCCGGCCCTGGTACCGGTGTATCACCTGCGGCTTGAGGCCGAAGCCGCCATCGATGAGCGACCACCGGTGGTCCGGGTCCGCCTCCATCTGCCGTTCGACACCGGATCCGCGGCGTCGGCCCGCCGGCTGGTCCGCGAAATGTGCCCGAAGTGGCAGGTGGATGGTGGCGCGGCGGATACCGCTGAGTTCGTGGCCGGTGAGCTGGTATCAAACGCGGTGGAACATGCCTGCACCGGCGTCTGGCTGACGCTGGAGCGCGGTCCGCGCGGGTTGCGGATATCTGTGCGGGATGGTTCCCCGGTCGGGTTCCCCGGGCCGGTGCAGCGCTCCACCGATCCGCTCGGGCGGGTCCGTGGCCGGGGCCTGGAATTGGTGGAGAACCTCACCACGGCGTGGGGTGTCGATGTCCAGCCCGACGGCAACACGGTGTGGGCGGAGATCAGCAGGTAGCGGGGGCTTGCGCAACACCTCGGCGACTGGGACAGTGCGCGGCTAACGGGACGTCGCCGAGCCGCTTTTCACTTGTGCGGACCGAGAAGTCCCTCCTCGGCCCGCCTGGCGTTGCGCAGCCTGCCGCCAGGCGGGTCTTTTTCGGGCACCTACGCCGCTCGTCGCGCAAGGTGTCGACGGCAGGGCGACCGCGTCCAGGGCTAGACCACGGGCTTCGACTCCACCCCGGCGGCTCCACAGCAGTGCGGCGATCGCGCCGATACCGAAGAACACCGCGAGAATGGCGAACGCGGAGACCAGCCCAAGCCCGGCCACGGCATAAGACAGACCCACCACTCCGACCATCCCGCCCAGCCGGCCTGCCGCCACCGACAGCCCGATTCCGGTCGCTCGCAGCTGGGTCGGGAACAGCTCGCTGAAGGTGGTGTAAGCGGAGATCCACGAGCAGGTCGCGGAAAACACGCACAGCGTGAAAGCGGCCAGGGTAGCGGCCGGGGACTTGGCCAGCGCGGCCACCGCGAGCAGCAGCACCGAGATGCTGGCCGTCTCGTAGGACAGCCGGGTCACCGCCGTTCGACCGAGCCGGTCGATCAGGGCCGCGATGGTGAACCCGCCGGCCAGCGCGCCGAGATTGCCGATCAGATAGAACAGCGGTACTGCCGCGGAGGACACGTCGACCTGCGCGGGAACCAGCACGTACGCCGAGAGGAAGGTGAACAGCCCGTAGTAGGCCGCGCTGCCGGAGAACTCCAGCACCATCCCGTACACCAACCGCGGGCGCCAGTGCGTCCATAGCTCACCGATGTGCGAGGTCAGCGAGCGGCGATGGGACGTGCCGACCAGGTCACTGCCGTCGTCGGAAAGACCGCTGATCTCGGTGATGATCGCGTCGGCGTCGGCGTGGCGGCCCTGGGACGCCAGCCACCGGGGCGATTCCGGGATGGCGCGCCGGGCGATCAGCGCGTAGACCGCAGCGGCGGCACCGGCGAGCAGGGCCAGCCGCCAGGCGGACCAGGTGAAGCCGCCGAGCGCCAGGCGGCCGGCTACGAAACTGTTGAGGAAGAAGATGCCAATCAGGCCGGCCGCGATACCGCCGATAGACCAGAAGTTCATGGTGGCGGCGGTGGCGGCGCCACGGCGGCGGGTGGGCATGAACTCGGCGATCGCCGAGGTGACGGCGGAGTACTCACCGCCGACGCCCAGTGCGGTGATGAACCGGAAGACCAGGAATACCCCGAACGTGGGAGACAGCGCGCTGACCACCGTCGCGATCGAGTACATCACCAGGGTCGCGACGAACAGCCGCTTGCGGCCGAACCGGTCGGCCAGCCAGCCGAACGCGGTCGCACCGGTCATCAGCCCGGCGAACCACACCACCCAGATCAGCGACACCGCCCAGGGCGCGATCGCACCGTCGACGCCGAGCACTCCGAAATCGTTCGCTAATGGAGTGAGCACGCTACCGATGATCTGAACCTCGAAGGAGTCGAGCGCCCAGCCGATTCCCAGCGCGAGCAGGATGCGATTGTGCATCGGTCGCCAGGCGGCACGATCTAGGCGAGTACGGTACGGCGCGCTGACCATCATGCCCCCGATCGGGTTGCCGGTTTCACTCGTCAGTGTCCGTGATCGGTAGGTCAATTTCCAGACTGTGTAAGCAGCGCCGGTTGTGATACGCAGCTCACTGGTCATCCAGCTGCGCGATGAGCCGCTTGCGCTGCTCATCAGGGTGCCAGCCGGCAGGCTCAGGCCAGGTCAGAGCCATCTCCGCCAGTTGTTCGACGAGAATCCGGGTGATCGCCCAATTGCGGTACCACTTATGGTCGGCGGGTACGATATACCACGGCGCGACCTCGGTATTGCATTTCTTGAGCGCCTCGGCATACGCCTGTTGGTAATCGTCCCAGTAGGCGCGCTGATCGACGTCAGCAGGATCGTATTTCCAGTGCTTCGTCGGGTCGTCCAGCCGGGCGATCAGCCGCTTGCGCTGCTCATCTGAGGAGATGTGCAGGAAACACTTAACAATCCTGGTGCCGGCGGCGACCAGCTTGTTTTCGAAGCGGTTGATGACGCCGTAGCGGCGCGACCATATTTCGGGTGGCACCAGCTGCTGCACCCGAACCACCAAGACATCCTCGTAATGCGAGCGGTCGAACACGCCGATGACGCCAGGCGGCGGCAGCTGCCGCTTGACCCGCCACAGGAAGTGGTGTTCGCGCTCTTCCGGCGTCGGCTTGGCGAATGCGTGGTAGCGCACGCCCATCGGGTTGGTCAGGCCCAGTACGTGCTTGACGGTGCCTCCTTTGCCAGCGGTGTCCATGCCCTGCAGCACCAGCAGCAGGCTCCGCCTGCCACCGGTACGACCCTCGGCGTAGAGCTGCTCTTGCAGCTCGGCCAGCGGCCGCTCGAGGTGATTCAGCGCCGTCTTGGCGTCCGCTTTGCCCGAGCCGGCAAAGCCCGGGGTTGCCTGCGGGGCCATGTCCCCGAGGTCCACCGGCCCTGCGGGTAGGCGCAGCAGGTCGCTGACTCGGCGCGGGTACGGAGTTTTCACCACCTTTGGGTCGCCCAACAGCGACAACTCCTCTCCCGCGCCCGGATCGCTCACCGGTTCATCGACAATGCTGCTAGGCCGACAGGTGCACCATCCAGCCGGCTGCACGCCTCGAGTGGCCGAGGTCGTGTCCCGTAGCTAACCTAGCCGCGGTCCGTGGCCCACCGACATACGGAGATCATGACCGCGCCGCAGTCGCCTCAGAGCTCAGACATCACCCCACACGCAACCGACCTCAAAGTGAGTCGCGTCGCCGCCGCCGCCCTCGCCGCGGTGACTTCCGCCCTGCTGGGCTCCCGGCTCGGTGCGGAGGGCACCCTCATCGGGGCCGCTGGGGCCAGCGTGATCACCACCGTGGCCACCTCGGTGTACCAGGCTTCCTTGGAACGCAGCCGGGAAAGTGTCCGATCTCTGGCTCATCGCAATCGGTCAGCGCACCCGGCGGCGGTAGACACCCTGCCGGCCGAAGACCGGCCACCGGCCGGCAAGCGGCTCGATGACGGCGCTGAGCAACCCTCGCATCGCGCCCAGCGGTCGGCCACCTGGCGCTGGGTCGGAGTTGTCATCGCAGCCCTCGGCGGCTTCGCGCTGGCCATGCTGATGATCACAGGATTCGAGTGGGCCAGCGGCGAGACGGTCGGCGGTAACGGCAAGGGCACGACCATCGGGCGGGTGGTCAACGACCAGTCCGGGCCGCAGCACCCTACTGCCCCACCCGCGGGACCGGCATCCGAAACCCCGACCGAGACCTCTGAGCCGTCCACCACGACTACCACGGCACCCAACGGTAGCGTCGAACAAAGCCCCACCAAGTCTCCCTCTACCAGACCATCGCCAAGCGAGACATCGGTACCTCCTCTAATTCCTCCACTTCCCCGAATCGGGGGCTGAACGCTGAACGCACAAATGCGGCTGAACACGATGTTACGAACCGATTTCAATGCAGTGAGACGCTCACGTCGCGTACCGGAGTCCTCACGACTTGAAACTAAGCGCCAGAAGTAGAGTGACTTTCGAAAGACCGGTCGAAAGCCAATAATCGTAAGCCGTTTCACTCGAACGTGGGCTATGCTCTCCCTCGTGGCGATGCCGGGCGAGCCGGGCAACGCGTCCAGTGGTGCTGACGAGCGATTGCGTCGGATTGAGTCCATGACCGACGCGGCGCTGGCGCACGTCGACGTTGAGGCCCTCTTGGCCGAGCTTCTCGATCGGGTGCGAGATCTTCTCGGCGTCGACACCGCTACCGTGTTGCTGCTCGACCCCGCCTCCCAGGAGCTGGTGGTAACGGTTGCCCTCGGCCTCGAAGCGACAGTTCGTCAGGGTATTCGTATCCCGCTGGGCAAAGGCTTCGCCGGTCGCGTCGCGGCAGAGCAGCAACCGCTGATCATTGAACAGATTGATCAAACCAACGTGCTGTACCCGCTGCTCGCCGAGCATGGAATCTGCTCCCTGCTCGGAGTCCCCTTGCTCAGCAGTGCCACGGTCATCGGTGTGGTGCATGTCGGGACACTGGTCCCCCACCGGTTCAGCGACGACGACGTCAGGCTGCTCCAGATTGCCGCCGAACGGATCGTGTTCGCCACCCAGTCGCGGCGCACCGAGGTCGAACGGGCTGCGGCCGCGGTGTTTCAGCGCAGCCTGTTACCAGCACGGCTTCCCGTAGTGCCGGGACTCGAACTGGCCGCCCACTACATTCCAGCGGGCCGCGGCGGGGTCGGCGGCGACTGGTATGACGTCTTCACGCTTCCGTCCGGCTGGTTGTGCGTCGTGATCGGCGACGTGGTGGGCCGCGGTTTGATGGCCGCCGACGTCATGGGCCGGCTGCGCAACGCGCTACGTTCCTACGCGCTGCTCGGCGGTGACCCAGCCGAGATACTCGGCAGGTTGGACCAGCAGATTCAGCACTTCGAACCCGAGACAATGGCCACCGTGCTGCTGGCGATGTTCGAGCCGTCGTTCGGGCGGCTACACCTGTCCTCGGCGGGCCATCCACCACCATTGCTTGCCCTGCCCGATCAACCGGCGGTGCTGCTTGACGTGCCGGGCGACCATCCCGTCGGGGTGTCCGGCGGGTTGCGGCGCCGCGCGACGGCCATCACGCTGCCGCCGGGCGGACTCATCTGTTTCTACACCGACGGCATGGTTGACAACCGCGGCGTCTCACTCGACGTCGGACTCGAGCGACTGCGGACGTTGGTCGAAGCCGGCCCGGTGGACGCCTTGTGCCGGAAGATCGTGGCCCAACTCGTGGATGTCGAGCTACCCGGCGATGATGCCGCTGTTCTTGCGGTACGCCGCCAGGACAGCGGCGAGGTGGGGCCGTTGGACCTCGTGCTACCGGCGCTGCCGTGGTCACTGAGGGATATCCGGCTTGCGGTACGCCGGTGGTTGTCGGCAGTCGGCGCCAGCCCGCGTGCGGTCGCCGACCTGCTCGTGGCTATCGGTGAAGCATGCTCCAATGCCATCGAGCATGCTTACGGACCTGGCGGCGGCAGCGTCGCATTGCATCTGGAGCTCCAGTTGCCCGATGTACTCGCCACGATCCGCGATACTGGCCGCTGGCGTGCTCCCCACCGGGAGGATGGAGGACGGGGGACCCAATTCATGCGCAACTGTTGCGACGATCTACGTATCGATCACGGCCCGACCGGAACCAATGTGGTCATCCGGCGCCGACTCCGCCCGGCGGCATCTTGATGACCGCGGCACGAGTTGAGAGCAGCACCGACAATGGCTCGATGCGCATTCGTCTCAGTGGAGAGATCGATCTAGCGAATGCCGCGGTCGTCGAGGACCAGATCCGTGCAGCGCTTACTCCTCAGCCGAGCGCGGTATCGGTCGACCTCACCGACCTCACCTACTTGGATAGTGCCGGAATGAGGATCCTGTACGGATTAGCATCTCGCCTGCACGCTCTGCGAATTGTGCTGGAACTCATTGTGCCACTCAGCTCGCCCACCCGCCGCCTGATCGAACTGTCGGGTTTCGAATCGATTGCCACGGTCCGGCCGGTGCGCTCTTGACCGTACGTGGTGCCCCACGGCGGTACCCGTAGCGCTGCGCCAACCTGGGCGAGAGTCGGTGGCTAGGTTGACGCCTTGGCAATCAACACTTCCCCTTCGAGTCCGTCGGGGTCACGGAAGAAGATGCTGTGAACCGCGCCGAAATCGTTGATGGTGCCATCGCTGGCTGCCTTATCGATCAGCCGTTGCCGAATCGTGGCGAACGCCTCGGGTGAGGCGGCCTGGAGACCGAAGTGGTCGATGCGTCCGCGCCCCCACATGGGTGTTTGGCGTTCAGGTTCGGTGTTGCCGTCGATCACGAAGATGTTCAGCTCGGTGTGCGGGCCGATGCGGACGATGGTCATCGTCTCTTTCCCGTCTGTACCGTGGGTGCGCGTTGGCCCGACGTCGGCGTCGAATACCTCGGCGTAGAACCGGCCCAAGCGGGCGGCGTCCTTGGAGATCCACGCGATGTGGTTGATCCCGTCGAGCAACATGATGTTCTCCTCTTGGCCCGGGTATCTGACAGCGCCAGGACGCGCATCAGCGCGCCCGGCCGGCAGGCGCGGTGCGGGTTGCGTACGCGTCGTCGATGACCGCCAGCGCAGGCGTGGGTCGCGCTGGAGTAGAAGCCATAGCCCGACCGTAGAAGCTCAAGCCTGGTTTAGGTCAACCGGAATCTCACACCGCCCCGCACGGGCCGATCGCGCCGGCCCGCGGACGAAATGCCAGAGTGCACGGGTGATCGCACCACGACCTCCGATCGAGCTAGTACGGTCGTCGAAGCTCGCTAGTCGCGCTGCCTACGCCTCACAGACCGTCCCTTCCGCGTGTTGCTTATGAGCAGGAAAATTTGGGCGCCACCGTCAGCTGTGGGCCAGGGATCGCACGGCCGTCAGGGCCGCGTCGACGTCGGCTGGTGAGTTGACGAGGCTTGGCGCTAACCGCACGTAGGACTTGGCGTAAGGCGAGGCGGAGGCGACGACGCGCCGTTGCAGCAAGCGGCCCACGGCAGCGTCGGGAGCCATGGCGGCTACCTCAAAGCAGATGATTCCCGAGGACAGCCGTGGGTCTCGCGGCGTGTGCAGCCGGATGTGTTTCATCCCGGCCAGACCGTCTTTGCACTGGGTGTTGAGCTGGCGGATGCGCTGGGCTACCTGCGCGCGGCCGAGCTGGCGGTGGAATGCGAACGCGGCTGGCAGCGCCCATAAATGCTCAAAGGCCTTGAATCCCCCGGGTGTGACCCAGCTGGCCTGCGTTGGCCCTGCCGGGGGATGGTCCTGCAGCCAGGCGGCAGATAACTCTTGTTGGAAGGCGGGGATCGTGGGTTGCAGGTCGCTCCAGCGCCCGTTGCGTCCCCAGATGACGCCCGTGCCGCGCGGTCCCAGGATCCATTTGTGCGTGCCGGCGGCGAAGAAATCGAGCCCTAGAGCGGCGATCGCTTCGTCCTCCACGCCAAATCCGTGCACGCCGTCTACCACGAGCAGCACGGGCTCAGGGTCTGATCGGTGTGCGTTGTGCTCGGCTAGCGCGGCGCCGATTGCGCGCAGGGGAAGCTTTACGCCCGTGCTCGAGTGCACCCAGGTGAGTCCTACCACGCGCGTTTGCGTTCGCAGCGCGCGGCGCAGGCGATCGACAATCTCGTCCTCGGACGCGGTCGCCGGCTCGTCGTAGAGGGCGACTTTGCGCACGGTTGCTCCCACGCGGCCGGCCGCCAGGCGAATGGACTCATGGTGTGAGTAGTGGTCGTGCACCGTGGTGAGCAGCTCCTGCCCTGCGCGCAGCGGCAGACCGTGGTAAATCAGCGCCAACCCCATGGTGGTGCTGTCCGTGAGCGCCACGTCCTCGGGGCTTCCCCCCAGGTATTCGGCGGCTACTGCCGTCACCTGGGCCGACTTGGAGTGGCTGTCTTTGAGGGCCAGCGGGGGATTTTGGTCAATTTCCCGACGGTGCCGCTCGATCTCCTCCCGGACGCTACGTGGATAAGAGGAGATGAGGAAACTGCTCATATGGATGTAATCGGGCGCAAGATTAAATTGCGCCCGCACCCATTCCCAGCCAGCCGCGGTTCCGGCACGAGGTGTTCCGGGAAGTTGCGCCGTGCTAGTGGTGCCTGGCGACGAGCATGCGGCCAGCGCGACCGTTCCGGTGATGAGGAAGGTGCGGCGTTCCATGTTCCCCCCGCGGTACTTTTCCGCGCCGTACGGCCGGCGCCACGTTGGCTATGCTGTCGGGGCGTCGGTCCCTACGCAAAGGGCTAAAACCGGGCAGACGATCGGTCGGCCAGTGCGTAAGTGATCCCGGATGCCACCGCCGTGACAGCGAGCACCGATGGCCAGGCACCGATCTTTTTGGCCAGCGGGTGTGAGCCCCCGAATGCGGCGGCGTACACGCCGATGAGCAAGCCCATCACGCCGGGGCCGGAAGAGCGCAGCCATGAGCGTCCACAGAGGGCTCCAGCGGCGGCGAGGACTGCACCGCCGAGCTCCCGGCGGCCGGTGTAGCGGGCGGCGGCGAAGCCGCCGACAAGGCCGGCGGCGACGATAGGGGCGGTGGGGAACGTGGCCATGAGGTGAAGGTACGCGGCCGGCACCGCGCCAGCCCACCTTCCGGCAGCCAACGTCCGCGCCCGAGATCAATCCCTTGGTCAGTAGCGAATAAAGTTGACTGTGCCGCAGATTTGTAAAGTGTTGGGCGTGCATCTGCAAGCAGGTGCGCAGCAGCCGCGGCCAAGCGACTTCACCGATCGACCCATGGTCGAAAATGACTCGTCTGGGTGAAGACTTGTGCACGCAACGAGCTATTCCATCGGATTGCTCCCAGCGCGAGTCCTGACCGCCGATTTCAACGGCGACGGCCTGCCCGACTTGGCGATTGCGAACTCCTCGCCGACAGACAACGTTGTCGTGCTCCTCAACCAAGGAGGCGACCGGTTCGCCCGCTCGCAAACCCTGACCGAGGGCATTGGCGTGCTGGGCGGCTTGCTGTCGATGCAGACCGCCGATGTTAATGGCGACCACCGACCGGATTTACTCGTCGTCGAAGAATTTCGCGGACTCAGGGTGCTGCTTGGCCGTGGTGATGGGACCTTCACCGCCGGCACGATCCTGCCGGTTCCTGTCTTTGAGGACGTTGCCGTGGATGATGTCAACCACGACAGCATTGTGGATGTCGCGGTACCTGTTGCCGTCCAAGGAGCCGTCGCGATCTTCTTCGGACGGGGAGACGGCAGCTTTGCCGCACCGATCGCCTCCCGCGTCAATCAGCACCCTGGAGTTACCCCAACGGTTCCCGTCGAGGTGACGCTGGCCGACCTGAACAGCGACGGCGACCTCGACCTCGCCGTCTCCGGCGATATTGACAGAATGCTGCACATCATGCTCGGCGACGGGACAGGGCGGTTCACCACCACCGAAAGCCATCTCGTGCAGATCGGTCGAACGATCATCGCCGGCGACTTCAACCACGATAGACGACCCGACCTCGCCGTCACCGAGGTGCTCGGCGGAATGGCGGTTCTGCTGCACACTTAACCGCTGGACGCGCCTTCCGCCACTGCACCTGGGCGAATGGAGTACCGCTCTGCGTAAATGCGTCGCGCGATCGATCAACCGCTCACCCTGGAATGTCAGATGTCGCCAGACTCCACACCTGTTCCCACGGGGCATGTGACGCCCGTGCCGCCCAGGCCGCCGTTGTCGTCAGGGACATTCTCCCGGCTTTGCTGGTAGTTAATGTGGCCCCTGGTGCTGCGCTGCCAAGTCTCCTGGTAGAGCGACGACCTAGTCGCCATCGCTGCGGCGGCGCCTTCGGGATCGCGGCACACCCCGCCATGTCTTGGCCAGTACGGCGGTGGATCAACCCGCGGGTCCGTGATCTTGTACCGTCTCGTCGGCTGAATCGCCTGTATCTCGACTAGTCGCTGCCCATGGGCATCGCCCAAATCGCGGACCGCCGGTCGGATCGCCGCCATGACGGCGGCCATTGCGAGGGCGAGGCCGTCAACCCCGCGTCGAGTGTCATGCCGGTACCGGATGTGGTGCATTCCCGAGTCTCGGATTGCACGCGTCTCCTCGGCGCTGTCGAGCTGGGCGCTGTCGTTTGTGAGCAAGGCGTCATAGCCCTTGCCTTTGGCATCGGGAAGCAGAAAACGATCCTTCTTCCCCTTCCACCCGAGATCCTGTACGTGATCCACTTGATGCTCACGGAGCAGCCGACGCAGCGGCTCGACGAGCTGAACAGGAACGTCTTCATCGAGCAGGAGCTTCATCGCACGATCAAGCGCCGACTGGCTCGCGGTAGCCGTCGACATACCGCGCGAACTCGTATGCTCCCCTAGCCGCTAACGCGCTGACACCAGGATAGAACCCTGCCACCTCCTCCGCGGTGACGCCATCTTCGATCAAACTCGCCACCACGTCGTAGGACACTCGAGTCCCCGCGATCACTGGATACCCACCGCGGACCTCGGGATCCACCGCCACGCCAGGCGCCGGCCGATACAGCGGTACTACCTCGCGGTCCCGCGGTCCGCGAAACGCTGCAAGGATATCGACCATCTGCGCGATCACCTGCTGACCAGGACGACGAGTCAAATCCACCGCGAGCTCATCAGAGACCCTCCACACGACGTTACGACCAATGGCCAGGAGCTGGTAAGACGAGAGATGCTCCGCGGCGCCCATGTCCCGCAAGCTCTGCACCGCCTTACGCACCCGCTGCAGTGGGACCTCTCGGGATCGCAGGTAGACGAAGGTTCGCAGCGCTACCACGTCGGGAAAGGAGTACGACACCCGGGACCTCGGCTCGTGCAGCGCAGGTGCAAGCAGCGGCGCCTCGGTGGACCGAGACGACCGCCAGTACGACAGCTGCCGAAGCGTCGCGCCGCTCAACGCCGCGGCAACCACCGGTTTGTACGACACCTGAGACCCCCTACCGGATCACCCTCACGGTATCGCCGACCACTGACAATCCCAGCGTCACCGCGCCGAAGACCCCTGCTGAGGAAGGCCATGGATACTCTGCGCATCCGGAACTCCCCCCGGACGACTGCCCGTGGTCAGCACGCCGCCGTGCACTCCCACTTCCGCGCGGAACGCGCCAGTCGAAGGCTCGAATCCTAGCCGGAATGCTGGATAGCTGCTGGATCCTCGGATGGGGTACTCAGGCAAACACCGGTGCCACTTATACCGCAGTAACCATATGGATTTTTCGCCTCTGATAAATACTGCTGGTCGTAACACTGTCGCTCGCACAATAACTCCGGTGCTCGATCATAGGTCGCGGTACACCTCCTGGCGATGAGCGACCCGGACGACGGTAATGATGATGAGATCATCCTGGATGACGTAGACCACGCGGTAGTTCCCCACGCGCAGTCGCATCGTGCCCGCCGGCTGTCCTGTTGACGCCTTGACTCCAGGCGGGCGCGGGTCCAGACCAAGTTTGGTTACTGCCGTCACGATTCTGCGTGCGACCGGCTTGTCGAGCTTGCGCAGTTCCCGAAGCGCCGGGGCGCTCCACTCGATCTCGTAGCTCAACGCTTAGGCGATGCCGTACTCGGCTAGCACGTCACGGTGGGGTAGGCGCTGCTCCATGCTCGCCAGCGCTTCTCGCGCCGCCGCGAGATCAGCCTCGTCCTCTAGCGCCTCAAGTTCCCGGAGATCGTCGATGGATACAACAGCGGCGACAGCCTTGCCATGGCGAGTCAGCACCGTCCGTTCTTGGGCGTGCTCGACCCTCGACACGATCTCACCGAGATGATCCCGTGCCTCGCTGATCGGCAGCTCGTTCATACCCCAAATTGTACAATTCCCGAACGTCTCAGCGCTACTCATCGCCGAGGTCAGCACAGCAACAGCTCAGCTCTCGGCCAGATTCGACTCTACGGCCGTGCCCACCGGGCAGGTCACACCGGTGCCGCCCAGACCGCAGTAACCATTGGGGTTCTTGGCATCACTCAAATACTGTTGGTGGTAGTCCTCGGCGTAGTAGAAATCGCGCAGGGGTGCGATCTCGGTAGTGATCTGGCCACGGCCGGCGGCGGTGAGCGCCTGCTGGTAGGTGGACCGGCTCGCGTTGGCTTGGGCGGCCTGCTCGGCGTCGGTGGTGTAGATCGCGGAGCGGTACTGCGTGCCCCGGTCGTTGCCCTGCCGCATGCCCTGGGTTGGGTCGTGACCCTCCCAGAAGACCCTCAGCAGTTCCGCGTAGGAGATCTGCGCAGGGTCGAAGACGACCAGGACGGCTTCGGTGTGCCCGGTTCGCCCGGAGCAGACCTCCTGGTAACTGGGGTTGGGAGTATGGCCGCCGGCGTAGCCGACCGCGGTGGAGTACACGCCGGGGCTCCGCCAGAAAATCCGCTCGGCGCCCCAAAAGCACCCCATTCCGAACACCGCGGTGCGCAGGCCATCCGGGAACGGTGGGACGATGCGGTGGCCGTTCACCGCGTGCCGCTCCGCCACCGGCATTGGGGTGGCACGGCCGGGCAGCGCATCCTCGGCGGTCACCATGCGTGCCTTATCGCGTCCAAACAGGGCCATACCGCCAGATTACGCCGAGGCACCTGCGCCGACCGCAGTCTGCGTCCAGACTGCGGTAATCAGGAGAGGAGGCGGCGGCGGCCGGCCAGGCCTAGGTCGGAGCGGTGGTACCAGGCCAGCTCGGTTTCGCCTTCCAGCCAGCAGAGGCGGACCGACTCCCCGTCCAGCTCAGCGGGGAAATCGACGAGGACCGGTGCGAGGCCCTTGAGCTCGATGCCCTGGCCGGAGAACCACTCGAGCATGTGGTCCAGCCGGGCCTGCAGCGCCTTCATTTCAGCGAGACCGCCGAGCGCCGACGACCCGAAGCGCCGCAAATCCACGGACAGCTCGGTGAGATCTGCCCGGACTTCGATCAGCGCATCGACCCGCCGGCGCACCTCGGGAAGCAAACCCCGAGCGTCGTGGACGTCGAACAATCGGCTCACGCCGGCAACCGTAGTCGAGCCCGCGGATGGCCCCCTGTCAGCTGTTGGTCGGCGGACGTTCCACGAGCTGGCTGAGGTACAGCTGCTCACCCAGCTTGCCGATCAGCTCTAGGTTGGTCTCCAGGTAGTCGATGTGCTCCTCCTCATCGGCGAGGATGTCTTCGAAGATGTTGGCGGTGGTGACGTCACCCTTCTCCCGGCACAGCGCGATGGCGGGGCGCAGCGCGTTCACGGCATCCATCTCCACGGCCAAGTCCGCCTCGAACTGCTCCTTCACGGTCTGCCCGATGTTCAGCGCTAGCAGCTTCTGATAGTTCGGCAGGCCTTCCAGGAACAGGATGCGCTCGGTGATCCGCTCGGCGTGTTTCATCTCGTCGATGGACTCGTGCCGGGTGTGCTCGGCGAGCTTGGTGAACCCCCAGTTGCCCTGCATCTTGGCGTGCAGGAAGTACTGGTTGATCGCGGTCAGTTCGCGGGTGAGTTGCTCGTTAAGCAGGGCAATAACCTCATCATCGCCGCGCATGAAGGCTCGAACCCCCTCTGGATCGGTAGTGGATGATCACAACCGTACCGATGTTCAGAGGGCTTGTCATCGAAGGTGAGGCTGCCCTGACCAGGGCATATAAAGATCGTTCGAGAGTAACGCGGACAAATCAGGCGCTGCGTGGGAGCGAATTGCCCAACCCCTCGACACCGGTGCTGAGCAAGGTAAGGATCTTGTCGATGCAGGTCCCGCAGCCGGTGCCAGCCTCGCAGCGCTTAACGACGTCCTTCACGGTCCGGGCACCGTCGGCGATGCACCCACGCACCGCAGCCTCGGTCACCGCGCGGCAGATGCAGACGTACATGGCACCGTCGCCCTCGATCGAGTGATTAGGCAAGGCTAAGCACAGCAGATCATCGGGCTGGCGTCTAGTCCTTTCCCCGTCCCTACGCCGCGCGGGACTTGTCCGTCGACGAGCGGTTCACATCCCCCGGCTGGTGTTCAGGAGGGGGCGAGCGCTCGGGTGGGGCGCCGGCCGATACCGCGGACTTCAAAGCCGACCCGGCGCAACACGTCCGCGTCGAGCACGTTACGGGTGTCGACCACGATGCGGCGCTCGACCAACTCGGCGAGGCGGCCCCAGTCCAGCAGCCGGAACTCGGGCCATTCGGTGAGCACTACGAGGACGGCAGCGCCTGCGGCGACCTTAACTGGGTCGTCGGTGACCTGCAGGTCGTCTGTCATGCCCGGCACCGCGGCCGGCACCCCCGGGTCGTAGCCGATCAGGTCGGCGCCCTCAGCAGCCAGCAACGCCGCCACCATCAAGGCCGGAGAGTCCCGGAGGTCGTCGGTGCCGGCCTTGAAGGTTAGCCCGAGCAACCCCACCCGTTGGCCGGCCAGCGACCCGCCGGCGGCGTCGCGGATCTTCTTAACCATCCGGTGCTGCTGGCGGTTGTTGGTGTCCAGGCTGGCCTGCAACAGCGGGAAGTCGAAATCCACCGCGGCGCAGAACTGCAGCAACGCATGAGTGTCCTTGGGCAGGCACGACCCACCCCAACCGGGCCCTGCCTGCAGGAAAGCCTGCCCGATCCGCCGGTCATAACCGATACCCTCGGTGACGTCCAGCACGTCAGCCCCGGACCGCTCGCACAGCTCCGCGATGGCGTTGACGTAGGACAGCTTCATCGCCAGGAAGCAGTTCGCAGCGTACTTGACCATCTCTGCGCTGGCGGCATCGGTGAGCACGGCCGGCGCACCCAACCGGGCATACAGCGCCGCGACCCGCTCAGCAGCATCCTGGGCGTCGCAACCCACCACGATGCGGTCAGGGTTGAGGAAGTCGTGCACCGCCGACCCTTCCCGGAGGAACTCCGGGTTGCTGACCACCGCCACGTCGGGGCGATTCAGCCATTGCGCGGTGCGCACCGCGGTGCCCACCGGAACGGTCGACTTGTTGACCACGACACAGCCCGTCGGGAGCAATGCACGCACCTCGGTGGCCACCGCCTCCACCGCCGAAAGGTCCGCTCCGCCACCGTTTCCCATCGGGGTGGGCACGCACAGGAAGACCACCTCAGCGTCGGCTACCGCGGCAGCGGCTCCCACCACGAACTGCAACCGGCCCGCGGCCAACCCCTCGGCGACGAGCTCGGGTAGCCCCGGCTCCAGGATCGACACCTGCCCGGCAGATAGCCGGGCTACCTTGCCCGGATCCACGTCGGCGCACACCACCCGATGCCCCAACGAGGCCAAGCACGCGCCGGTGGTCAGGCCCACGTACCCGGAACCGATCACCGCGATGCGCCGTACAAACATGTGCCTCTCCCCCTCACGTTCTGTTGACGCCTATGGTGACATACCGCAACCGGATCTACAGGTCACCGGCATAAGGAACGTCGTTGACTTGCTCGGAGCTCATCCACAACCGCAGCGCGTGGGTCGCCCGGACGTCGTCGGAGTTGTAGGTGAGCAGCCTGGCCCGCTGCACCAGGTCCGGTTCACCGCCGCACAGCCCGACCGCGTCGGAATACCAGCGCATGGAGTTCTCGCCGCTGGCCTCCGGATCGTGCCAGGCGAATCCGGCCGCCGGCGCAATCGTCTTGAGGCCCTTGCCGTGCGCGCACAGGAACTCCGCGCTGACCACCCCGTACAGGTCCACCCACTGATCGGACGCGATGAACTCCTGCACCTGCACGATGGTAGGAATCCCGGGTGCGCCGGCGAAGCGTTCCGCCGACGAGAGCATCCAGCGGTTCTCCGCCTGCTCGTTGTAACAAAAGGCGGCGAAGCTGTGGCCGCGCTCGGCGGCTCGGCGGCGAACGCCGGTCAGCCACTGCCAGAACGCGGCGAAGGATCTCGCCTCGTCCGGGGTCGGCACCGGCTCCCAGGTGGCGAACGCCTGATACCCGCGAGGCAACCCGATGTCGGCACCGGACAGCAGGCAGCCCCACAGGTAGGCACCGGCCTCATCGAAACTCTCCATGTCCACGTCGACCTCGACCTCAGCGCGGGGCACGGAGATGCGCCGGTTACGCCGCACCAGCGCGAGGTCCCGCTGCCAGGCCCGGGCCAGCAATACCGCGTCGCGCACGGACGTTCCGGCCATCGGCACCGGCGCCTCGGCCGCCGGATCCAGCGCAGCTAGTGCATCTACGGTCGACACCCCGGCTGCGCGCAGGGCCACCGCGTCCTCCCCGCGCAGCACCATGCTGACGTCACGGGAGGCCCGCAACGCCGGGCCGCAGGTGGGCCACCACGGGCAGGAACGGCATTCGGTGACCCGGGATGGTTGCGCCAGCGGTGGCCCCGCAGTAGCGGCGGCCCGGGCGATGGCCAGCCGATCGGCGAACCGCGCGTCGTACTCACTCATTGCGGTGCGCCCACCCGGCCAGGTGGCAACTTCCAGGTCATGCCAGACCACCACGTCGGCCTCGAGACCGATCACCCCGCCGGTGGCCCGACCGCGAGCCGCCAGCCCGGCGGTCTGCAACAGCCGCACCGCATGGGCCAACCTCAACTGGTCCCGGGATTGCGGGCGCGCCTTGCGGTCCGGATCGACACGAGCAGCGCCGAGCCTTGGCTGGGTCAGCGGGCTGGTGCGGGCCCCGCCGCCGGGGTCGGTGACCTTGTGCCGCACGACGATCACCGGTAGGTAGCCACCGCGGTGCCGGATCAGCAGGTCCACGCCACCACGCCGGCCGCCAGGGGTATCCGCCGGCAGTAACCCGCCCCAGACCAACGGCGCGGACCGGTGAAGCAAGGCCAGCGTGGCAATGACGCGCTGCTCGGCGGTCAGCTCGGGCGACACCTCAGCCCAGTCGGCGGTGTGGTGCTCAGCCAGGCGGTCGGCGACCCAACGGCGATGCGCGAAGGCGTCGGCGATCCGCCGCTGCGCGGTCGCATCCAAGCCGGCGCGCGGTTCGTCGACTGCTGCGGGATCGTGGTCCAGATGCACGCGCCGACGGCACCGGGTGACCACAGCTGCGTCGAGCAGTACTGCTGAGTCCACGACGTCACATTATGTCTATCCACCGACAGTGCGGCGCCCCCACGGTGACAGAACCCGACATGTCAGACCCGACATGGAGACATATCGGGGTAAACGGGGGCCTTTTCACCCCGATATGTCTCCATGTCGGGGCAGAACCGGCGGCGGGGGCGGGCAAGGGCGGAGGGGGCAGGGGTGGGTGGAGCGTTAGAGGGCGCGGCTGGGGACTTGGCCGAGGGCGTCGAGGCTGACCAGGGCGCTTTCGGTGCGGTGTCGCAGCTCCCGGCGATTGATCCAATGCCGCAGGTAATACCGGTGCTCCTGGGCGAGCATCACCAGCACAGCGAGCGCTCCGGCGAGCTCGTCTCGCTGGTCGATGGGCAGCTGGCGGATGAGCTCCAGCTGGGCGTCCACCACGCCGTCCAGAAAATCGGCGTCTCGCGCCACCGCGCGATCATGCCGCCAGCTGAACATGTGCCGCCTTGCCACCATGTGCACCGCCTGCCATCGTCCGGTTGCCTAAACCATCGCCAGACAGGCAGCCGGCGTTAGCGGCGCAGGACACGTGCACAGTTCGCAGTCAGCGATTGCGCAGCCGCGCCTTAGCTAATAATTCGGGATCCACCTGCCGGCGACCGTGCACATACCGGGTCCGCGCGAAGGGCACCATCATCAGCGGCTGCTCGTCGCCGATGAGGTCGGAGTACACCGGCAGGAACCCACGATGATCCAGGCTCACCAGAAACTCGGCGCACAGCAGCCCACGGCCGTCCAGACATCCCGTGCCGTGCCAGGGCAATAGTGTCGACCCACCGAGGTAGGAGAAACCACTGCAACCGGGTCGAGAGGCGACGGTTGCAAGCCGGACGTGCAGCGGGAACTGCTCGGCGACGCCCACCGCAGCGTCGGCCATGCAGGCAGCCAGATAGTTCGCGGCGTCCTGCCAGGCACAGGACATCACCTCTCGGCGGGCGGCGGCCAGCTCAGGCGACACGTCCGGGGCAGTGAACTGGTCGGGCCAGGCGAGCACCTGGCAGGCCCACTGCCGGGAGTCGGTCCCCGCCCGAGCCGGCACCGGGACCGAGTACACCAACGAGGACACGATTTCCCGAAACGAGGGCACGCCGGCCAGCAGCCCCGCCGGCAAGATCCCGGCCAGCCGCTGGTCGATGAGAGCACCACTGGTCAGCGCGCGCGGCCTGCCGGCCAGCATGGAGATCAGTTCTTTATAAGTGCGCCGGTATCTCTCGCGCGTGTTCCACCCTCGCGGACCGAGTACCCGCGCGACAAAAAGGGACTGATCACAAAACCGCACCGAGTTGGTCAGGCCGACCAATTGGGCGTAGCGCTTGAGCTGGCGCCGGTAGCGGCGCATCTCCGCCCAGCCGCGCGGGCGTGAGTAGCCACCGTCATTGAGTATCACCACCCGCAAGCCGGGCGGGTACAGCGCGGTAACGGCATTGTCGAGCTCTTTAAGCCGCAGCAGCGCACCGAGCTCGGCGAGATCCGGGCACGGGCCAGTGGCCTTGAGCCCGTTGTCGTGCTGTTTGAACGGAAAACCGATAGTCAGGATCGTGATCGGCTGCCGGGACTCGACGAAGGGCCCCATCTGCGCCAGCGCAGTCTCCCGTGGAAAACACGAGCGCGAGCCCTTGAGGAAGCGGGATCGGGTCAAGACCCGATGCAGCGCCGCTACCACGTCGGATGGTCGCTGCGGTGGCCGGTGACCCATCGCCGAGGCTGTCGATGCAGCCAGATATGCCATGGCATTGTCGGCCAGTCGCACCGATGCGGCTTCGGAATTGGCGCGCAGGGCATCCAGCAGCGTCCCGAGCTCTCGGGCGTCCAACCGGACTGGCCACTGGTCTACCCAACTCGACGTGCGCAGCAGATGCAGCGGCAGCGCGCGCAGCGATCGAGCATGCGAGATGGACAGCGCCGGACTGACGATAGGCGTCGGCCAATGGAGGGGCGCTCGCGCCCGGACCGGCGGGGTGAGCGCTCCCGCCACCGATGGGCGGGCCGGCGACACAGAATCCGACAGTAGACGTCCGGCTTGCCCAACGCACTAGTTCAGCGCCGGACGGTCCTCCAACGCTCGAACCGCCTACCCGCCCGCAGGCTGGCCATCCGCCGGTCGAACTCGGCCTGCACGGCCGGCGGCGACCCAGCGCGCGGGAACACCCCGGCGATCAGCTTGAGATCACGGATACCGTGCAGCACCTCGAAGCCTTCCCAGTCCCGGATGTCGAACCCGTAAGCCTCGACGAAGTCTCGCTGGTGAGCGGCGGGTTTGCCGAGCCGCACGTTGCCCACCACCACCGGGGTCAGGTCCCACTCCGGTGGCCCGACAGCGCACGAGTCGAAGTCGCACAGCACCGGGCGGTCCGGCCCAGGTATGACATTTCCAAGATGCGCGTCACCATGCAGCACGGCCGTGGGGAGTGGAAATTTCAGCTCAGCCACCGCAGCGGCCAGTTCCGCGCTGCGGCCCAGCAGGAAACTTCGATCGGCGGTGGCCATCGTCAGGGTGTGCCGCACGCGGTTGTCGAAATCGCTCAGTGGGTCCCACTGCGGCAAGCCCCGGCACGGCAGCGGCACCGCGTGCACCGCGCGCAGCAGGTTTGCCAGATCGACGCCGCCCGGTCGGGGACCGGTCGGCCGGACGGCCTGCCAGACGGTGGCCACGTGTTCCCCCACGCGTACGGGCTGGGGGACGCCGGGCAGTAACCGGATCGCCGGCACGTCGTGCTCGGCGAACACCGTTGCCGCAGCCACCACCAACTTGGCACGCGGGATATATGAGGGCAGCGTGACCAGCCGGACCACCACCGGGTCCCGGCGCAACCGGAACACCGCGTTGTTGACGTTGCGCAACAACCGGGCTCCGGCCGGGTCCAGGTCGAGGTCGGCGCAGACCGCCTGCAGCCCAGCAATGAGCCGCTCGTCACAGCCTAAGGACAGCGCCGTCACGGCCCTCCGTTTCGTCAGACGCTTCGATGCTGGCGGATGAGGTAGGAAAGCTCCCGGGAGTCGGGATTGGTGGACCGCCGTCCTGCCTCGATCTCGAGTGGCTTGAGCCGGTCGGTCACCCGCTTGGATTTCACCGCCGACGCCGCCTGCAGAGCCTTACGACCGACTTGCACCCCGTGGTCTACATCGCCCTGGCGCAGGTGCGCAGTGGCCAGCATGGTGAGGCTGAAAGCCTGGCTACGGCCCATCATGTCGTCGTAACGGGCCAGCGCCTGGCCGAAGGCGGGAATCGCGACAGCCGCATGGCGCGGGTCGAAGGCGGCCAGTTCGTTGTGCACGGTTCCGATCATGGCGTACATGTCGGTGTCGTTGTAGAACCTCGCCCAGTCCGGCGCCTCGTTCAGGTTTGCCCTGGCCAGCTCGTCCCGGGAACGACCGAGCAGCTTCTTGGCCTGCACATCGTCGCCCATCATCGCGTACGCCCAGGCCTCGTTGCCGCACAGCACGGCAACAGCCAACTCAGACCCGGAGTCCTGCGCGGCGATCTGACCCAGCTGGAACCATTTGAGCGCGTCGTTGGGCTCCCCGTGGTGCAGGTAAACCCGGCCGATCCGGTACATGATGTTGGACATCAGACTCGAGTCGCCGGACTGCTTGGCGAACTCCAGAGCAGTCGCGAAATGGCTGCGTGAGGAGTCCAGCAATCCGACGTCGAAGGTCGTCCAGCCAGCCAGATTCTGCAGATCGCCCAGCGCCCGGAACAGCCGCAGGCGGACCTCTTCCGTGCCCGACGCGCCCAGCAGGCGCTGTGCCCAGGACAACTGGGCGACGACCGCGTCACGACACGCACCGCCGCCGAACTGGTAGTCCAGAGCACGCATGGCTCTGGTGGCGGCCTCAACCTGCTTGACATCCGTCATACCGATGTTGCTCGGTGCGGGTGTCTGAGCTGGACTGGGCAACCATTGCCCGCGGTCTGCCCCCAGTACTGCGGTGCCGAACATCACGGCAGCTCCATGCGCCAGGAGCTTCCGGCGCTTCACCGACTCATCCTCCTCAGCCGCCACATCGTCGGGGAGTCCGACCATGCTCGTTGCCGTCGCCGGGTCATAGGCCAGGCCCATGTAGCCGCGGGGTATACCCAGGCCGTCGGAGATCCGCGCAAGCACGTCGTAGGCCATGACCTGGCGACCCTTGAGGATCTCCGAAACTTCGGACTGGGATTGCCCGGTCAAAGCTGCGATGTGCCGTTGCGAGATACCCACCCGCCTAAGCAGGCGGTAAACCGAGCTGATGTCGCGATCGGCCAGCGCGCGCTTCATCTCCGGTTCGTTCCACCGATCCAGAGATAGCCGGTTGTCGTGCTGACCGGTCGTGTTCATCTCGCCCCCTTGCCGTCCGACGGGCGACGTGTGCAGAGTAGGCATGCTCGTCGTCGCTGGTGAAGAGCACTTCAGCCAAGCTGATCGGCGCTACCGATCAGAATGTGCCGCTCACCGTCATAGCACGGCCGATCAGCGCAGCACACCCCATGGCCGGTTTAATCCACCCCCGCACTCTGCCTACCTTGTTCGGGCGCCACTCCTCATCGATCGTCTTTGGGTCGATCGTCGGTGGCGACTTTCTCGGGACTGAAGTTCTCGGGATGCGGCTTCGGAGCGCAAACCTCTGGAGCGCAAACCGAGCGCGGAAAGGTGGAGTTGCGAGGTGGACCAGATTCTGGGCCAGATCCTCCGGCAGGCTGTGTGGGAGCGGCTCGACATGCTCGACGAGCTGGCAAACAGCGCCGACAATGGTTCCCTGCTGTCGGCCGCGCGCAGTGAGCTGCCCCGGTTGACGCATGGGTGGCGGGCTTTGCTCGCCTCGCATGCGCCGGATTCTCGGGGCCGCTGTCCGGAGTGCTCGGGCCACTGGCGATCTCGTGCGGCGTCGTGCAGCGTGTGGCAAGCCGCACATGAGCACCTCATTTCCGCGGAGACCGTGCCTTCGCAGGCCGTCTCCGCGGAAACCACGGCCTCCGGGTCGGTCTTTTCCAGACTCAAGGCCAATCGAAGCGGGTGGCAGGTGCGTCAGCCGGCATCCATGTTCCCTGCAGCTGCGGCTGCCGCACGCTGACTGCTGCCCAGCACCACAACTCAATAGAGCTGGCGGTCTCGCCACTGTTCGTGGGTTCCCCCCCATCCACGAAGGCTGAGCAGCCGCCATGTGGCCGGTGATCCGGCGAACGTCCGTGCCCCCGACCGAGATGTCGAAGGATCGCCGGCCACAACCGAACTCTCCTGCCGGCGGCGTTGCACGCCCCGCGCGCCGCCGGTGGGAGCGCCACAATTACATCATCCCGCTCTTCGCCGAGTGGAGTGCCGCGCCGGTGACCGTCGTTGCCTGACCGACTGTCACCGTCAACGTTGGTCTGATGACCGCCGGATCCCACCGCCCGGTGCCCTGGGGACTTGATCCAGTGCATCGCAGGCCCGGGAGATCCCCCGTCCGGCGCCGGACGCGTGTAGCGCAGGCACCCGCAAGTGGGGGGGGGGGGGGG
>DASUVX010000079.1:0-2304 GCA_036378735.1 Pseudonocardiaceae bacterium | reverse complement strand
CCCACCTTTTATGGCAGTTCATCGGGTCGATGGGGAGGGGACCGTAGTGGTAGTCACGCCCTGCAGCAGTGTGGGCCAGGCCGACTCCCCGATCCGGGCCAGCAGGATCGCCTTTCCGGCTGGTCCGGGGCGAAAGACGACGGTCTCGCCGGGTCCCACGTCATGCAGAACGGCGGGCTGCGGCGTAGGGATGTCCAGGATGCTCGACACCAACACGACGTCCGTGCCGGCCGATGGTGTTTCGGTCAGGACCTGCAGCGTGGCGCGCTGTTGGGCCGCGGCACCGCCGCGATCTATCCAGGTACTCGAGGCGTCTAACCGGTCATCAGTGGTTATGGAGGCGATGCGGAGCAAGCGCCCGGTGGTCTCGGTGCGGCACAGCCGAGCGGTGCGCACCGCCGCGATCGGCAGGTGCAACGCGCGTATCGCTGCGCCGATCTGCTTGGCATGCTGGCGGCCAGTGGCGGTCAGCTCGCTCTGCGCGGCGCAGTCATGGCTGACCGCTTGCTCGGGGGTGACGGTTCCAGACCGGTCGTCGCGCTCGGTATGACGCATCCACAGCAGTAACCCGCCGGTACGCAGCGCTTGCACCAGCGCGGCACCTTGCAGCGGGCCGGCGACCTCAGTGGTATTGATGGTTGGCTCTGCTGGCGCCGGGGGTTCGGGGGTGACCTGCGGCGACGTCGGCTCTACCGTCGCTGTGGGTGCTGGGATGGTTCGCGATGCCACCGGAGATCCGCCGCCGCACGCGCTGAGCACAACATTGATGGTGACCAGCAACCCGATCGCAGCCGAACGACCATGGGTACCACGACGTCGCATCAGCCCCCCTTGCCCGAGCCAGCCACGGTCAACTCAACCACACCTGACGATCATCGATAGACGAGGACCGTGGTGGCCGTGGTGGCCGTGGTGGCCGTGGTGCCATTCCAATACCGCTACGAACATGGCACGGCGGGTGGGGCTGGTGAATGCGTGGAAGACCAGAAAATCCTGCCCGTGGGCGGGCACCACGTCCTGCCCGCCCGGATTCTGATACCTGTCGTGGAGCGTGTGCTGGTTGAGCAGCTGCCCTGGGTGTTTGACGAACTGATCACAGAGTGCACCCGCGGTCGCGTAATTGACGAAGTAGCGGCCGCTGTTATAGGCGTTGCCTGAGTAGAACAGCACGTAGGTGCCGCCGTGGCGGATCATCGCCGGCGCCTCCACGATGCGGTCTTCGTCGGCCCGGTCCGCCTGGATCAATGCCCGCCGGTCCCCGATCGTTTCCGTGCCGTCGGCGGTCAGCTGTTGCAGCCAGACCGTGTCGTTTCCCTCGCGGCTGGCGCTGTAGAGCAGGTAGTGCGCGCCGTCGGTGTCGGTGAACGGTTTGGGATCGACGGCATTGACATCTCCGGGCCGGCACACCAGCGGTTGCGATCCGCTCGGCTGGAACGGACCTTCTGGTGCCCCTGCCCGGGCGACCCCGATGCAGTGGGTGTGCTGGCCGGCCGAGCGGGCGGTGAAGTACAGCAGGTAGACACCGTGGCCGGTGGCGGTGACCGCCGGAGCCCACACGCTGTCCTGACCGGCGCCGGCCTTATCCACCCAGACCGGTAGCTCTGGCATAGCGTCGTGAGCGTCACCCCACTCACCGGTCACGCTAGTCGAGCTGCGCACCGGAACATGAAACTCCTTGGTCCCGTAGCGGCTGTTCGTGGAGTAGGCGTAGTAGCGGTGTCCGACCGGCAGCACCCTCGGGTCAGCGAAATCGTGCGGGATCGACGGCCCAATCGGCGGAGGCAGTCCCGCCCCTGTAGTGGTCGCGACCACCACGGCGATCGCCGGCACGGTCATCAGCGGGGTCCGCCAGCCGCGATCCGTTATCCAGGGCATCGCGACGAAACTAACCCGCGCGCGGCATCCCGCCGCTGCCTGGGCCCACGCAGCGAGCAACTCACCAGCTACCCAG
Source organism: Pseudonocardiaceae bacterium (assembly GCA_036378735.1). Lineage (GTDB taxonomy): Bacteria > Actinomycetota > Actinomycetes > Mycobacteriales > Pseudonocardiaceae. The sequence goes on along the minus strand of DASUVX010000079.1, from coordinate 353 downwards.
GGTTTTAAACCTTCACCCAGTGGGTTAACTGTCAGCAACCATACTTGTACTGGGCCACCGACGTCACCGCCGCCGCGGTGCTCGGCACCGCCCGGGGCCTGGCCGTGGTCACGGCGCACCTGTTGCTATGCCAGTGCGGAAGAACTCACGGACGGGAAACAACAAACCGGCGAGCGACAGCACGATGAATACCACCTGGTGGACATGGTCCGTGCTCGGCGGCAATCGGCCCACCAGGTGTACTACCCAAAAGGCCGGATAAAACCACAGCGCAAACCACGCCCACCGTTCCCGCCGGCGATACGGGATGAGAGTGATCAGCACACCGAACAGGCCCACGCCAATCGACGCCA
>DASUVX010000078.1:0-20596 GCA_036378735.1 Pseudonocardiaceae bacterium | reverse complement strand
CCGGTCGTGTGCGCGGTAAACCCGAGCCCGGCCACCGCGCACGCCAGCCACGCGACGGCAAGCCGGCGCCGGCGAGCGGCGACCAGCACGGCGAGCATCGTCGCGGCCCCGCACAGCGCCACCGCCGGCTCCGGGCGCACGCCCATGTTGTACGGCAACCACCAGGCGAGGAACACCACGCCGAGCACCGCGTGCGACACCACGAGCAGGTCGCTGCGGGTAAGCGCAAACTCGGCCATCGCGGCCACCGTGAACCGGCGCAGCACCAGCCAGGTGAGCAGCCCGCAGACCAGAGCCGGGCTCCGCTGCGCCACCGCCGCGGTCCCGACGAGCTGCTGCCACCAGCTCAGCACCTGGTAGAGCCAGGTGAACGGGGTGAAGCTCTGGTTGTAGAACTGGTAGTAATTGCTCACCTGGCCGGACAGCGTGGCGTTGCGGGCCTGGGAGGCGAAGTAGCCGTCGTCGTCAGTCGCCGGGGCGATGAACATCCAGCAGACCAGCGCCGCAGGGATCACAATGTCCGCGATCCGCGGCCACCCGATCTGCCACGTCCGGGGCGCTCGGGGTTCGGTCCGGTCGATCCGCGCCAGCAACACAGCGGTGGCCAGCAGCGCGAACACCAGCAATGCCGTGAGCGCATTTTTCGGGGGAGTCGGGCTGCTGGTGAACTCGTCGTCGACGCGCAACGTGACGGCCAGCTCGCCGGCGAGGTTCGCGGGCAGGTTAGGCAGCGAGGTGGCCAACACATCCACGTCGGGGAGCTGCTCGGCGAACCTGCGTACGAGGTCACGGCCATCGCGGCTGATCACCAGCTCGGCGTTGTCCGGCCCGGCGAACGCGTCGCGGTCTGGCGGTGCCGGGTCGGCGGGGGTCAGCGGGCGCACGTAGCTGGGCAGGCCGGCGCTGTGGCCGGTGATCCGGTACTCGCAGCGCCCGGCGGGTAGCCGCTCGTCGACCAGCAGCCGGTCCAGCGCGCGCACCTGCACGCGGTCACCGGATGCGGTGACGATCATTCCCGTGGAGCCGGCCAGCGGGTATTCCGGCAGCGCAGTCGAGACGACGACGCCGGAGCCGGTTTTTTGCGCGAGCCGCGCGATGTCGCAACTGAACCGCACGTCGAGAGCCAACGGGCGGTACGCGGTGAGGGAGAGCAGCGTCGACTCGGGCCGGGCCAGGTCACGCGGCCAGCTCACCGTGGGCTCGTTCACTGACACCGGGGCGAACGGCATGAGCAGCGCACTCGCGACGGCCACCAGACCCGCAAGCCCAGCCAGCACCAACGTCCGGTGCCCGCCAGCAAGGTCGGCACCCCGGCGGCCCGCTATAAAGGAGTCACGGTCGGTATCCGGCGGTGGTGTCACAAGCCTCCCGTATCATCCGGCTTACGTGGCGCCGCGCTGCAGCGAGCCAGCGCGGGCAGGTGGCGCGCTCCAACGTGACTGGACGTCCTACTCGAACCACGCAGTTTTCGGTGCAGGAATGCTGGTGTTGAGGTCAGCATTCGACACCACGGAGCAGCGCTGTGGGTGTACTACGCCGCTGGACTGAAACCATGCGAGGTATTAGGATAGACAATCCTTATTCGGGCAACAAGGCCCCTCGTCGCACTTAGAGCGGCTCAATAGTGCACTCCATGGAGCCCCTAGGAGGACACGTTCGTGACCATGACGACCGGTGACTCTGGTGACACTCAGGGCGCTAATGATGGCGTTGTCGCCGACGGTGCATCGGGATCCGCAGGGCGGCCGCCGCCGGGAACTGTGGGACCATGCGGGTTGTCGTGACCGGAGGGGCCGGCTTTATCGGTTCTCACATCGTCGACGTGCTCGTCGATGAGGGCGCCGAGGTGCTTATAGTTGACACGCTGAGTCGAGGCATGCCTGCTCACCTAAAGGAAGTACTAGGTCGTGGCGTTTGCTTGGCAAAGCTGGATGTCTGCAACGCTCGTGCCGTTGACGAAGAATTCCAGCGATTCCGGCCAGAGTTGGTCTTTCATCTCGCGGCTCAAATCGACGTGCGGGTCTCAATGGAGCAACCGGCTCACGATGCGGCGGCGAACGTGCTCGGGTCAGTGAACATATTCGCCGCTGCACATGCCGCCGGCGCACGTCGAGTGATCAATACTTCAACCGGCGGCGCTATTTACGGCAATACCGAGGTCATACCGACCTCCGAGGACGTACCTGCCAACCCCCTGTCACCGTACGGACTTAGCAAGCTTACCGCCGAGCGTTACGCCGACTGGTTTCGTCGTATGCGGGGCCTGGACGTGGTGACACTGCGGTACGGCAATGTCTATGGTCCCCGGCAGGATCCTCGCGGGGACGCTGGTGTGATCGCGATCATCTGTGATCGCGTGCTGAGGGGACGGAGGCCGACGGTTTTCGGTGATGGCACGCAGACTCGCGACTTCGTTTTTGTCAGCGACATTGCGGCAGCCAATCTCGCCGCAGCCACTGCCGCTGAGCTTCCGCGTGCTGAGTATAACGTCGGCACCGGCACGGAGATCAGCGTGTTGGAACTCGTCCAGGCCGTTGCGGCAGCGGCGGGCGTCGAACCAATGGACTTCCGACCGGAGTTCGCACCGGCCCGCCCTGGTGAGCTGCCACGCAGCTGCCTCGACACGACCCGCGCACGGCATGATCTAGCCCTGCCACCACCCACTCCACTGGCGGAAGGATTGACTCGCACTCTCAAGGCATTACGCGCCCGGTAAGCGCAACAAAACAATGAGTGGCCACCAAATACCAACGGCGGGTAACCGGACGCAACGCCAGCACTGCCAGCGAACCGACGTCGGAACTGCACCCCGCGCCGATGGCGCTTGGCGCGCCTGGGTTGAGGCAGCGGCGTGGTGTTGACACGACTGCTAGGTTCCTCCAGTTAGGTAAGGCAACCCTTATACCCGTGGAGGAAGTGTGGCGCTAGTCGCGGTACAGCCCGCGAACTCAGCAGAAACGATCGAGCCGCGCGGTCGGCACCCCCTGGCCAGGTCGGTCGCGGCTGTGGAGCGTGCGGTGACGTCACTGTCCATCGAGATGCTGGACGTCTCCGATTCTCCCTGGCCACCAGCACCGTGGATTGCATGTGACCGCGCCCTGTCTGATCCGACCTTCTTCTCCAGGTGGCGGATGATGGTCACGAAACGGCTAGCGCGGCAATACGCTTCCTCGTCGGACCCGATCTGCGTCCCGGACAGGACCACCGGCGCGTACGTCTTGCGCTGGTACCTGGTCATTCCCAGCTACGTGGGTGCGTTGCTGTTTCACTCCGCACGGCGGGTGCCCTGGCTGGCGCCGCAACAGCTCGCTTTCCAGCTCGACGCCGCGGCCGTTGGGGGCATCGCGCTGCGCCCAGGGCGGTTTTGGTGTCTAGATAGCGATCCCGCCATTGGGCATCGCGATGCCTTGCCGCTGCCTGATTCGGCAGCACTGGGCGCGATGCTGCGCCGGCAGATGATTGCCCATGCCACCCGCTTCCTCGCTGTCTACGGCCCCCTAGTGCGTTTTGGTCGCCGCACGCAGTGGGCCACTGTGACCGACGTGCTGGATAAGGCCCTGCTGCTGGCGGGTCAGTCGTTGAGCTCGCCTCAAGCCGGAGCAGCTGATGCCCAGCTGGTGCTGGGCAGCGGCGAGCAACCTCTTACCTCTTCATCGACAATCCGCCAGGTGATCGATGACCGTGGGCGCACTCACTGGACCCGCCGGCGCGGCTCCTGCTGTTTCCTCTACGCGATGCCCGGGACCGAGCAGCCGTGCGCGAGTTGCCCGCGAGTCGACCTCACCAAACGGATGCAGATCCTAGGCAGGCTCGACCAGGCCCAAGGCGATCGCAGCCCGTGACGCATGCAGTGATCGACCTCACCGACCGCCGCCGAAACCGGCCGGCCTGGCTAAACCATGGGACGAAGCCGTCATCTCCGCGAGATGATCACGGCACGATTACCTGCGCTAGTAGGGCCCGATGGTCGCTGCCCGGGAGATCGAGAATTTGGAGGCTGGCGGGCGCGATCGCGCCGCCGGTAAAGACGTGATCAATCTGTAGCCCGAACCATCGAGGCAGACGAGAAGGCCATGTCGCCACCAGACCTCGGCCTCGTTCAGCCGCAGCATCTACGCAGCTGGACGTGGCTGAACGCAGGAGGTTTTGGTCAAGTGTGGCGTTGAAGTCACCGATCAAAATGCTTGGGCCCCTGCCGGGACCACACCATCGCTGCAAGGTCCTCATATCTGCCTGCCACCGCCGCATCTGTCCAGGCAGCGGCGCTGTGGCATGGACGGCCACCACGTGGGTAACACCGAGCGTGCCGCCGAACACCTGGATCCAGTGGAACTTGGTCCCGACGTAGAGCGGTTCAGCGGATATGTTGCCGAGGCTGGGAGCGGCGAGGATAAGGATGCCTTCGACGTCCTCGCCGCCCGGTATTCCGGTAGTCCACGAGCGATAGCCCAGATCGGCAACCACTGGCACCAGCAGCTGCCGGTAATGCTCACCCGCTTCGATCAGTACGACCAGGTCGGGGTGCTGTGTGCCGATTGTCCGGGCGAGTGCGGTGACATCGGCGTGGCCATCGTAAACGTTGAACGACAATAGCGTCAGCGTTCGGCCGGGTTCGGGTGCCGTGCCAGCGATTGCACGAGACACGATGACATAGCCCAGGACGAGTGAGGCAACCAACCCTACCGCCAAGGCGGGCGGCCAGCATCGACGTCTGGCTACCACTGTGAACCCAGCCAAGATGAGCAGACCCACAGCAACTGCCGGCCGAAACGCTGCGAATATGACGAATGGCAGAGTTTGAGCCAGATTGAACAGCTCCGGGACCAGCAACACTGTCGCGAGAGCGCCGAGCAGGAAGACGACGCCGGCGCGCCGCATGAACGGGGATGACAATAGGCCCACCTGGCCAAATCGTTCCGGTCTATCGGCGAAGATGGTCGGATCGGTCACCAAATAACGAATGCATGCTCCTGCGGAGCAGCCACTGGACGTGCATACACGGCTGATAGTACCGTGACCGGGCCATGCGGTCCCCACCGACCGCTAAGACAGGTGCTTGCGTGAACTCGACACCATCGACATTTTGACCCGGCGGGATGTCGCTGACGTCGAGTTCACGGCACTCGCCTAACAGGCATGCACACCAATTCAACCCATTTAGACATTGAGTGCAGATCGCACTCCTTTATTGAGATCCGCCGCTGATCGCGAGTACGCCGAAGTCCTCGCCCAGCTGTTATTACTGTCTGAGGCACTTTTGCGTCGTCGCCGGCCACTAGCGCATCTCCGTCGTGAACATGCTGGGTGGCGAGGACGCCAGCACGACTGTCTTAGACGATGCACCGCACCAGGATGCAGTGCGCCAGCTCGACAGCGCCGGCAGGCCGTCGGGCGACAGATCGATCCTTCCGAAGGCTTCGAGAACAGGCGGCGCTACGAACCACGCTTCGAGCAACGTACCTCGCTCGTGCTCGTTATGTAACGGTAAGCTATCAAAAATGTGCGCACAGGCAGCTACGTTAGACTATTCGGGTGGTAGCATTAGCTGAGAGAGGTTAGAAGGGTTACCTTAGTTAGGCATCCCTAAATAAGCACGTCCAACTATTCAGCAACGAGTCGGGTTGACCATCAACCCGAGGAACCGCCGCCGAGCACCTCTCCCTCGGGTCGGCGGCGCCGCGCCGCGGCGGGATGGCTTTCAGCTCCGCTGTGGCGCGGCATTCCCATCAGCTGGCGCGCCAGCGCTGCAGTGAGTGGCTGCGCCGCGGTGACTGGCTGCGCCGCTGAAGGAATCCGAGGAGCTCGCCGCCAGCGGGCGGTATCGCCGCGGCTCGGGACCCGTGCGATGGCACTGGCTAATCGACAGGAGCAGCGATGACTGAGCCAGAGCAGCTCAAGTCCACCTTGCCAAAGCTGGACCAGACGGACGATCCCCGGGGTGGCGCTGTTGCTTGGGCACTGTTGGTGGTGGGCACGGTCCTGATTGCCAGCCTGCTGCTGCTGGCAGTGAAGTGGGCGGCTGGCGCCTGGTAGTACATCCACATCGACATGCCGTTCGGACAAGCACCCAATCTGGTCGGCGTTGCCTTCGTAGCTTGTCGTCTGGGCGAGGTCCGGCAGACACCGGCGGTGTGCAGGAGGCTACGCGACAACGACTACGCGACGATGCCCGACCACGCCATCGAGCGAGGGTTGGTTACCACAGCGATCTCCACCGGATAGCCGAGGCCTGGCGTCGGTGAGCAACCGCGGGCGACGGCTGGTACACCGTGGTCCACGGCGAGATCGCGCACTCTGATCAACGTTCTGGCACGGCAAGCGGCAAGCACCTCCACTTGACGCTCTGGCGCAGGCCGGCCAATTCGGGACTCAAACCACCGACTGAGTGGTCTAATGACCCTCATTTTCGGGCACCCGTTCCCGTACTGGTCGTGATTCACGCAGGGAGGCCGCGATGCTCGCACTGATCCTCTTTCTCATCCTGGTCTATGTCGCGGCGGGCATCATCGGCTTCGTCGTCAAGGGCCTATTCTGGTTGTTCGTCGTGGCCGGTGTGTTGTTCTTGATCACACTGTTCATCGGCGGCGTGATAGGCGGCCGTCGCTCGGGGCGCCGTGCCAGATGACCCGGACCGGCGTGGAGACTCGCCTGTCGTCTCGCCGGGTTCGACACCATGGCGGTTGGGTCGAAAGCGTACGCAGCGCTGCTGCCCGTGATCGTGAAGCCGGGGATCAGGCCTTGCCGCCCAGAGACCAGCGCCGCGGGTGCAGGCGGATCGGTGGCCGTCGAGTCAGCATAGGTGTCGCCTCGCCTCGGGCTGGCTGGTGCCGGCTGGCTGCGGCCGCATGCGCGTAGCCATAATCGAGAGAAAGAACAGTAAGTCTCTTCGGCTAATCGAGAGAAAGAACAATAGGTCTCCTCAGTCCAATGAACTATCCCAGGGTGTAGAAAATTTCGTCGGCCCCCAGCGGTGCCCGCAACCTGGCCGTTGACAGCGACCGGCCAACTCGAGCAACAGCTCGGCCGTGCATATTTGCGCCGTTGCTAGCTCTTAGGCGGTAGATTATCCTCTACAAACTTAGAACGTTTGACCAACCGCTTCCGCTCGCGTCACCATAAATTCTGAATTTCACCAGTCCCCGAGGTCTTGCCTTCGATCAATGCCAACCTGGCGCCGGTACGGTCCATGGCAGAACAGGTTTAAAGGGACCTGGTGCGACACTTATTCCTATCACGGCTGACAGGCTCGACTCGGTCCTGGCCGAGGGTCTGGAGCATCACGCATTCTTGATGAGGGTTCTGGCTGATTGAGGAAAGCCCGGTTGCAGTTGGCTGGGGCGGCGGGCAGCGCTAGCGGCTACTGCCAACTTGGCCATCATGACTTGACGGTTGGTCGGGTGCGTTTCGGGGTAGCTATAGACCGATGGCGTCTAGTGACGAGTCCTCGGTCAAGGTGCGAGTCAAGGTGCTGCTCGACCGCTTCGGTGAAACGTATGCGGAGCAGGCCGGCATTCACCTGACCGACAAGCCCTCCCCGCTCTACGAGCTGCTGGTGCTCGCCACCCTGCTCAGTGCGCGGATCTCCAGTGATGTCGCGGTGGCGGCTGCCAAGGAGCTGTTCACCGCCGGGTATCGGACGCCGCAAAAGATGCAGCAGGCGAGCTGGCAGGATCGGGTGGACGCGTTGGGCCGCGGCCATTACCGCCGCTACGACGAGCGAACGTCGACCATGCTGGGCGAAGCAGCCGCGCTGCTGCTCGAGCGCTGGCATGGCGACTTGCGCAAACTCCGCGACGAGGCGGATGCCGATCCGAAACAGATCCGGAAGTCGCTCACCGAATTCAAGGGCATTGGGCCGGTGGGTGCGGACATCTTCCTCCGGGAGGTGCAGGCGGTGTGGCCGCAGGTCGCGCCGTACCTGGATGGGCGCGTGCTCCGGGGAGCTGAGAAGGCCGGCCTGCCGTCGGACGAGCGGAAGCTGGCTGGGCTGGTCGACTCGCCGGGGGAGTTGGCACGGCTGTCCGCGGCACTTGTGCGGGTTTCCCGAAAATCCCGTGCCGTGGATGAGATCAAGCGTTCCGCGACCGGCTAGATGAGTTTACAGGAGGCGGTCGGTGCCAGGCCGGATCGAGGACTACGGGCTGATCGGTGACCTACACACCGCGGCGCTGGTCGGTCGCGACGGTTCGATCGACTGGCTGTGCCTGCCGCGGTTCGACTCGCCGGCCTGCTTTGCGGCGCTGCTGCACGACGAGAGTGCTGGTCGCTGGTCGCTGGCGCCGGCCCGCGCCGGCAGCTGCACCCGGCGGCGCTACCGCGGGGACTCGCTGGTGCTGGAAACCGAATGGGAGACCCCTGAAGGCACCGTGCGGGTCGTCGACGCGATGCCGCCGCGCGGGCGGGCCGCCGACGTCGTCCGTGTCGTCGAAGGCGTCTCGGGCCGGGTGCCGATATGCATGGAACTGGTGGTGCGTTTCGACTACGGCTCGGTGCCGCCGTGGGTACGTCTCATCGACGGCCAATACTGCGCGATCGCCGGCCCAGACGCGGTTTGGCTGCGTAGCGACGTCTCGATCGAGCAGGCGCAGGGCCGGATGGGTGCCCGTTTCGAGGTGCAGGCCGGGCAGCGGGTGCCGTTCGTGCTGACTTACGACGCATCCCACGCGCCGAGGCCGCCCGCGGTCGACGGGCTGGTTGCGGTGGCCGATACCGAGCGGTTCTGGACCGAGTGGATCGGGCGCTGTGACTACCGCGGTGGCTGGCCAGAGGCAGTGCGGCGGTCGCTGGTCACGCTCAAGGCGCTGACCTACGCCCCGACCGGTGGCGTGGTGGCGGCGGCGACCACCTCGCTGCCCGAGCAGCTGGGCGGCTCGCGTAACTGGGATTACCGCTACTGCTGGCTGCGCGATGCGACGTTCACTCTGCAGGCCCTGGTGGGCACCGGCTACGTCGAGGAGGCGAAGGCCTGGCGGGACTGGTTGCTGCGCGCGGCCGCAGGCGACCCCGCCGACTTGCGGATCATGTACGGGCTCGATGGCAGCCGCCGGATCCCGGAGTTCACCCTGGACTGGCTCAGTGGCTACCAGAAGTCCACTCCGGTCCGCGCCGGTAACGCCGCCGCCGGGCAGTACCAGCTCGACACCTGGGGGGAGGTGCTCGACGGGCTGCACCTAGCCCGCAACGCCGGCCTGGCCACGTCGGCGGACGCCTGGGATCTGCAGCTGGCGCTACTGGATTTCCTCGAAGGCCACTGGCAAGACCCGGACAACAGCCTGTGGGAGGTCCGCGGCTCGCGCCGGCACTTCGTCCATTCCAAGGTCCTGGCGTGGGCCGGAGTCGACCGCGCCGTCCAGGCCGTCGAGCGCTTCGGCCTTCCGGGCCCCGTGCAGCGCTGGCGGCAGCTGCGCGAGCGGATCCACGCCGACGTGTGCGCCCACGGGTACGACCCGGATCGGAAGACCTTCACCCAGTTCTACGGCTCACAGGGCCTGGACGCGGCCCTGCTGCTGATCCCGCAGGTGGGGTTCCTGCCGTGGCACGACCAGCGGGTCGTCGGCACCATCGAGGCTGTCCAGCGGGAGCTGTGCCGGGATGGTTTCGTGCTGCGGTACCAGCCAGCGGCCGATGGCGGGGTCGACGGGCTGCCCGGCGCGGAGGGTGCTTTCCTGGCGTGCTCGTTCTGGCTCGCCGACGCGCTGCATGGCATCGGGCGAGCCGGGCAAGCGCAGGCGCTGTTCGAACGGTTGCTTGCCCTGCGCAACGACCTCGGTCTGCTCAGCGAGGAGTACGACACCGTGAGCCATCGCCAGCTCGGGAACACCCCGCAGGCATTCAGCCACGTCGGGCTGGTCAACACCGCTCGTCACCTCGGCGCCGCCAGCACCGAGCATCGTCCCGTGCCCTCCCGGTCGGGATTGAGGTCATAACACCAGCCATGAGAGCTCTGACCGTCCAGCCGGGCCGGCCCGGCACCCCGCAAGTAGTCGACGTCCCCGAACCCGTGCCCGGCGAGCACGATCTGCTGGTCGACGGCCTCGCAGTCGGCGTGTGCGGGACCGATCGGGAGATCGCTGCGGGTGAGTACGGCTGGGCGCCGCCGGGTCATGATCGACTGGTCCTGGGGCACGAGTCGCTGGGTCGTGTCCGCGCGGCCCCCGCCGGCTCGGGATTCGCCGCCGGAGACCTGGTGGCCGGCGTGGTGCGCAGGCCGGACCCGGTGCCATGTGGCGCGTGCGCACACGGCCAGTTCGACATGTGCCGCAACGGCCGCTACACCGAACGGGGCATCAAGGAACTCGACGGATACGCCAGCGAGCGCTGGCGGGTCGAGGCGAACTACGCGGTGCGCCTCGACCCGCGCCTGACCGAGGTCGGCGTATTCATGGAACCGACCAGCGTCGTCGCCAAGGCGTGGGACCAGATCGAGCAGGTTGGCCGGCGGTCCTGGTTCGAGCCCCAGCGCGTCCTGGTGACCGGTGCGGGACCGATCGGCCTGCTCGCCACGCTGCTCGGGGCGCAGCGCGACCTGGAAGTGCATGTACTCGACGTCGTGACCTCCGGACCCAAGCCCGAGCTGGTGCGCGCGCTCGGCGCCACCTATCACCACGACGGTGTCGGCTCGGCTACCCGGACTGCGCAGCCCGATGTGATCATCGACGCCACCGGGGTGTCCTCGGTGGTCTTCAACGCCATCTGCGCCGCCGCGTCCTACGGCATCGTGTGCCTCACCGGGGTTTCGTCAGCCGGCAAAGCCATCACCCTCGACGGCGGCGCGCTCAACCGCGAACTGGTGCTGGACAACAATGTGGTCGTCGGATCGGTCAACGCTAATTTGCATCACTACGATCTCGCCGCTACCGCGCTGGCTCGGGCCGATCTGGATTGGCTCAACCGCCTGGTCACCCGGCGGGTGCCGCTCGAGCGGGCCGGCGAAGCGTTCGAACCGCAGCCAGACGAAGTCAAGGTCGTCATCACCCTGGGCGGGAAGTGACCGCATCCTGCAAGTGTCGCGGGGTCAGGTCTCCGCTCAATAGTTGATCAAGTTCAGTACCGTGCACCGAGTTGGTCTCCAGCAGCCGGGTGGCGACGCACTCCAGCCGGCCTCGATGGTCCCTGAGGTACGCCTCGACTTGATCCATGATGCCGGTCGTGTCGAGGATTCCGATTTGCCGGCACAGGCCATACGCCAGTAACAGCTCGTCGAATTCGGGTGGTACGGCGGCCGAACCCAGTTTCTTGAACACCACTTTTTCTGCGAACGGGCCGCCATACAACACCCAAATACGGTCCAGCACGCACGGTTCCTCGCTCAGCCGCATCCCGCCCTCACCGTCGATGCCATGCAGTTCGATGACAGCGACACCGAGGCCACGTGCGGCAGCAACAACGGCGTGCCCGGCTTCATGCACGGCCGCCCGGTTCCGCTCGGTATCCGCCAAGCCCATGTATGCAGCGTAGCGGAGCGCTACGCTCAGTAGTATGCCCTGGATAAGGTGACTGCGGAGGTGCGGTTGCTCAGCGGACCGGAATTGCGTCGTGGCCGTGCAGTACCCGGGTGGAGGAGATCAGGTGCGCGGCGTGCCCGGCAGACGCTTGGGTCGCCGGATCGCCGGATCGCCGGGCGCAGTGGCTGGTATTCGGCCTAGCCGAGAGGGCAATTTCCACGGTTGGGCCAGTCTAGGTTACGCACCGAAATCAACCTGGTACGGACGATCGTGGACGAGGACTCTTAATGGGCCATAAGGGTGATTGTTCAGCCTAACCTACTGTTCGCTCGGACCCTTCTTGCAGTTTGCGTTAGGCATACATAGCCTAACTATCACTCGATAGGCTGGCGAGGATCTGGCATTCGGAGGGTTGGATGTTGACCAGTAGGTGGCGGAGCTGGAGTCTGAAGCTGATGGTTGTCGGCCTGATGGTTGTCGGCCCGCTGGGCGCCGGTGCCGTGGGACTCGCGGGTTGCTCCAGCGGTGGCGACACTTCCGTGGCGCCCCCCGCATCTACGACGGTGTCAGCAGCGCCGGAATCCCAGCCGGCGAACGCCGCTGAAGTCGCCACCGGGCTGCAGAAGATCGACCAGCTTGCCAAGGGGATCGCCGCCTCGGCGGGTACCGACAAAGCCAAGGCAGAAAGCCTTGACGGCCAGATCGAGCCGACCTGGAAGGCGATTGAGGACACCGTCAAGCAGAACGACCAGAACACTTACCTCACGATGGAGGACAACTTCGCGGTGCTGGAGAAGGCGGCAGACGACGGGGATGCCGCGGCGGCGACCAAGGGTTCCGCCGCGATCTCGTCGGCGGTGCAGGCTTACCTGACGAAGTACTCAGGATGATCCGACGCCGAGTGATCGGGGTGCTGCTGGCGCTGGCTGTGTTGCTGCCCGCCGCCGCGTGGCTGGGCATGTCTAGTGCCGTCGCGGCAGCGCAGGCCCCATCCCAGCCGCAGATTTCAGTTCAGCAGAATTCAGCCCAGCACGTCGCGACCTCGCAACAGGCGATCTCCCGCGAGGAGGCCATCCGCCAGCTGGCGGTGGTTCGCGCGTCGATCGACCAGACCCTCGAGCTGGTGAAGCAGGGAAAGATCGATGAGGCCTATACGCAGGCCAAAACTGGATACCTGGACCATTTCGAGTACGTCGAAATCCCGCTGCGAGTGGTGGCGCCCGACTTGACCGCTGAGGCGGAGACGAAGTTCGCCGAGATTCGCGGCCTGATCAAGGACAATGCTCCGGTTGACGCCGTACGGACGAACATCATCGAACTGCGGCGGTTGATCGATGACACCGAGCGGCGGCTGACCGATACGGGGTTCGACGCCGCTGCCGTGGTGGCCGGGCAGTCCTTCTTGATCATCTTTCGGGAGGGACTCGAAGCGGTACTGCTGTTGACTGCGTTGCTGGGATACCTGGAGGCCACCAAGGCCACCCAGTACCGCAAGCCGATCACCTGGGGTGTGATCATCGGGTTGGCGGCTACTGCGCTGACGTACCTGGTGCTGCGGTCGATCCTGGCGGTGCTGCCGGTCGGGCGGGAAGTACTGGAGGCGGTCGTGGCTACGGCCGCAGTCGCGGTGCTGCTCTACATCTCGTTCTGGCTGATTGCCCGGTTGGAGCATCGCCGCTGGATGGAGTTCTTGCGCAGCCGGCTGTTCAACGCGGTGTCGATCGGATCGACTACTGCGCTGGTACTGGTGGGCTTCACTGCGATGTACCGGGAGGGGCTGGAGACCGCCCTGCTCTACCAGGCGCTGGTCGAGTTCGGTGAGGGACTGGGCTGGTGGATTGTGGTTGGGCTGCTAGTCGGGCTGGCAGCTTTGGCGGTGGTGTCTTACCTGATCTTCCGGTTAGGCCGGCGGCTGCCCGTGAAGACCTTCCTGGTGTGCGCGGTGCTGCTGCTGATGGCGACCTCGGTAGCGTTCCTCGGCAACGCGGTGCGCAGCCTGCAGACAGCTGACCTCGTCGGGCTCACGCCCATCGACGGGCTGCCGCGCTCACCGATCTTCCTGTCCCAGGCGTTGGGTTACTGGCCCAGCGTGCAGACTCTGACCAGCCAGGCGGTCCTGGTGGCGGTCTACGTGCTGGGCGCGACGTGGCTGTTGATGGTGCGGCCTCGCCGCCGGGAGGCCCGATGGGTGTCCGGGTAGGCGCCGACGTCGGTGGCACGTTCACCAAGGCGGTCGCGATCGACTCGGTGACCGGTGCGCTTGCCGGGCGGGCCGTGGTGCCCACCACCCACGGCCACCGCGATGGAGTGTCGGCTGGTGTGGTTGACGTAGTGGCGAAGCTGGTCGCCGACGTGGGGGCGGACAGCATCGAACTGGTCACCCACTCCACCACGCAGGCGGTGAACGCGTTGCTGGAGGGCGACACCGTGCCGGTCGGTGTGCTCGGCATGGCTCGGACGCCGTACCTGCGCAAGGCCCGTAACCGGACCCAGATCAGCCGAGCCGTCGCACACGAGTTTCTCGATCTGTCCGCGGGATTCGACGCCGCCACCGCCCGGCAGGCGTTGGCCCGGCTGGCCGATGCCGGGGCCAAAGCGGTGTGCGTGGCCGAGGCATTCGCACCCGACGATTCCACCTGCGAGGACGCGGTGGCCGAGCTCGCGGCCGAGCTGGGGTTGCCGGTGACGACTTCATCGGGGCTGACCGGTCTGTATGGCCTCGAGCTGCGCACGGTCACCGCCGCGCTCAACGCCTCCATCCTGCCGATCGCACTGCGTACCGCGGAGGTCGTGAAGGCCGGCGTCGCCGCCGCCGGCGTGAGCTGCCCCGTCATGGTGATGCGCGGCGACGGTGGCGCCACCGATCTGGCCGGTTTCCGCTCCGCGCCGGCCCGCACGCTGTACTCCGGGCCGGCAGCGTCGGTGGCCGGAGCATTACGCACGTTGCGCATCGGCGACGGAGTGATCGTCGAGGTCGGTGGGACGTCCACCAACGTCGCGGCGATCACTGCGGGCCGGCCCGCGCTGTCCTACGTCCGGGTCGCCGGGCAGGCCACCGCGGTCCGCGCGTTGGATGTGCAGGTTGCCGGGGTCGCCGGAGGATCGATGCTGCGGGTTCGTCGGCGGCGGATCTACGGGGTCGGACCGCGCAGCGCGCACATCGCGGGGCTGACCTACTCGTGCTTCCTGACCCCGGAACGGCTGGCGGGCGCGCGCCCGGAGACACTCGCGCCGCGACCCGGCGATCCCGCCGACTACCTGGTGCTGCGGCTGGCCGACGGGACGGTGGCCGCGCTGACCAATACGTGTGCGGCCAACGCTCTCGGGCTGGTTCCGGAGGACGACTACGCCGCCGGCCACCGGCGCTCGGCGAGCACCGCGATGGACGTCGCCGGCCAGGCGTTGAAGCTGTCCGGCGCCGAACTCGCCCGCCGGATGATGCAAGCCTCCACCGAGGCGCTGGCCGATCTCGTCACCACGGTGGCCGCCCAGCACCACCTCACCCAGCCGACGTTGATCGCCGTCGGTGGTGGCGCCAGCGTGCTCGGTAAGCCGCTGGCGGGCACGCTCGGGCTGGAGTGCCAAATACCCCCGCACGCCGAGGTGATCTCCTCGATGGGTGACGCGCTGTCGTTGGTTCGCGCCGAGCGGGAACGCACCGTGTCCCGGGCCACGCCGGCTGAGGTCGATGCTCTGATCGCGGAGGTGGAAGCCGAAGCGCTGGCCGCCGGTGCGTCGCCGACGTCGCTGCAGGTCCAGGTCAGCCAGATCGGGGAGCGCGGCGCGGTCCGCGCGGTGGCCGTCGGTGCGCTGGTGCTCGGCTCCGGTGTGGTACCCGGGCGGCCCCCGTTGAGCCGCGAGGCGATCGCCGAGGTGGCGCGTGCCGCCGGCGGCTCTGGGCAGATCGACCCGGTCGGCCGGTTCTGGCTGAGCCGTCTGAATGGCCGTGTGCTGCTGCTTGACCGCTTCGGCGACTCAGCCCTCGACGTGCAGGGGGAGGCCATCCTGGTGAACGGGACCAGTGGCGAGTCGCTGCGGGCGACGCTGGGATCGGTGGTCTCCCGGCATGTCCGGCATGTCGGGCCGGTCACGGTGCAGCCCACCACCTGGGTCGTCCAGCAGGGCCGGATCCAGGAGCTGGCCGATCCGGGCACGATCGAGGCCACCGTCGGTGCCGGCGCTGCCGCGGTCATCGTCGGGCGCGCGTAGATATGGCCATTTACACGCCGCAAGCCCAGCGCCGCCGGCAACTGGTGCTTTTGACCGTCATAGCGTTCCTGCTCGGCGGCCTGCTGGGCGGGATCGTGGGTCGGCTGCTCGCGCCGACTCCGGCAGATCGGGTAGCGGCGGTGCGGGAGCAGGCCCGGCAAACGTCGTCACAGTTGCGGGTGCTGTCGGTGCACTTCGATGAAAACGCGGCGTCGCTGGCGGCCGGCGGTGACGCAGGCGCGGGTCTCGCGCTCCAGCGCGCCGATGAGGATCTGACCAAGGTACTGCAGCAGGCCCCGTGGGTCACCGCGCAGCAGGGCAGCCAGCTACTCAACAACTTGCATGGGCTGGAAGCAGCGGCGCGGTCCGGGGCGACGAAACCGCCCTTCGCCGGCAACGTCGACCGGCTTGCCCACGACATCGACACCACCTTCGGTCTGGCTTCGGCCGCCTCCTGACCGGTGCCATGCACGCGCCGTGTGCTCGCCGAACACTGTTGTGGTATTCACGCTTTGGCAGCGCCGCGAAATCGTTTATGGACGCGCGCTGGCGCATTTATTAACAGTGTCTCGAATGGGCGCCGTACCCGGTGCGAAAACGGCCGATCGGCGCTGAGAACCTTGCCGCGACTTTGATTTTCGCGCGCGTTGTGAGGAAATAGTTGTGCACCTTAGCGCTGCCTCGGTGGGTAGTGATGTGGCCTGGCGAACCAAGGAGAAGCACCTATGACCACCTTTACCGCGCCGCCCGAGGCGCCCACCCCCGATGCGGCGGGTGGTCCCGGGCTGAGCGTGCAGTCCGTCGCTGCGCTCGTCGCCGGCGCAGTGTGTGGCGTGCACAGAGTCAACGGCCAGTTCGTCCGCGTGAATGCCACGGTCGGTGACGATGGATACATCGACGTGGACGTCACTCAGATCGATTTCATCGCCGAGAACGCCACCGTCCGGGTATTGCTTTACCCCACTGCTGCGCAGCCCGTCGCGCCCAGATCCGTTCCCGGGCCGAGAAGCGTGGCATGAACCGCGGGAATGTCCTGCCGGGCACCACCGGTTGAGCTTTAGCGATGCGGGAACATCGCTGAAGATCGACAAGGTGGTGGCGGGGGCGTGGAGTCGGAATCGGCACCATCGTCGGCGCCCCTGACCGTTGCGCGCCTGCCCCGCGAGGTGTGGATGCTGGTCGCGGTCAGTTTTGTGATCGCGGTCGGTTTCGGCATCGTCGCGCCTGCCCTGCCGACCTTCGCTCGCAGCTTCAACGTCAGCGTGACCGCGGCCTCCATCGTGATCAGCGCCTTCGCGTTCATGCGGCTGTCGTTCGCCCCCGTCAGCGGCAGGCTGGTGTCGGCGCTGGGCGAGCGGCCGGTCTACATCGGGGGCATCACCGTGGTCGGCCTGTCCACCGGCGCCTGTGCCTTCGCCGCTGATTACTGGCAGCTGCTTGTGCTGCGGTCACTGGGCGGTATCGGGTCGACCATGTTCACCGTTTCCGCCGCCGCGCTGTTGATCCGGCTCACCCCGCCGCGGCTGCGCGGACGATCCACCAGCCTGTGGTCCAGCAGTTTCCTGCTGGGCAGCGTCAGCGGCCCGTTGTTCGGCGGCGGGCTGATCGCGATCTCGCTGCGCGCGCCGTTCGTGGTATATGCCGCGGCGCTGTTCCTGGCCGCCGCGGTGGCGTGGTTGTTGCTGCGGCGTTCCCGGGTGGTCGGGGCAGTACCGGCCGCCGCCAGCCCCGCGCTGACCGTGCGCCAAGCCTGGGGACATCCGGCCTACCGCGCCGCGCTGGCCACCAACTTCGCCAACGGCTGGGCGGTCTACGGGGTGCGCGTGTCGTTGGTGCCGCTGTTCGTCGTCGAGGTACTGCACCGTCCGGGGTCGCTGGCCGGTGTGGCGCTGTCGGTCTTCGCCGCCGGCACCGTGACCGTGCTGACGTTCTCCGGCCGGCTGGTGGATGTGGTAGGCCGCCGCTTGCCGATGCTGGTGGGTCTGGCCGTCACCGGTGGCGCGACGATGTGGCTGGGCTTCACCCGCGGGGTGCCGGAGTTCCTGGCCGCCGCGCTGATCGCCGGCGCCGGCACCGGGCTGATCACGCCGGCCCAGGGCGCCACGGTGGCTGACGTGATCGGCTCGCAGGCCAGGGGTGGCCCGGTGCTGGCCGTGGTGCAGATGACCGCTGATATCGGCTCGATTTTCGGGCCGATCGCGACCGGCCTGCTCGTCGATCACCTGTCCTATCCGGCGGCGTTCATCCTGACCGGCGGTGTCGCATTGCTCGCCGCGGTGGTCTGGCTGCGCTCACCCGAGACGCTGCCGCGCAAGGACGATCAGCCGGCGCCGATCCCGATCAGCGTGCCGATCAGGTAGGTTGCTGCCGCTGCGGTGGCGGTGCTGGGGTTGCCCGGCCATGGCCAGCCTCACCTGGGTTTGGGCCGATCGACTACGCTGCGCGGGTGCTCCGGCTATCCCGCCCCGCCCTCGACAGTGTCGGCACCGTGGTGCGGCTGGCCCTCGCGACGGTCTTTCTGGTTTCCGGTGCGGTCAAGGTTACCGACCCGGCGCAGACCCGGGTCGCGGTGATTGCCTACGAACTGCTGCCGCCGGATCTGATCGGCCCGGTCGCCACCGCGTTGCCGCTGGTGGAACTGGCCCTGGGAACCTTGCTTGTAGCGGGCGCGTTCACGCGGTGGGTTGCGCTGGCCAGCGGGCTGTTGCTGGTAGTGCTCATGGCCGGGATGGCACAGGCGTGGGCCCGCGGATTGTCCATAGATTGTGGGTGCTTCGGTGGGGGCGGGGCGGTCCCCCAGGGCAGCACGAGGTACCCGCAGGAGTTGGCCCGTGACATCGGGTTTCTGCTGCTGGCGGGGTGGCTGCTGCTGCGCCCCCGGACGGCGCTGAGCGTCGACGGGTGGCTGCGCGCGGATCCGGACACAGGGTGGGGTGGAGCCGGTTATCCGGCGGGATGAGCAGGGAGGAACGAATTGTGAGCGGCGCTGAACGAACTCAGGACAAGCGCGCGCGGCAGGGCGCACAGGCGGTCGCGGCCGCGCGCAGTAGCGGCGGTGGTGGCCGCACGGTGATTGCCGGGATCGCCATCATCGTGGTGCTCATTGTCGTCGTCGGGGGGGCGCTACTGCTGCAGCATCGCAACCAGCCCCGAAACCTCGGGCCGGCGATCCCCGTCGCGGCCGCCGGGCCGCAGTACCCGGTGACCGTGAAGGGCGACAGCATCGTGACCGGCAGTCCCCAGGCGCCGGTCACAATCGACATCTACGAGGACTTCTTGTGCCCGCACTGCGGCCAGTTCGAGCACACCAACCATCCGCGGCTGGCCCAAGCGGCCGCAGACGGTAAGGCCAAGGTGGTCTATCACCCCGTCGCCATCCTCGATTCACGCTCCGTTCCGGCTGGCTACTCCACGCTGGCCGCGGGCGCGACGTTCTGCGCTGCCAACGCGGGCATTTTCCCGCGCTTCCACGACAGCTTGTTCGCCAGCCAGCCGACCGAGGGTGGTCCCGCCTGGACAACGGCGCAGCTCCAGCAACTCGGCACGGCGCTAGGCGCTGGGAATGGGTTCTCGAACTGTGTGCAGACCGGTGCCGACCAGCGCATCGCCACCGCCACGGACAACGCCGGCAAGTACATCAGCGGGCTGCGGTCGGACCATCTCTTCGGCACGCCGACTGTCCTGGTCAACGGAACGGTCGTGAACAACCTGACCGATGGCCAATGGTTGGACCAGGCGCTCAGCGGCGCTCCCCGCTGAGCTGATCCTGCATCGGGATCACCCCGGGCCCTCGTGTACGGTGGCTTACGCACCGCGGCCGATCCGTGGTGATCCCATTGGGGCTGTAGCGCAGCTGGTAGCGCACCGCACTGGCAGTGCGGGGGTCACGGGTTCGAGTCCCGTCAGCTCCACCGAGTATTGCTTGGGTCTCTGACCTGGGCGTTTATGCGTCTTCGGTGTGCGAGTCCCTTCTCTTGTTCTTGCTGCTGCGGAGGTGTTGGGGATCCACACCCCATTCGCATGCGTGGACGATGTCCCGCTCATGCCGAATAGCGGGCGTTGATCGTCCTGCACGTTGGTGCGCTGACCTGAATTGAACCGGTGTCGGTACCCAGCCCAAGGTGTGTCGTCGAGCCTGGATGTCAACGCTCAAGCCACGCGACGGGGCGGCGACGCCGGGTATGAATAAGCTGCCCGGCCCGCCCATAGGGTGGCGTCGAATCTCTCTCATCCGGGCCGCAGTAGAGGAATGCGGGTGCCAGTTGGCGAGGAACACTCGCGAGAAAGATAGGCAGCGGGGCGTCGACCGAACCTGACCGTCCATCCCTCCTCGGAAACACCAGGTGTGTGCAGACGACTCTCATGGGTATTGACCTCGTGCCGCTGTCCGTGTCGCTGGCCGGTTGCGCTGAGCTCCTCCCCATCCTCGGTGTTTTTGCAGGTCACTGGCTTGGCTCTGTTCTGCGGCGAGGTGAGGAAGGACACTGGTTGAGGGGCCTCGGAGCCTGATCCAGGCGCGCGGCGGCGTGATGGCCCGCCCGAGAGGGGCGCACATGAACGACGATGCCTACTGTGTCTTCATCCTCATCGCCTGCATGCTCAGCTTGGCCGTGCCCGGCACCGGCCAACTGATTGTCGCGGTATTCGCGTTCGCGTTAGCTGTCGCCGCCCGGGTAGCTCCGGCCGCCGGCAATCACGGCCACCACCAACACCACCCCCGTCACGACGTCGCCGGACGCTAGCTCGTTCAGCCCCCACCGGCCAAGACCCTTATGCCCCGTCCGGCTTGTCACCTGGGGCTGGGCCCCTGCTTGGCGCGGTCAATCTGAACGACGCGACACCCTCGGCCCCGCGCCATTGGGCATCCGCCGGTAACAGAGCCGCGCTAATCACCCACGCCAACCCGGTATGAAGCGAGCAAAGTGGGTATCGAAAGTCTGACT
>DASUVX010000077.1:0-15532 GCA_036378735.1 Pseudonocardiaceae bacterium | reverse complement strand
GCCGACGACGAGCT
This sequence comes from Pseudonocardiaceae bacterium, assembly GCA_036378735.1. GTDB lineage: Bacteria > Actinomycetota > Actinomycetes > Mycobacteriales > Pseudonocardiaceae. Next base: position 15,518 of record DASUVX010000077.1, on the reverse strand, counting down.
TCGCGTACCGAGCGCGCAACTGGTCGACACTCGGTGATTCACCACCGATGAAGGCGTAGAGCTCGCGGCCGGCCAGCACCTCCACCATCTCGTCCGCATCCACGACGGTGATCGGCGTAAGGACGGTACGTGGCGTGCTGATCCGTTGGTCGCCGATCCGGGGTGGGAGGGTCACAAGGAGGCTTTCTCGGTGTCGCGTTGCGCGCGTTCTTGACGTTGCTGGCGGCGCACCACCGGAGAGGTGTCCAGCATGATGATGCCGACCACCAGCACCACGATGCCGGCGACGGCGCCGGCCAGCCCGAGCCCCGAGGTGCGCACGTGCTCGCCGAATAGCCCGACACCCAGCCCGATGGACACCATCGGCAGCACCGCGTCCATCACCGGCATGCTCGCCGCCAGCGGACCTGCCTGGTAGGCGTTCTGCACCAGGAACAACCCGGTGAAGCTGGCGACGATCAGCGCGTAGGGCTGCCACGTCAGGAACGTGTGCCCGATGTCGTCGCGCAGTTGCGCGATCGTGGCGGCGAACAGTGCCGACTGCAGCCCCATCACCGTCGCTCCACTCAGCGCGAACAGGCTGGCCCGGGCCGGCCCGGAGATCGCCTTGCCGATGACCACACCAACTACCGCGATTGCCACCACCGCGGCGAGCGCCCAGATCCAGGATGAGAACGGCTGGACCGGCTGCCCGCGGTGCGGATCCGCGGCGACGATGCCAACGACGAGGCCGCCGGTCACGGTGAGCAAGCCCATCCACTCCCGCGATCCCAGCCGGGCTTGATGTCGCCGCGCCGAAATCGGTATCGCGAACAGCAGCTCGGAGACCACCAGCGGTTGCACGAGTGACAGCGGGCCGGTGGCCAGCGCCACCGCCTGGAACGCATAAGACGCCACCGCGGCACCGATGCCAGCCAGCCACGTCCGGTCCCGCACCAGATCCATCATCAGCTGGACGGAGAACTGCTTGTCCGCGGACTCCTTGCTGGCCACCCCCTGCTGCAGCAGCCCGGTAGTCGCCAGGCACACACCCGCCAGCAGCGCGGCAGCTGCGGAGATCAACGTATTCGCTAGCGGTGACAACGGGCTAACCCTCCGTTCCCGGACGCCAAGCCAGCCCACCGGCGCTGGCCAGCGCATTCGCTCGGGACCGTAACCGCTGGGCCTGCTCGTCGATAGCCCGTTCTCGTTCCCGTAGTGCCTGCGCGGACGCGACGTGATCCCCGCGCTGATCCACCGGCAAGGCGCGCAACCGTTGCTCCTCGGCATCGCGATGCCGGCGGATGTCGTCTTGCAGCTCGCACAGCCGCTGGATGCCGTCGTCGATGCGGCTCAACTCCCGGCGCAGCCGCGCGGTCCCCCCGGGTGCGCGGGCGAACCGCTGGGCATCCCGGTCAGCCCGGCGCAACTCCCGAGCCAACCGCTGCTCGATCTGCCAGGCCAGCCCGATTTCCTGCTGCCGGACCAGCCGGTCGAGCTGGCCGGTGACGATCGGTGAGGTCGTCAGCAAGCAGATACCGCCGATCATCACAAGCAGGCTCACCGCGGAAGCGGTGACGGCGAGCGTGCCCAGCGCGAGGGTCCCGCCGAGGACCAGCACCCCCAAAGCGACGCCGATCACCAGCTCGGTGGTCACCACCGCCGGGTATGACGCGGGCAGCGGCGCTGCCTCGAACGCGCTTTGCAGCAGCAGCATGCCGACCAGCGCGGTGAGGGCGCACGCGTAACCTTCCCAGCTCAGCAGCAGCTCGACGGCACCCCGCTTGGACAGCACGTGCACCGCACGTTGGGTCAGCGACGCCTGCAGCCCGAACAGCACACCGGAAGCGGTCCCGAGCAGCACCGCCTTGCGGGCCGGCTCCGCCCTGCGCGCGATGGCGGTCAGCATCGCCACCACCGCGACGACACAACCGCCACCCAGCAGCCAGTGCAGATCCGGCGCCACACCCGAGCCCTTGTTCGGCCGGGCCGCGTAGATGAAGCCGACCAATCCAGCGGTGATCGCCACCGAACCCAGCAGGTCGCGGCCAGGTACCCGATGCTGCCCCCACGCCGCGCCCAGCACCAACGCGAACATCAGCCGCACCACGAACACGGCCTCCACCAGCGCCAGGCTGCTGTATCGCAGCGCGACGGCGAACAGCACGTTGCCCGCCGTCGAGCCGGCAACTCCGGCCAGCCACCGTGGGCGGCGCACCAACCACACCAGCAGGCGCAGCGAGAGGTTGTGCTCCGGTGGCGCGTGTGCCGCCGACCGCTGCTGAATCACCTCGCCGATCGCCACGAACAGGGCTGCGACCAGGGTCAGCGGGTAGACCACCAGTCTGCCCACCTCCCCACCGTCAACACCCCGGTCAGTCCCTGCCCCTCGCCTTCCCACGCCCGTTCCGGTCAAACCCCGTTTCGCGTTCTGGATGCAGACCGCTGTCGCGGGTGCGGGGTTTCGGTGGGGGGATCGCGGGCATTCCGAGCGCGGCATGGGCTGGGATGCGGGGGTTGCGGCGTGGAGACGGGTAACGGGGCGGGACGGATCTTGATCGTCACCGCGGCGATGGGCAGCGGGCATCTCGAGGTGAGCCGCGAGGTGGCCCGGCGGTTGCGCGACAACGGCCATCAGGTGGAGATCGCGGACCTGACCGAGTTGATGCCCGCGCCTGCTGGGCGCTGGTTGCGCGCGGTGTACCCGTGGCTGGTCAACCGGGCACCGCGGCTTTACGACCTGGTGTACCGGCATTTCTTCCTCGCCCGGCAGGCTGCCCGCGGCCGGGTCGGGATCCCGGTTCGCCTGGCGCTACCCGGTCTGCGCCGCCACGTTGCCCGGTTCCGGCCGGACGTCGCGGTGTCGACCTACCATCTCGCTGCGCTGGCGATGGCCCGATTGCGTGCTCAGGGCGTGCTCGGCTGCCCGGCGGTCACGTTCATCACCACGTTCTCGGTGCACGAGCTGTGGCTACACCCCGGCACCGACGCGTACCTGTGTATCTCCGACGACGCTGCGGGGGAGATCCGCCGCCGTGGCGGCGAGGGGCCGGTGCAGGTGTGCGGTCCCGTGGTACGCAGCGACTTCAACGGCCACGCCGCGGCGCGGCGCGCCACCGTGCGCCAGGAGCTGGGGATCACCGCGGGCCAGCAGGCGGCGCTGATCGTCGGCGGGTCGCTCGGTCTCGGAACCGTCCGGCAGGCCGTGGCCACGATCGCGCGCTGGCCCGGCTGGGTGCCCGTGGTGGTCTGTGGCCGCAACGAGCAGTTGCGAGATGAGCTCGCGGCCATCCCGGGCACGGTGGCGCTCGGTTGGGTGTCCGATATGGCCGCTCTGATGGCGGCGGCCGACGTGCTGGTCGAGAACGCCGGGGGGCTCACCTCCAAGGAGGCGCTGCGGGTTGGCCTGCCCGTGGTGACCTTCCGGTCGATTACCGGACATGGTCGGCACGACGCCGGCGCGCTGGCCCAACTCGGGCTGACCGAACTGGTCGAGGACGAATCCCGGCTGCGGGAGGCAGCGGTCCGGCTTACCGAAAACTTCGCGCTGCGCGGTGAGCGCATCCGGCGCGGCCGGGCCCTGTTCGTCGGCGACGCGGCCGACATGGTGGCAAGCCTCATGCCGCTCGACCCGGTGCGGTCCTCGAGCTGATTCGCGGAATGCGTGACCAAGCGCACACTATCACCGGCCACCTTAGCAGGTTTAGCACGCCAGGCCCGTGGAAAGCCGATATCAGTAGTACACCCGATACCTGGAGGCACCCATGCAAAACTGGATGTGGCTCGTCATTGGCCTCACCTCGGGAGGCCTGGTGGTGGGAATCCTCGTCATATCGATGGCGATAGCAGCTAGCCGCAGTACCTAGTGACTAGTGTTTGTCGCTAACCCTTGTGTCGCCGAGTTCGAACACCCACGGTGTCGAACTCGGTGACAATTATGTTTACTCCGGATGGTCGGCGCCGGCCCGGTCGCGCAAGCGCTCGGGATGTGGTGCCCGGCGCTGGCAAGGCGATACGACCGCGATCCCGTGCCGGCGCGCAGCGCCTGGACCTGCTGGCGCGCCAGCTCGAGCGCCTGTTTCCAGCAGTCTGGATGCAGACTGCTGTTTCACAGGGCGTGGTAACAGCAGTCTGCATCCAGACTGCGGTCGCGGCTTAGCGTGATTGGGTGTACGGAGGGCAGACGATCTTGACAGATCCGGCGGATATCCAGCCGGATCCACGATTGTTTGCTGGGTTGTCGGGTATTGATCTGGGCCGGCTGTCGGGTTTCGACTGTGTGCGCGCTCAAGGCCCGCTACCCTGCGATGGTCGAGGTCGGGCTGTGTGGCCCCAGCGTCGGATGATCTGGCTCAGATGGCCATTCCCGACGAATTTTCCGCCGATGAGATCCGCGCTGCACTGATGTTGACTGCCGCGCCGCCGAGGCGCAGTTCGTCGCTGACTTATGACCTGATTACCCGGTTGCCGGCGGTGCGCGCCGCGACGATCCCATCCCTATTTGTGCCCTGCGACAACGACCTGGGCATGTGGGACGACGCACCACCCGAACGCCACACCGGGCCACAACCGGGACCCGCACCGACGCCCGACCCGACCCCATTCTGAACCAGATCAGTGGTCCGGGGCTGGGTGACTGATGGTTCCTCGAAAGCTGGGCAGCCCGTTCATTGTCGCCGAGTTCTTCTAACCGACCGGGCGGTCTCGTATCGCGGTTTGCCAGCGAGGGGTTGGGGGTAAGCGGCCTTGTCCGTTGAAACGATCAGCGAGTGTTGGGAGGCGTTATGGGTAAGCCGGCGCGGATCGGGCTGCTGTTGGGCGCCATGTCGTGCCTGGTGGCCGTCATGATCGACTGGGTCATTCAGGAACTGTAGGAGAAATCCCGCCCGGGGGAGGCTTGCGCCAGGATTTGGCCACACCTCCCCGGGTCGGGCGGCAACTCATGCCGTGGGTCGCCAATCGATCGTGGGCCGGATGGCGTTCAGGTCGGCGCGATGCCGGTGCCGCTCGACGATGCCGAACAGCGAGTCGATCAGAGTGTCTCCGAGACGGTGCGGTTGCAAACCGAGATCGACCAGCCCGGTATGTGTCACGTTGTAGTAGTGGCTTTCCTGTTCCACCCTCGGATTGTCCAAGTATTCGATCTCACTGGGCCCCGGATAGCACGCAGTGACCGTCTTGGCGATCTGCTCGATGGACATCGACTCGGTCATCTGATTGAAGACCCGGAACTCACCCGCTGCTGCGGGGGTTTCACACGCCAGCCGGATGCATTCCACCGTGTCCCGGATATCGAGGAGGCCACGCGTCTGCTGGCCGGAACCGTACACGGTGAGCGGGTGTCCTAAAACAGCCTGCACGATGAACCGGTTGAGCACGGTACCGAAGATCGCGTCGTAATCGAACCGGGTGGCCAGCCTCGGGTCGGCCCCGGTGGCCGGGATTTGCTGACCGTAGACGATGCCTTGGTTGAGATCGGTGGCCCGTAAACCCCACGCCCGGCAGGCGAATTCGATGTTATGACTGTCGTGCACTTTGGACAGGTGATAGAACGACCCCGGCCGCTTCGGGTACAATACGCGGTCGCGGCGCCCGTTGTGCTCGACGGTGAGCCAGCCCTCCTCGATATCGATATTCGGGGTGCCATACTCACCCATCGTGCCGAGCTTGACCAGATGGATATTGCGATCAGTCTCGGCGATGGCGAATAAGAGGTTCAACGTACCGATGACATTGTTACGCTGGGTGTAGACGGCATGTGCCTGGTCGATCATGGAGTACGGCGCGGAGCGCTGCTCGGCGAAGTGCACCACGGCATGCGGGCGGAAGCCGCTAAGCAGGTCACGGGTGAATGCGGCGTCGGTGATATCGCCGCAGAAAGCGTCGATCTGGCGGCCGGACAGCTCCGCCCAGGCGGCCACCCGGACGTGCAGCGGGTGCACCGGAACCAGGCTCTCGATACCCAACTCGTGATCATAATTGCGGCGGGCGAAGTTGTCCGCGATGCCGACAGTATGCCCGCAATCGGACAAGTGCACCGCAGTGGGCCAACCGAGATATCCGTCTCCACCTAAGACCAGCACCCGCATAACCGACTCCCTATCCGCTATCTGTGCGCTCAGGGCGGCCTACCCACGTCGGCAGAGCCCGAAACGGACCCTCGTGAGGCAGCTGTGTGGATATAGAGTTGCCGGCGATCACGCGGGGCGAGATCGGCGTGCCGGGGCTGGGGCAGCTCGTATCGAACCGGTCGAGAATGGTCCGCAAGCTGGCGTTGCGCATTGTAGATCCGGTGGAACTTCCACAACATACGAGCAAAATTGGTCTGACCGTGCCGCAGATGCCGCCCTACGATCCGCGCGGTCTTGGCCAGCGCCGCCACTCCGAGATGCTTACGGTTGATCACCGCTTGCGTCTTCACGAGCTCACGATAAAACTGGTCGAGTGGCAGTTTCGTCGGGAGCACCGCATGCTGGATATCGAACAGCCGGTAATCCAGGCTGGTGAGCTTGCGGGATTCGGTATGCCAGATCTCGGTGCCGGGGTATGGCGTCATCACCGACAGGTGCACGATCTCGGGGACCTGCAGGGCCCATTCACGGACCAGCCGGAAACGCTCGGTATCCCATTGCGGATCCACAATGAGGTTGATTGCGACGGCCACGCCGAGGCGGCGGGCAACCTCCAGCGCCCGGAAGTTGTCATCAGGGCTCACGCGCTTGCGGAACAGCTCCAGCCCCTCGGCGTCGAGGGCTTCCATGCCCAGGAACATGTACTTCAGCCCCAGCCGGCGCCAGCGCTGGAACACCTCCTGGTTTCGCAGCAGGACATCGGCCCGGGTCTCCAGGTAGTAGTCCTTGCGGATCTTGCGGCGCTCCAGCTCGGCGGCAATGGCGTCGCCGTGCTCAGGCCGGATGAACGCGACGTCATCGACGATGAACACGCCCGGTTCGCGGACCGCGGCCAGGTCGTCGGCGGCTGCTTCGGGCGAGGCGCGGCGGTAGCTGCGGCCGTAGAACGTCCACGCCGAGCAGAACGAGCAGTCCCACGGGCAGCCGCGGGTGAACTCCACCGACGCGGCGGGGTCCAGCACCCCGATAAAGTACTTGTTGCGGCGGCTCAGCAGGTCCCGGGCTGGTAGCGGGGTGTCGATGCTGCTCAGCATGCCGGGCGCGCCGGGTCCGGTGCCGGTCAGCGTGACGGCACCGGGTACCTCGTGCGCGGCGTTATCGGGTAGGGCGGCGAGCAGCAGCGGGGCGGCGACCTCGCCCTCCCCGCGCAGCACCGCGTCGATCGCGCCGCCGGCCTGCTCCAGGACATGCTTGGCGATGAACGACACCGAGTGGCCGCCGGCGAACACGTACGGGGCGGGCCCCAACCGTTTCAACCGATGCGCGAGTTCGATCACCTCGGGCACGTTCGCCAGGTAGTTCAGGCCGAACCCGACCGCATCCGGGCGGAACCGGGCCAACTCGCGATCCAGCTCGGCCCAGGTGTGGGTCTGCAAGTCGATGATGGCGACCTGGTGCCCGGCTTCGCGGGCGGCCCCAGCCACCCGCTCCAACCCCAGCGGCTCCAGCCGCAAGAACAGCTCTGAATACATCAACGCGCTCGGATGCACCAGCAAAACTCGCATACTTTTCCTTACGCACTGTTAGAGCACTCTTAAGCGCTGACGAGCCCGCGCCACCCAGCACGCTCGGCAGCACGGGCAATTCCGGCGACGTTCAGGTCGTGCGCGCGGAGCAGGTCGTTGCGGGCGGCATGCGGCAGGAACTGTGACCCCAGGTCGATGGAGCGCACCGCGACGCGCGATCCGCTGGCGCGCAACGCGCGGGCCACGGCGTCTCCGAAGCCGCCGGCGCCGGCGTTCTCCTCGACGGTGAGCACGAGTTGGTAGCCGTCCGCGGCGCGGACCAGCGCCGGGTCCACCGGCAGCAGCCATCCCGGGTCGACCACGGTGACGTCCTGGCCGCACAGCGCGAGCTCGGCGGCGGCCGTCACGGCGGATCGGGCACAGGCACCGGCGGCCACGATGAGCACGCCGCCGCAGCCGTTGCGGGCCAGCACGTCCGCCGCGCCGATCCGGCCGATCGCCGGCAGGTCCGGGCCCACCGCGCCCTTGGGGAACCGCACCGCGGCCGGTCCCGGATGGGCGACGGCCTCCCGCAGTTGCGCGCGCAGCCGCGCCGCGTCCCGCGGCGCGGCCACCCGCATCCCGGGCACCACCCCGAGCAGCGACAGGTCCCACATCCCGTTGTGCGAGGGCCCGTCGTTGCCAGTGACGCCGGCCCGGTCCAGCACGAACGTGACCGGCAGCTCGTGCAGCGCCACATCCATCAGCACCTGGTCGAAGGCCCTGTTGAGGAACGTCGCGTAGACGCAGACCACCGGGTGCAGGCCACCCATCGCCAGCCCCGCCGCGGTGGTGACCGCGTGCTGCTCGGCGATCCCGACGTCGAACACGCGGTCGGGGAACTCGGTGGCGAAACGGTGCAGGCCGGTCGGGTGCAGCATCGCCGCGGTCAGCGCCACCACGTCGGTGCGCTCGCAGCCGATGGCGACCAGCTCGTCAGACAGCACCCCAGTCCAGGAAGGGCCGCTGGCCAGGGCGGGCGGGGAGACCGAGTGCAGGCAGTCGACCTCGTCGGTCTCGGCAACCGGGCATCCCTTGCCTTTGACGGTGACGCAGTGCACCACCACCGCGCGCCCCAGCGATCGGGCGTGGTTCAAAGCGGTCTCCACCGCGGCGATGTCGTGGCCGTCGATCGGCCCTAGGTAGGCCAGGCCGAGCTGATCGAACACCGCGCTGGAGGCGGTGCGGCGCCGCAGGGCGCGCAGGTGGCCGGCCAGCGAGCCGACCGTCGGGGAGTAGGACCGGCCGTTGTCGTTGAGCACGATGATCAGCGGTCGCTGCGGTGCGCCGCCGATGTTGTTCAGCGCCTCCCAGCACATCCCGCCGGTCAGGGCACCATCACCGACCACCGCGACCACCGCGCGATCATGCTCGCCCCGCAAGGCGAACGCCCTGGTCAGGCCGTCGGCGTAGGACAGCGCCGTCGAGGCGTGCGAGTTTTCCACCAGGTCGTGCGGGCTCTCGGCGCGGCTGGGGTAGCCGGACAGGCCCCCGGCGGTGCGCAGCCGTCCGAAGCCATCGCGGCGTCCGGTGAGCAGTTTGTGCACGTAAGCCTGGTGGCCGGTGTCCCACACGATCGCGTCGCGGGGGGATTGGAAGACCCGGTGCAGCGCGATGGTCAGCTCCACGACGCCGAGGTTGGGCCCGAAATGCCCCCCGGTGCGCGGCACCGACTCGATCAGCAGCTGCCGGATCTCATCGGCTAACGCCGGAAGCGCGCTCTCTGGAAGTGCCTTTAACCCCTCAGGCCCCGTCAACTCACCTAGCATGGGACGGGCCCGCCCGCAGTCTGGATGCAGACTGCTGTTTTTTCGGGCTTCCAGACAGCAGTCTGCATCCAGACTGCGGTTTGGTCCATGCCGTCACCCGCCGGTGGCTGCGCGGAGGGACTCGCGTAGGGAGCCCATGGTGGCGACTACCGCGGTGGGTTCGTAGCCGCAGTGGGCCATGCAGTTGGCGCACCGGGGGTCACGGCCGCGGCCGAAGGCGGACCAGTCGGTGTCTTCTAGCAGCTCCTGATAGGTCTCGGCGTAGCTGTCGTCTAATAGGTAGCAGGGGCGCTGCCAGCCCAGCAGCGAGTACGACGGGATGCCCCACGCGGTGCAGGCCAAGTCCCGCTTGCCTTCCAGGAAGTCCAGGAAGATCGGGGAGTGGTTGAGCCGCCAGTGCTTGCGCCGGCCGTCGCCGAACGCCTTGGCGAACAGCTCCCTGGTCTGCTGCACGCCCAGCCAGTGGTCCTGGTCGGGCGCCTTGTCGTAGGCGTAGCCCGGGGAGATCTGCATGTTGTCCACACCGAGCTCGTCGTTGAGGTAGTCGAGCACGTCGATGACATCTTGCGGGGTGTCGGTGGTGAAGAAGGTGGTGTTGGTCATCACCCGGAACCCAGCGGCTTTGGCCGCCCGGATCGCGTCGACCGCGGCGTCGAAGCCGCCCACCTTGCGCACCGAGGCGTCGTGGCGCTCGCGCAGCCCGTCGATGTGCACCATCCAGGCGAAATCCCGGTGGGGGGTGAACTTGTGCAGGTGCTTGGGCAGCAGCAACGCGTTGGTGCACAAGAAGACGATCTTGCCGCGGTCCAGCAGTTGCCGGGTGATCTCGTCGATCTGCGGGTGCATCAGCGGTTCGCCACCGGCGATCGACACCATCGGCGCGCCGCATTCCTCGACGGCGGCGACGGCCTGCTCGACCGGCATCCGCTGCTTGAGCAACGCCGCCGGCTGGGCGATCTTGCCGCAGCCGCCGCACTTGAGGTTGCACGCGAACAGCGGCTCGAGCTCGACGAGCAGGGCGAACTTGTCCCGGCGCAGCAGTTTCTGCTTGACCAGGAAAGCGCCCAGTTTCAGGGATTGTCGTAACGGCATAGCCATATCGTTAGATCACCTCTTTAGGCAGTGCGAAAGTGACGTCCTCGTCGATCAGCTGCGATTCCTTCGCGGTGACCGGGCCGAGTCCGCCCAGGCAGTGCACGATCTCGTCGACCAGGTGCGGGGGCGCCGAGGCGCCGGCGGTGATGCCCACCCGCGCCCGGCCCGCCAGCCAGCGCAGGTCGATCTCGCTGCAGTCGTCGATCAGGTACGCGGGCACGCCCTCGCGCTGGGCGACCTCGACCAGGCGCACCGAGTTCGACGAGTTGGGCGAGCCCACCACCAGCACCAGATCGACCTCACGGGCGATCGCCCGGACCGCGGCCTGGCGGTTGGTGGTCGCGTAGCAGATGTCGTCGGTGCGCGGCGCGCTCAGCGCGGGGAACCGCTCGCGCAGGATCCGGGCTATCTGGTCGGCCTCGTCCACCGCGAGCGTGGTCTGCATGGTGTAGGCCACCCGCGCTGGGTCTTTTGGTCGGACCTGCTGCGCAGTCTCGACGTCGGGTACGACGATGACATCGTCGGGCGCCTCGCCGCGGCTGCCCTGCACTTCCTCGTGGTCGGCGTGGCCGATGAGGAACACCGTGTTGCCGCGCCGGGCATAGCGGCGGATCTCGGTGTGCACCTTGGTGACCAGCGGGCAGGTGGCGTCGATGACGGTAGGGGTGCGCGCGGCGGCGTCCCGGCGCACGGTTGGAGCCACGCCGTGCGCCGAGAACACCAGGACGCTGCCTTCCGGCACCGCCTCGACGTCGTCGACGAACACCGCCCCGCGGTTCTGGAGGTCGCGCACCACGTGCGCGTTGTGCACGATCTGGTGGCGCACGTACACGGGCGGGCCGTAGCGGCGCAGCGCGCCTTCCACGGTGTCGATCGCCCGGGCGACGCCCGCGCAGAACGAGCGCGGCGCGGCGAGCAGCATGTCCCGCGGGCCGGTCGCCGCCGCCCACTGCTCCAGCGCAGGTTGGCATGCCCTCAAGGCACGCAAACCGGTGATGCCCCGGCGCAGCGTGCCGGGATGCCACAGCGGGTGATCGGGGGAATCCACAATCGCGCGTACCACCGCAAACGGTGCGCTGGCCGGGGCAAGCTGCGCCGATTCCATGTCCACCGCGAGCGCCTGAGGGATGGTTTCGGTGACTTTCCAGGCAATGCCCGGCACCGACCTGATGGGTCCGACGTGCACCGTCAATCCCAGCCGCCGCAATGCCCCCGCCAGCAACGGCGCCGACGGGATCTCGACGGTGCCGCCGCTGCCACGGACCTCGCTGGCGACCACGACGTCACCGGGGTGGACGTGCGCGGCCTGGGCACCAGCCACCCCCGCGACGAGGACAGCATCTGCCTGCATCGCAGCGGCGGTGGCGCCGGCACGTCGAGGGCCCATCCCGGTGCGCACCACGGCCATGCTGCGGGCAGCCCCCCGCAGCGCGGCGTGTTCGACGCGCAACGGGGTGAACAGCACAGTTGAGCTCAATGGGCACCGCCCAGGTACCGGCCCAGCGCGGAGATCGGGAAAATCTGCCGGTAAAGGTGGTAGTTCAGGTAGAAGTCGCAGGGGAACCCGGTGCCGGTGAACTGCGGCTCATCCCACGATCCGTCCTCGCGCACGGTGCGGCATAGCCACTCGACGCCACGTTCAACCGCCTCAGAATGCGCTCCGTTGTCTGATTGCTCGCTCCGCTCGCGGGCCGCCAGCAAGGCCAGCAGCGCCCAGGCGGTCTGGGAGGCCGTCGACTCGCCCCGGCCGGACCAGGCGCGATCCTCGTAGGACCGCATGTCCTCGCCCCACCCGCCGTCGTCGTTCTGGTGACGCTCCAACCAGCGCACGGCCCGCCGGATGGACAGCGAGTCCGGGGCCACCCCGGCGGCGATCAGCGCGGGCACCACACCACCGGTGCCGTAGACGTAGTTGGCGCCCCACCGGCCGAACCACGACCCGTCAGTCTCCTGGGCATCAAGTAGCCACTTCACCCCGCGGCGGCAAGCCACCCCGTCAGCCAGACCCTCGGCGGCCAGCGCCTCCACGACATGCGCCGTCACGTCCGCTGACGGCGGGTCGATCACTTCACCGAAATCGCAGAACGGCAGCTTGTTGCATAGTTCTCGGGTGTTGTCGGCGTCGAAGGCGCCCCAGCCGCCGTCCTTGGACTGCATGCCGAGCAGCCATTCCACCCCGCGGTCGAGCGCGCTGCGGTCGGTCAGGCCGACGCGCCGCAAGGCGAGGATCACTTCGGCGGTGTCGTCGGTGTCGGGGTAGGTGTCGTTGTGGAACTCGAACGCCCACCCGCCGGGCGCCAGATCAGGCCGGCGGATCGCCCAGTCGCCACGCACCCGGACTTCTTCGCCCAGCAACCAGTCGCTGGCCCGGGCTACCGTGGGATCGTCAGCGGGCACTCCGGCGTCGAGCAGGGCGGTGACCGCCAGGCAGGTGTCCCACACCGGGGACTGGCAGGCCTCCAGCCGCCGCACCCAACCATCCGGGGTGCGCTCACGGATGGCGAAGGTCTCCAGACCCGCGATGCCGACCCGCACCGCCGGGTGGTCCAGCGAATAACCCAGCAGGTGCAGGGCCAGCAGCGAGTACACCCACGGCGGCTGGATACCGCCCCAGCACCCGTCGGCCTCCTGCCGGGCCAGGATCCACTCCGCGGACCGGCGCATGGCCGCCCGCCGCAGCAGGCGCATCGGCCGCAGTCGCTGCCCCCGGGCGTAGGCGTGCAGGATCCGGTCGGTGCGCTGGAAGAAACCGCCCCAGGTCCATAGCGGGTGCGGGGCCGCTTCACCGCGCAGCGACGCAGGACCGGTACGCAGCTCGTCGACCCCGAAGGGCAGCGGGCGCACCGGGCGCAGCGTGCACACGATGGTCAGCGGCACGATCGTCTGCCGGGCCCAGCAGCCCCAGTCGTAGACGTTCAGCGGGAACCATCGCGGCAGGAAGATCAGTTCAGGGGGAAGGTTGGGCAGGTCGTCCCAGGACCACAGCCCGAACATGGCCAGCCAGACCCGGGTGAACACCCGGCTGCGTTCCAGCCCACCGTGGGCGCGGATAAACGTCACGGCGCTGGTCATGTGCGGCGCATCCGGAGAGTCCCCGGCCAGTCGCAGCGCCACCCAGGCCTCGATCGTGGTGGACAGCTCGCCGGGGCCGCCGTAGTAGATAGCCCAGCTGCCGTCGTCGCGCTGCTGGGACCGGATCCACCGGGCAGCTTCCTCGGTCAGCTCCGCGTCGCGGATGCCGAGGAACTCGCGCAGCAGCAGATCCTCTGCGTCCATGGTGACATTGGTTTGCAGCTCGCCCTTCCACCAGCCCTCGGCGTCTTGACGCTCGCGCAGGTGCGCCACCGCGGCGGCCAGCGTCTGCGCTGCCGAGGTCTGGGCTGCCGAGCTGCCCGCGGTGTCGCCGTCTGCGCTGGCTGGGTGGGTGCGGGTCATCAGGCCTCCCTATCGACGATGAAGTGGGCGATGGCGACCAGCTCCGCCCGCGGGCCGGCGGGCATCGGGACGCTGCTCAACGCTGCGGTGGCCACCTCGATGCGGCGGCGAGCTTCCTCCGCGGCCCATTGCCGGCCGCCCGCCGACTCGATGAGGTCAGCAGCCCGGGCTTCGCCGTCGGGAGCCGACCCGCCAAGCCAGGCGGCCAGCTCACGCCCGGCCGGACCACCCTGGCTGAGCGTGTAGGTGACCGGCAGGCTCTTCTTGCGCGAGCGCAGGTCGGAGAAGACGGGCTTGCCGGTGGTCGCCGGGTCGCCCCAGATGCCCAGCAGGTCATCGACGAGCTGGAAGGCGATGCCGAGTTCGGCACCGAAAACGGACAGTGCGTTGGTGACTTCGGCCGGGGCGCCGGCGAGCACCGCGCCGATCGCCGCGCTGGCTTTCAGCAGGGCACCGGTCTTGCCCGACACCATGTCCAGGCACTCGTTCAGGGTGACGTCATTACGCCGCTCGAAGGCAACGTCCTGCACCTGGCCGCGGATCAGGTGCCGGGTGGCCTCGGCGAGCAGCCGGGCGGCAACGGCCCGGTGCGGCGACGGGCTGTCCAGCAGCACCTCCTGGGCCAGCGCGAGCAGCGCGTCCCCGGTCAGGATCGCGCTGGTGGTGCCCCACACCGCCCACACGGTGGGCCGGTGGCGGCGCTCGGTGTCGCCGTCCATCACGTCGTCGTGCACCAGGGAGAAGTTGTGCACCAGCTCGACGGCGACCGCCCCGGGAATGCCCACCCGCGCCGGCGCGCCGGCAGCTTGCGCGGACAGCGTGGCCAGCGCGGGTCGGACGGCCTTGCCCCCGCCCCCGCGGGTGGGCACCCCGGCAGCATCGGTCCAGCCGAGGTGGTAAGCGGCGATCGCGGCGCTGGTGTCGTCCAGCCGCTCGAGGAACGCCCGCGTCGCGGGCGTCACCGCATCCCGGGCCCGGCGCAGCGCACTGGGTACTGTCGCCCGCGCAGCCGAAGCAGTCATGACGCGGCCCCCTTCGCGACATCGGATCTTCTCCCGACATGGAGCCATGTCGGGGTTTTCGACGCCCTCTTGGCCCCGTTATGTCTCCATGTCGGGGGCTGGGTGCTGGAAAGCAGGGCGGTGGCGGCGGCTTCGCCGCTGCGGACGGCGCCTTCCATGGTGGCCGGCCAGCCGGTGGCGGTGTAGGCGCCGGCGAGGAACAACCCGCGGGCGGCAGTGACTGCCGGGGGGCGTAGTGCCGCGGTACCGGGAGCGGGGCGGAACGTCGCGTGCCGTTCTCGGGTGACGAAAAAGTCCCGCATCCCAGCTGCCCGAATCTCCGGCAGCAGCGCGGCCAGCTCCGGCAGGAACTTCTCCCGCAGCGCCGCGGTCGGCATGTCGATGTAGTCGTCGGCAGCCGAGAGCGACACCGCCAGGTACTGGCCGCTGGCCAGCCCAGCATGCGAGGTGCGGTCGAAGACCCACTGCACCGGGGTGTCCACCCCGGCGATGAACGGCTTGTCGAGCACCGGGCGGTCCAGCACCACGTGCACGTTGACGATGGGCGCGCTGCCCAGCCGCTGCGACCAGCCCGGTGGCAGC